>NZ_JAFIBI010000001.1:4047763-4377316 GCF_017832975.1 Arthrobacter sp. PvP023
CTCGGTCATGCATGTCGCGGGAGAGGACACCGTGGACACGTGGCTGCGGGACGGGCTACTCGTGGACCTGTACCAGACCGTGCGGAACAGCATCCGGATCTCCGAGAACTCGTACAGCATCAAGAAACTCGAGCCGCTCTACATGGGCAGCAACCTCCGCTCGGGTGACGTGAAGGACGCGGGGGCATCGGTGGTGGCGTATGCAGACTACTGCGAGGCGCGCGACGCCGGTCTTGCCGAGGACGCAGCAGCCATCCTTGCCGGCATCTCGGACTACAACGAATACGACTGCCTCTCCACGCTGGAGCTCCGCGACTGGCTGCTGCGGCTGGCTGCCGAGCGCGGAATCGGCGCCGCTCCGGTCGCCCATCCGGGCGGAAACGATGGGGCACCCGGAGACGCAGGGCGCTCCGAAGATTTAGGCCGGGCGGCACCTGATTCCGGAGACGGTGCCGCAGTCCGGCGTTCTGAACTCGCCATTCGGGCTTTCCTCGGCCGGGCGGCGGAGTTCCGTGCCGCAGGGGGTGAGCTCGGCAGCCCGGAGGCCGATGTTCAAGCCGTCGCCATGGTGGAGGCGGCTGTGAGCTACCACCGCCGTGAGCGCAAGGCATTTTGGTGGGCCCACTTTGACCGCTGCGAGAGCGGACCGGACACCCACCAGCAGGACCGCAACGTCTTCCTCGTCGAGGAAGCCCGCATCCTCGACGACTGGCACAAGGTAGGCACCAGGCTCCCCGAGCGCAGGGTGCAGCTGACCGGCACAGTCAGCGCCGGCTCGGACCTCCGCGAAGGCAGCAAATGGTTCCGGATGTATGACCGTCCATTGCCCGCGGGGCTCGAGGGCACAGGCAGCGACGGCTCGGGCCGTAACGGGTGGTTCGGGACCGAGGTCCTGGAGCTTGGCCACGAGGACGGCAGGGATACCGTGGTGATCCGGGACCGCCTGCACCGGAAGATCGAGCCGCATAACAACCTGCCCATAGCGCTTACCGAAGACCAGCCTGTCGCCACCAAGAGCCTGGAGGAGGCGCTGGCCCTGCTGGCTGACCAGGTAGCCGCCGGCCTCCCGGATGCTTCGGCGGAGACCCCGGGAGAGCCCGTGTTCCGGAAGCATCCGGCATTGGACCTGGTGCGCAGGGTTCCGCCGCGGCTGGTGACAGGCGGGGCTCTTCCCGAGCCGGCGGCTGGCGCGGACCGCTTCATCGACGCCATCACGGCAGCCGTGGAGGCCCTCGACCACTCCTATCTGGCCGTCCAGGGACCGCCTGGCACCGGCAAGACCCATGTCGGTTCCCATGTCATTGCCCGGCTCGTGGGCCGGGGCTGGAAGGTGGGCGTAGTTGCCCAGTCACATGCGGTGGTGGAGAACCTCCTCTGCACCGCCGTGGAAAAAGCGGGAGTGGACCCGCGAAGGGTCGCCAAGGACGTCAAGCACGACGGCGCCCTGCCGTGGGACCACCGCGCTGCCGCCGACGTGGACCGGCTGCTCAGCTCTCCGGGAGGAGCACTGGTGGGCGGCACTGCCTGGACCATGACCGGCTCCACCGTGCCCGCCGGGTCCCTGGATCTTCTGGTAATCGACGAGGCCGGGCAGTTCTCCCTCGCCAACACACTGGCTGTTGCCCAGGCAAGCCCGCGGCTGCTGTTGCTCGGTGATCCGCAGCAGCTCCCCCAGGTCAGCCAGGGCACCCACCCCGAGCCGGTCAACGAGTCCGCCCTGGGCTGGATCTCTGCGGGCCATGCCACGCTTCCGCCGGAGCTTGGCTACTTCCTGGCGGATACGTGGCGCATGGCGTCGCCGCTGTGCGCAGCCGTTTCGGAGCTTTCCTACGAGGGCAGGCTGCAGTCCGCCACCGCCGCTGACCTGCGGTTTCTGGCGGGCGTCCCTGCCGGAATCGACACCGTGATGGTTGCCCACAGTGGCAACATCACGTCGTCCCCGGAGGAAGCCGCTGAAGTGGTGCACCAGGTGGGCCGGCATCTGGGCCTGCCCTGGCACGATGAAACCGGCGACCGCCCGCTGGGGCCGGAGGACATCCTGGTGGTGGCGGCCTACAACGCGCAGGTGAACCTGATCAGGGACGCCCTCGACGCAGCCGGCCACAGGGCGGTCCGCGTGGGCACCGTGGACAAGTTCCAGGGCCAGGAGGCTGCCGTGGTGATTGTGTCCATGGCGTGTTCTGCGGTGGCCGAGGCTCCGCGCGGCATGGAGTTCCTGCTCTCCCGGAACCGGATCAACGTGGCGGTGTCGCGCGGCAAGTGGCGTGCCGTAGTGGTGCGCGCCCCGGAACTGACCAACTACCTGCCCACCCATCCCGAGGGCCTCGAACAGCTGGGCGGTTTTATCGGGCTGTGCCAGCGGTCGGTGAACGTGTAGGGGCCATCAGCAGTGCCTCTTCAAGCCGGCGCCTCATCCAGCCAGTGCCTCATCCAGCACCGCACCGAAGTTACCGGCGTCGTGCGCGAAGCGGCCCAGGAACAATCCGGAAACGCCGCCCAGTCCGGGCAGGAGGCCAGGCTTCGCTGAACCGCCGTAGATGACCGGAAGCTCCCGCAACCCGTGCGCGGCGAGCAGGCCGCGGAGGTGATTGACGACGTCGGACACGTACCCCGCGTTGGCGGGCTCGGCGGCGCCGATGGCCCAGACGGGCTCGTAAGCGACGATGAGGCGCGAGGCCAGTTCCCAGTCGCCCCCAACGGCAGCCTCAATCTGCCCGTGCACAAAGCCTGCGGCTGCCCGGGCCGCAACGGCGGCGTCGCCGTCGGAGGCGTCCGCCAAGGAGTCCTCGCCGACGCACAGCAGGGGCGTCAGCCCGGCGTCGGCGGCGGCCCGGACCTTCAGCGCCACCATGGAATCGTTTTCGCCGAAGTGCGCCCGGCGTTCGGCGTGGCCGATCTCCACCAGGCGGACGCCGAGCTCCGCGAGCATGGACGGCGCCACCTCCCCGGTCCACGGGCCGTCCGCCCAGCCGCAGTTCTGCGCACCGAGCAGCATTGGCGAACCGGCCAGGAGAGCGGCGGCCGCCGGCAGCGCCGGGAAGGACGGGATCACAAACGGGACAACCCGCCCGGCCGCCAGGGCCGGACGGGAGTCCACTTCGTGCCGCAGGCGCTCCAGCCAGTCCAAGGTGTCCCGGTAGCCCAGGTACATCTTGGTGCTGACGCCGACATACGTGACGGAGTCCGTGACCGAGTCGATAGCACTGTCAGTGACTGTGCCCGTGTCCTGGCTGGTTGAAGCGTGCTGCATCTGTGTTGCTTTCTTGCTGGTGTGTTTTCCTATTGGCGACAGCGTCCGGACTCACTTCTCGAGAAGTTCGTCCGCCTTGTTCTGGAACCGCTTGGTCGCGAACATCATGGCGGCCGCCAGGAACGGCAGGACGCCGAGGGCGTAGACGCCCATGGTTCCCGTGTCGGACGCCGTGACCTGGTTGACCGTGGTGCGCAGGATCGGGGCCACGAAACCGCCCAGGTTGCCCAGCGAGTTGATCAGGCCGATGCCCGCCGCGGCCGCCGTGCCGGTGAGGAAAGCGGTCGGGTAGGACCATGCGATGGGCCCGATCGACAGGAAGCTGCACACCGCAAGAGTGATGAAGATGATGCCCAGTGCCGGGATATGGTTTGCGCCGGCCCAGGCCGAGCCGAAGATGCAGAGCCCGGTGGAGATGAACAGCCCCGTGCCCCACACCCGGCGGCGGACGATGGTGTTGGCTGCCTTGCCGATGAAGTAGCAGGCGAAGATGCCGAAGAACCACGGGATGGCCGCCAGGAGTCCCACCGCGAAGCCAACCTTCTGGCCCGTCAGCTGCGCCACCTGCTGCGGCAGGTAGAACGTCACGCCGTACACTGCCACCTGGAGGCAGAAGTAGATGACCGTGAAGTACCAGACCTTGCGGTTCTTCATGGCGGCGAGCACGCCCCGGGGGCCGGTTTCCTCCTTGACGGTGTCCTCCAGTGCCATGACATCCAGCAGCGCCTTCTTTTCGCCCGGGTTCAGGAACTTGGCGTCCTGCGGGCTGTTGATCAGGAAGAAGTACGCGGCAATGCCGGCCAGGACCGCGAGCATGCCTTCAACGAAGAACATGACCTGCCAGCCGGCCACACCGGGAACCTGGTCGCCGATGTTGATCAGCCAGCCGGACAGCGGCGCGCCCATCATCTGGGAAAACGGCTGAGCCAGGTAGAAGATGGCAAACATTTTCACTCGGACCTTGTTCGGGAACCAGGCCGCCAGGAACATGATGACGCCCGGGAACAGGCCGGCTTCGGTGACACCCAGCAGGAAGCGCAGGATGATGAAGGAGGTCTCGCCCTGGACGAAGGCGAAGCACGCGGACACAATGCCCCAGGTGATGGCGATGCGGGCCAGCCACACCTTGGCACCGAACTTGGTCAGTAGCAGGTTGCTGGGGATTTCGAACAGTGCGTAGCCGATGAAGAAGATGCCGGCGCCAAGGGCGTAGGCCCCGGCGGTGACCCCGCGGTCCACACCAAGCGCTGCTTCTGCGAAGCCGACGTTGGTGCGGTCCAGGAAAGCCACCACATACAGGATGACCAGCATCGGCATCAGCCGGAACGAGGCCTTGGAAATCGCCGATTTGAGGACCGGTGAATCCAGGAGCTCCTTGGTGGATGTTGCTGTTAGGGACATCAAAACTCCTCTTTGAGTAAATCAGTTGCGAACGAAGGTGGTGCCTGGGGTCCTAGCGGGAGAATGCGATGATCATGATTCCGGCGAGGCAGGCGAGGATGCCCACGGCGAGGTAGATCCGGCGTTCGCGGCTCCAGGACCTGAGCCCCGTCACCTGGGATGTTGCTGGTTTGTGCTGTGCCATGGGTGGCCTTCCCTAGTGCATGTAGAGTCCGCCATCCACATTCAGCGTCTGGCCGGAGATGTAACCGGCGTCCTCGCTGATGAGGAAGGCGATGGCTGCTGCGATGTCGCGTGTGGATCCGACCCGGTTGACCACCAGGTCCTTGGTGAGTTCGTCCTTGCGTTCCTGGCTGAGCGTGCCGCCCATGATGTCGGTATCGATGGGGCCCGGGGAGATGGCGTTGACGGTGATGTCGTACTCCCCCAGTTCGCGTGCCGTGGCGCGGGTCAGGCCGATCACGCCGGCCTTCGCCACCGAGTACGGCGTCTTGGAGAACGTGCCGCCGCCGCGCTGCGCGGATACGGAGGAGATGTTGACGATGCGTCCGATCCGGTTCTTGACCATGGATTCGGCCACGCGGCGGGTGGCGTAATGGACGCCATTGAGGTTGATGTTCAGCACGCGGTCCCATTCGGCGGCGTCCAGTTCCAGGTACGGAACCGGTGAACTGACGCCGGCCACGTTGGCCAAGGCAACGATCTGCGGCAGCTCCGCTTCGATCTGATCGATCGCGTTGCGGACGGAAGTTTCATCGGCCACGTTGGCTCCGACACCGAAGGCCTGGACACCGTACTGGGCGGCCAGTTCCTTGGCTGCGGCCTTGCACAGGGCGTCGTCCAGGTCGATGATGCCGATGTTCCAGCCCTGCGCGGCCAGGTAGTTGACGGTGGCCCGGCCGATGCCGCGCTCGGAGACGGCTCCGGTGACGATTGCGGTGCGTTCTGCGGGGAAAATGCTCATGAGTGTGCTCCTGAATGATGACGAACGGGAAATCCTTGCCCGGCGATGGGGCCGGCGGCAGGGCAGGTCCTAATGGATCGGGGCGGGGCCGAGGTCTTCGAGAAGCTGCTGCATGGCGACGTAGGCCTTGTTGCGGTACGCGATCAACTCGGGGGTGCGCTCGGCCGGAACGTTGAGGAAGCCCGCACCGGTCTTGGTGCCCAGCTTCCCGGCGTCCACCAGGTCCGTGAGGATCTTGGGGGTGGCGAACCGCTCCGGGAAGTCGGTCTGGAGGGACTTGTAGCAGAAGTTGTAGACGTCCAGCCCGGCCATGTCCGCGATGGCAAACGGACCGAAGAACGGCAGGCGGAAGCCGAAGGTGGTGCGGACAAGGGTGTCCACGTCGTCCGCCGTCGCAATGCCCTGCTCCACCAGCTGCGCCGCTTCGTGGAAGAGCGCATACTGCAGGCGGTTGAGCACGAAGCCGGTGACGTCCTTGACGACCGCCGTCTGCTTGCCGGCGGCGTGGACCAGGTCGCGGGCTGCGCCGACGGTGGCCGCCGAGGTGCCGGCGTGAGGGATGATCTCGACACCGGGGATGAAGGGCGAGGGGTTGGAGAAGTGCACGCCGAGGAACCGCTCCGGGTTGGTGACCGGTTCGGACAGTTCGGCGATGGAGATGGTGGAGGTGTTGGAGCCGATGATGGCGTCCGGCCGGGCGGCGGCGCTGATGCGGGCCAGGGTCTGGTGCTTGATGGCGATGACCTCGGGAACGGCTTCCTCGATGAAGTCCGCGTCCGCCACGGCTTCCTCAATGTCCTTGGCGGCCCAGAGGTTCTGCTTCAGGATCTCTGTGGAACCGGCGGGGAACAGGCCGTCGGCCACAAACTGGTCCGATTCCGCCAGCAGGCGGTCGTAGTTGCTTTGCGCCACTTCGGCGGACACATCGGCGAGTGCAACCCGGGCCCCGCCGAGCGCCAGGACCTGCGCGATCCCGCCGCCCATGTAGCCGGAGCCGACGACGGCGATCTTCCGGGCGCTGTTCACGTCAAACGTCGCTGTGTTTTCCGCGTTTGCTGGGCCTTTTGCTGTTTCGGTCATGATCAGACTGCCTTCGTGTAGTCGGGCTCGTAGGAGCAGATGGCGTCCACCTTGGCGGCGGAGGATGATGTCTCGTCGAAACGGTAGTCGAGCCATTCGCCCACCAGTTTCTTGGCCAGTTCCAGGCCGATCACGCGCTGGCCCATGGTGAGGACCTGGGCATTGTTGCTCAGGACCGACCGTTCCACGGAGTAGCCGTCATGGGCGGTGACGGCGCGGATCCCGGGGACCTTGTTGGCCGCGATGGCCACGCCCAGTCCGGTGCCGCAGATCAGCAACGCACGGTCCGCTTCGCCGTCGGCCACCTTGCGGGCGGCGTCGACGGCGACGTGCGGGTACGCGGTTGAGTCGTTGGCGCCGACGCCCACATCCGTGACGGACGCGACCCGGCTGTCCGCTTCGAGGAGCGCCTTCAGCGCTTCCTTGTATTCGACGCCCGCTTCATCGTTTCCGATGACAATGCGCCAGCCTGCAGTGCTCTTGTCCGCGCTCATGGTTGTGCTCCATTTCCGGCCGCGGAGGCGGCCAGTGGTGAATCCGTCAGTGGTGAATCCGTCAGTTCAGAATCGAGATAGTTCGAGATCCGGGCGGCGATCAGTCCGAAGGACACCGCGCCGGGATCGGGATGGCCCAAACTCTTTTCGGCGAGGGGCCGCGCCCTGCCCTTGAGCGGCCGGAGCGAAGCGGTGGCGTCCGCGGCCTCCTGCGCGGCAGCCGCTGCTGAGGCGAGCGCCGCGCGTACCGGGGTGCCGCCGTCGAACGCGGTAAGGAATGCGTCCCGGAAGGGAAGCAGCGCGTCCACCATGGTTTTGTCCCCCGGTTCGGCCTTGCCGAGTTGGGTGATGGCGTCCACGAAGGCGGTGACGGCGGCTGCCGCGTCCTCGCCGCGGTACGAGTCCTTGTTGCCGAGGGCCAGGCCGGCGGCGATCACGGCGGATCCCCACAGCGCCCCGGAGGTCCCGCCGGCGCGTTCGCTCCATGCTTCGCCCGCGGCGGTGAGCACGCGTTCTGCCGAGGCCCCGGCTGCCGAGGTTTCCTGCGCTGCCGCGGCAGCTGCGTCCACGCCGCGGCGCATGCCGATGCCGTGGTCGCCGTCGCCCGCGATGGCATCCAGGTTGCCCAGTTCCTCTTCATGCTCGACGACGACGCCCTGCACCTGGGCGAGCACGGCGGCTGCCAGCCGGCCCAGCTCAGCTGCTGCCGCCGTCGTGTTTTCCACGTCGCCGGCTACGGCGTCTTCCGGTCCGGCCAGCTCGCGGCGGGCACGCGGGGCCAGGTTGCCCTTGCGGAAGGCGGGGGTGTCGGCCGGAGCTGCCCAGAACTGCTCCAGTTCGTCGTCCAGCCACAGCAGCGTCAGGGAGAGACCGGACATGTCCAGGCTGGTGACCAGCTCGCCGCATTCCGGTTCCACCACAGTCAGGCCGGCGGCGGTAAGGAGCTTGTCGATCTTCCCGAAGAGCAGGAACAGCTCGTCGTATTTGACCGTACCCAGGCCGTTGACGATGGCCACCACACGGTTCCCGGCGTCGTCGGGCTTGTCCGCGAGGAGCTTGGAGACCAGCAGTTCGGCGAGTTCGGAAGCGGTAGGCATGGGGTGTTCGGAGATGCCCGGCTCGCCGTGGATGCCCAGGCCCAGCGACATCTGGCCGGCGGGCACGTGGAACAGCGGCGCATCCGCTCCCGGCAGCGTGCAGCCGTCAAATGCCACGCCCAGCGAACGGGTGCGGTAGTTGGTCCGGATGGCAAGGCGTTCGACCGCGTCAAGGTCCAGCCCGGCTTCGGCTGCGGCACCGGCAATCTTGAAGACCGTCAGGTCCCCGGCGATGCCGCGGCGCTTCTCGATCTGGTCCAGCGGTGCGCTGGCGATGTCGTCCGTGACCAGGACGGTGCGGGTTTCGATGCCCTCGGCGTTGAGCCGCAGCTGGGCCTGGCCAAAGTGAAGCACGTCGCCGGCGTAGTTGCCGTAGCTCAGCAGCACGCCGCCGCCCGCGTTGGCGGCCTTGACCACCCGGTAGACCTGGCCAGCTGCCGGGGAAGCGAACATGTTGCCGCAGGCGGAGCCCATGGCGAGGCCCGGTCCCACGAGGCCTGCGAAGGCCGGGTAGTGGCCGGATCCGCCGCCCACCACCAAGGCCACCTGGCCGGCGGGCACCTCGGTGGAACGGACCACGCCGCCGTCCACCCGGGCGACGTACCCGCGGTTGGCTGCTACAAAGCCGTCCAGTGCCTCATCCGCGAAATCAGCGGGGTTGTCGAAGATCTGGGTCATGGTTTCCTCATTGAATCCGTGTTGGGAAGTAAGGCTGGGAGTCCGGAGTGGTGCGGCCGCCCCCGAATAGCGTGCCGGCCGCACCATGCGTTGGCTCAGACGGTGCTGAGTTCCGAGGCTGCGGGCAGCTGGCGTCCTTGCGCCACCTGGCTCCGGCCCAGTGTGTAGCCGTCCGTCTTGGGAAGGACGTGGCGGCGGAGGTAGTCCTGATTGCTGGCCGTCACGCTGAGGCCGTCTCCGCCGTAGTGCTCAGTGCAGAGAATGCCCTGGAAACCTACGGAGAGTGCCAGCTTGAAGGCCTCGCGGTAGTTGATGAGGCCGCTTTCCATCGGCGCCGGCATGGCGACGTACATGTCCCGGGCGGTGTCCTCGTCCCGGATGTAGTTCTTCATGTGCCAGTAGTTGGAGTACGGCAGGGTCTTGGCCACCATCTCGCGCCAGTCCTCGATAGGACGGTGGAGCCGGATCAGGTTGCCGAGGTCCGGGTTGAGGCCAACGTTTGAGAGGCCGATGTCCTCGACCAACTGCACCGAGGAGTCCGCAGTGCCAAGATAGGTGTCCTCGTACATTTCCAGGGAGAGCAGGACGCCGACTTCGGCTGCGTGCCGGCCCAGTTCGCGGAGACGGCTGACGGCGTTGCCCCAGGCTTCCTTTTTTCCGGCCGGGTCCTTGTAGCCTTCGACCGTCCAGAACCACAGCTGTTTCTGCTGCTCCGGCGTGATGGCCTGGTGGAGGCCAAAGGAGACGACCTCGCAGCCCAGTTCGGCGGCGGCGTCGATGGTGCGGTGGCTGTAGGCCAGGTTGGCTTCCCAGTTGCCTTCTTCGATGACGCTCCGGCGGATGGCGGAGATGACCGGGACGCCGATGCCCACGGTGTCCGCCGTCTGCTTGAACTCGGCCAGGCGCTCCTTGCTGAGATCGCCCGGGCGCACCCAGCTGTCGGTGAGGTCCGCATGGGCGAATCCGGCTTCCTTCACCTCGGTGAGGACCTCGGCCCAGGCTTCGGCGCCGGCGTCGTTGATGTGGGTTCCCTGGGCGTCGGTGCCCGGGAACTGAAGCAGGGCCGCAGTAATGGGCCAGTTCTCGGCTGTGTAGGCCATGGTGTTCACTCCTTTGTGCGAATCCTGTTTCCTATAGGATTTACTATCGACAAAGAGTTGTCAAGGTCACACTTCTGGTGGTGTCAGCCCAACTAGCTAGCAGTAGACGTCGTGAAAAGGCGCCGTCACGACATTAACTGCCAGTCACTTGGGAGAGAGCGCTAAGGGTGGGGCTTAGCCTTCCGGGGCGTCGGCGATGGCGCGGCCGCGGACTCTCCGGACGTGCTCGGCCATGGCCGCGGCAGCCGTCTCGGGGTCTCCCGAGGCCATCGCATCCAGGACGGCCTGGTGCTCGGCGATGGCGTTCTCTGCATCCGTGATGCCCACACCCCCGAAAAGCCGGAAGCGCTGGACCTGGCCGCCGAGCGCGGCATACGCCGCCACCATGAACTGGTTTCCGGTTTGTTCGGCGATGAGCCGGTGGAAGCGTTCGTCGGCTTCGAGGTAGTCGCGGTATTCAGCGAATGAGGGTCCCCGCGGCGCGGTCTTCAAGTCGGTCACGGCCTGTTCCAGCTGGGCGAGCCGCTCCTGGGTCAGCCGGCCGCAGGCAAGGCGGGCATTCACCGGCTCGATGGCCAGCCGCGCCTCCATGAGTTCGGCGAAGTCTTCGCGGGTGAACACCGGCGCAACCCGGTAACCCTTGAGCGCCACCCGGCGGACCATGCCCGTGTGTTCCAGCCGGGCAAGGGCTTCGCGGACCGGGGTGGGCGAAACGTCCAGGTCCCGGGCTGTGCCGTCGATGCTGACGGTGGCACCCGGTTCGAGCCGGCCATCCATCAGCGATTCCAGCAGTTCCTCGTAGACGTGGTCGGCCAGCACTTGGCGGCTCACGGGCTTGCCTTTGCGGCTGCCGGGACTGTTGATCTGGGACGGACGCTGCATGTTCAGATCCTATAGGGCTGGCAGCCAGTGGCGGACTTGGCCGGTCACAATCGTGGTTTGGCAGCCACGGACCGGAGCTCGGAGCAATGGTTTTGAGATGCACAAACAGGCGGGCACAATCGAGTTGCGCCCGCCTGTTTGCGGAGCCTGGGGAGCTCCCGTCTCTGAACCTGGAAGTGCTAGTTCTGCGACTCCTCGTAGAACGGGTAGTCCGTGTAGCCCTCTGCGCCGTCGGCGTAGAACGTGGCCTGGTTCGGTTCGTTGACCGGCAGGTCTTCGCGCCAGCGGCGGACGAGGTCGGGGTTGGCGATGGCCGGACGGCCCACCACCACGGCGTCTGCATGGCCGTCGGCCACCAGCGAGATGGCTTCCTCACGGGTGGTGATGACGCCAAACCCGGTGTTGACGAGGAAGGTGCCGTTGAAACGCGCACGCAGGTCCTGGACCAGTTCGCTGGTGGGCTCCTTGTGCAGGATGCTCAGGTAGGCCAGGTTCAGCGGCGCGATCGCATCTACCAACAGGCCATAGGTTTCGCGGACATCTTCGGCGTCCGTTTCGAGAGCGCCCTGGACGTTGTGCGCGGGTGAGATCCGGATGCCCACGCGGTCGGCGCCGACGGCCTCAACGACAGCCTTCACTACCTCGATGACGAAGCGCGCCCGGTTCTCCGGTGAGCCGCCGTAAATGTCGTCGCGCTGGTTCGACGACGGAGCAAGGAATTCGTGCAGCAGGTAACCGTTGGCGGAGTGCAGCTCCACGCCGTCGAACCCTGCCTCGATCGCGTTCAGCGATCCCTGGACAATTTCCTGGCGGATGCCGGGCAGTTCGTCGGTGGTCAGCGCATGCGGGACGGGGTGCGCCTGCTTGCCCTTGTACGTGCGGGTCTCTGCCTCGACGGCGATGGCGCTCGGTGCGACCACCCGGTGCCCACCGTTGATGTCCTCGTGCGAAACCCGCCCGCCGTGCATGATCTGTGCGAAGATCCGGCCGCCTTCGGCATGGACGGCGTCCGTGACCTTCTTCCAGCCGGCAATCTGCTCCGGCGTGACAATGCCGGGCTGCCCCGGGTACGAGCGTCCCGCGGGGCTGGGGTACGTGCCTTCGCTGACGATCAGGCCGAGCGATGCGCGCTGGCGGTAGTGCTCGGCAACGATGGCGGCCGGTACCCCCGCTTCGCCGGAGCGGAGCCGGGTCAGCGGGGCCATCACCAGGCGGTTGGGCAGTTCGAGCTCGCCGAGAGTCAACGGGGAAAACAGCATGCGCAGTTCCTTTCAAAGCGGATTGGGTCCACTGTTCCCAACTGCGAGGCGCCTGCAACTATTCCGGGTGAGACTCGGATCACTACGGGTGCACGATGATCTTCACCGCCGTGTCGTTGTGGTGGATCAGGGTGTCGAATCCCTTGTCCACCAGGTCATCCAGTGCGATCCGTCCCGTAATGAAGGGCTTGAGGTCCACTTTGCCTTCTTGGACAAGCTTGATGGCGGCCGCGTGGTCTCCGCGGTAAGCGATCGTTCCGCGAAGGTCGATTTCCTTGAGGACGATCTTCTGCATGTCCACGGTGGCCGGGCGTCCCCAGATGGACACGTTGACCACCACTCCGGCGGGCTTGACGACGTCGAGCATCGTGTCCAGAACGGCGTTTACGCCGGCGCATTCGAACGCAGCGTCCGCACCTGCTCCCCCGGTCAGTTCCAGCACCCGCGCCTTAACGTCGACTGCGCTGGGGTCGAGGACGTGGTCCGCGACGCCGGATGACGTGGCTTTCTCCTTGCGCGCGGCGGACAGTTCAGTCACCACGGTGGTGACGCCCAGCCCTTTCAGGACTGCCGCCGTGAGCAGTCCGATGGGACCCGCACCGCCGACGACGGCGACGTCACCGGCTTTCACGTCGCTCCGGCCGACGGCGTGATACGCCACCGCGAGCGGTTCGATGAGCGCGGCTTCGTCGAGTGGAATGTCGCCAACGGGATGGACCCAGCGTGAGTCGACCACGATCTTTTCGCTGAGTCCCCCGCCGCCGCCGGCCAGACCTATGAAACCCAGCTTGGTGCACAGGTTGTAGTTGCCCGCCCGGCACGGACCGCATTCGTCACAGACGAAGTACGGCTCCACCACCACACTGTCTCCGACGGAGAGCCCGGTAACGCCCTCGCCCACTTCCTCAACAGTTCCGGAGAACTCGTGTCCCAGGGTGACCGGGGCTTCCTCATGTGACAGCGTGTGGGGGTGTCCGGGCGGCGGGGTGAAAATGGGCCCTTCCAGGAATTCGTGGAGGTCCGTGCCGCAGATCCCGCACCAGGCGACGGCAATCTTCACGGCCCCTGGGCGCAGCTCCGGCTCCGGGATGTCTTCGATCCGGAGATCCTCGCGGGCGTGGAATCGTGCTGCTTTCATGGTGTTTTCCTTCGCTTACGGGCCGTGGATGCACCCGATCGGGCGCATCCACGGCATGTCGTTGGAGTGTCACAGCAGGTGGCCGTCACCCCCAGTGTGGTGCCCGGGAGTGTGATTGTCACGGCCCTCCCGGTCAGCGCTTGTGGTGGGTGGGCTGGAGCTCGTAGACCGGCGTGGGCAGCCCCTCCATGCGGGCCTTGAGCTGCAGGGCAAGGTAGTTGGAGTAGTGGCGGCTCTGGTGCAGGTTGCCGCCGTGGATCCAGAGGTTCTCCACGTTCGTGGGCTTCCACATGTTCCGCAGCTCCCCCTCCCACGGCCCCGGATCCTTGGGTGTGTCCGAGCCGAAGCCCCAGCATTTGCCGACGGCGTCCGCCACGTCAGGCGAGACCAGGTCCGCCAGCCAGCCGTTCATGGACCCGTAGCCGGTGGCATAGATGATGACATCGGCCTCCAGCTCGGCTCCGCTGTCCATGACCACCGCGTTGCCGGTGATCTTTGTGACCTGCCCGTTGGCAAGCTTGACCCGTCCGTCAATGATCAGCTGGGAGGCACCGACGTCAATGTAGTAGCCGGAACCGCGCCTCAGGTACTTGAGGAACAGTCCTGAACCATCCACCCCGAAGTCCAGGTCGAAGCCTGCGGCCTCAAGCTGGGAGTAGAACCCGGCATCGCGCCTGGCCATTTCTTCGTAGACGGGGATTTGGGCGTCCGGCAGGATCCGGTATGGCAGGGAGGCGAACAAAAGGTCGGCCTTCTCTGTGGTGACACCGCTGGCCAGGGCCTTCTCCGAGTAGAGGTCCCCGAGCGCCAGGTCCATGAGCGACTCGCTCCGGGCGATGTGCGTGGAAGACCGCTGAACCATGGTGACTTCCGCACCATGTTCCCAAAGATCGGCGCAGATATCGTGGGCCGAGTTGTTGGACCCGATCACCACGGCCTTCTTGCCTGTCCAGTCACCGCCGCCCGGGTGCTTGGACGAGTGGTACTGCTCCCCCAAAAAGGATTCGGCGCCGTCGAACGCTGGAACGTTAGGGTAGCCCGAGACGCCCAGGGCGAAGACGAGCTGCTTGGGCCGCAAGGTCACCGGTTCGCCGTCGCGCATTACCTGCACGATCCACTCTTGGGACGCTTCATCGAAACGGGCGTTGGTGCACTCGGTTTTAGACCAGTAATTGAGCTCCATGATCCGGGTGTAGTGCTCCAGCCAGTCACCGATCTTGTCCTTGGCCGCGAAGACGGGCCAGTCGTCGGGGAACTTCATGTACGGCAGGTGGTCGTACCAGACAGGATCGTGCAGGTGGAGCGACTTGTAGCGGTTCCGCCAGGAGTCACCGGGCTTCTCGTTCTTCTCGATGATGATGGTGGGGACCCCGAGCCGACGCAGCCGCGCGCCCAGGCCGATACCGCCCTGGCCGCCGCCGATAATCACGGTGTAGGGCTGGTCCTGGTATCCCAGCCGGGCTTCCTCTTCTTCCTTGAGTTCCAGCCACGACTTTCGGCCCTTGCTGATCTCGTGGGCCACGCCCTTCTCCCGGTTGGGCCCCTTCTTCTCCTCAAACCCCTTGAGTTCCTTCATGGTGGTGAGCAGCGTCCAGCATTTGCCGTTGCGGAGGCGCAGGTGGGCATAGCCCCGAGCCTGGGCCGTTTCGAAGTCCACCCAGGCCTCGGTGTTCGCAGCATCGCCGGTGGCATCCTCGGCGAGGCCCCAGTTGCCGGGTTGAACATCGGCGAGCGTGGCGTCCAGCATGCGCTTGATGGCGTCCTTGCCCTCGAGCGTCTTGAGGTTCCAGGTGAAGGATACGAAGTCGCGCCAGTAGGGTTCTTCTTCGAATAACTGCAGTGCGGCGTCGGTGTCCCTGCTGCGCAGCGCCTCTTCGAACTGCGCCAGCCAGGCCTCCACGATGCCGTTGGGTGTTTCAGGCATGATTCCTCTTTTCGTTGCTACGGCGGGCCGCTCCCGGTTCGCCTCGCTTTGACCGTTGGTGACCCGCATCACAAGTAAAAGGCGCCGGGGGTTACAATCGAGTGACACGGCGCCCTCCTTGGGAGAAGCTTCCGGCGAAGAGCCGTCAGCGCGCGGCCCGGGCACGATTCGATGACGAGTTGGGAGATGGCGGATGCGGACGGGCACCGGCGCGATCACGCATCTTCGCGACTTGAGATTTTCCGCACCGGCTGAGTACGCGCGCACGCTGCGCAAAGCCCATGAGGCCACCATTTCGGGTAGCCCCGACCCCTCGATTTCACCGGCCATTATCAAGTCCTGGCAGCGTTCGCTGGCGCTGGGCATCGACCCTGATCAGCACAGGCCGGTTCACCGGCACGGGGTGTCCGAGGCGCGGTCGCTCAGCGCCGGGCACCGCCTGGCGACCGTGATCCCGGCTCTGTCCCAGTTGCTGGCCGATGAGTCCGCCGCGGGCCGCCACCTGTTGATCGTCACCGATCAACAGGGTGAAGTGCTGTGGCGGGTGGGCAGCCGGCAGGCCCTGCGGCTGGCCGATTCCCTGGAGTTTGTGGAGGGCGCAGACTGGTCTGAAGCCGGAGTCGGGACCAACGCCATCAGCGAGGCCCTCGTGACCGGTGCACCTGCCCAGCTGTTCTCTGCCGAACACCTGGTGCGCACGCATCACGACTGGGCCTGCACCGCGGCCCCTATCCGCGACCCCTTCACAGGAGAAGTCGTGGGAGTGCTCGACGTTTCCGGCCCCTTCGAATCGGTAACACCGGACAGCCTGCGCATGGTGCGTTGCGGCGTGCGGCTGGCGGAGGAGCTGTTGAAATCTGCCGGTTCGCCTCGTAGAACCGATGCGGTTCGTCCCACGCTGACGCTGAGGTTGTTGGGTGACAAGCCGAGCGCCGAGGTCGACGGCGGTGCCCGGCTTCCGCTGACGCTGCGCCGTGCGGAGATCCTGGCGCTGCTGGCATCCCGGACACAGGGGTGGAGCGCCGATGAACTGGCATACAGGCTGCATGGCGAGGACGGCGCCGCCACGGCGATCAGGACGGAGATGCATCGCATCCGCGGCATCCTGGGCAACGTGGTGGAACCCAACCCTTACCGTTTCTCGTCGGCCGTCCGGGTAGTCACGGACATATCAGTGGTCGCCAATCATCTGCGGGACGGACGCGTGGCGGACGCGCTGGCCGCTTACCCCGCGAAGATCCTCAACCGTTCGGCAAACCTGTCCGTCGAGCTGATGCGGGACGAGCTCAATGAAGCCGTGGGGGCCTCGGTCCGTTCCAGCGGGGACGCCCAACTCATCATGCGGTGGTGCGCGAGCGACATGGGTGCGTCAGACGTCGAAGCGGCCGCGGCAATGGCGAGCCTGATCGGACCGGGCGATCCGCGCTTTCAACTGGTCCGCGCACGGATGGAACGGGTCGACCGGGAATTGCAGTCCTGACCGGGCCGGCGGCGGCAAGCCCGGGTTGAGTTATGGGGGCTAGGTTACGGGGCTGGCGGTGCCGCGCCGGGGCACCCTTGGCCTTGCGGGTTCTTGATGCAGTCGTCAGCGTAGTTGCGGGTAATCGAGCGCCAGACACTAATGGTTTGCGGCGGTGAACTGAACTGGCCTTGGCCCGGGATAGGCAGCGGCGGTCCGTTGTTGACGGAGTACGTTCCCTGGAAGTGCGTGGTGAGCACCACCTGGAAGTCGCCGGTCTGCGTGTAGACATGGCTGGTGCGGGTCTTTTCACCCCACCGGTCCTGCGGCAGCGGACCACCCGCCGAGGGCTGGGGTCCGAACGTTGTTCCGTCGCCGTAGTTCCAGGTGTATTGGACCGGAGTCGCTACAACGTGGACCTTCTGGGCCAGGATGGTGACGTCGAACTGCTGTTCCGCCGAGTCAGCGAAGAAGTTAGTTTCAGCCCCGCGGAGGGTGTGCGGACTCGGCTGGGCTGTAATGGTCCCTGCAGCCACTGGCAGTTTCTGGAACTCGCTCTGGATCATGGCCGCAATGCGATCCAAGACGTCCTCAGGTTTCGTATCGTAAATGCAGGTGGGACCTTCAAAGAAACTCCAAACCGGCGGATCAAAGTCTTTGAGTGATCGGTACCAATTGACGCTACGGCCTCCGTCTCCGTCCCCACAGGGGACTTCAGGCCCGGTACAGTTCGAGCCGTCGAGGACAGGATCATTTCTGCAAAGCAGCTTGTACTTATATCGGTAGGGATCACTTGGGATACCGACAGGTAGCTGCGTCCAGGCGCCTGTTTCTGGATCTTGGTTCCAGCTCCCGCCAACATTGGCTCCGCTCTGGTCCCAGTCCCCCTTAATAGGCGAATCCGAGGATGCAGCATGCCCGCCAACTGTGGTCAGGCCGAAGCTCAACAGAAGCCAAAGGAAACACGCAATTATTCTGACGGCTACCTTGCTCATTGACTGTTGGCCAGGTGCTCGACGGTCTTCGCCCGCCAGGCTCCCCCCTCATAAGAGGCCAGCATTATGTCGCCGGCTGCAGGTTTTTGCTCAGTCTTCTCATCGAGCGTCTTATCGGAGCGGTAATAGGAAAGTGGTTCTTGAAAAACCTGAATCAATACCTGGTATTCACCGGGTGCGGTTTCTACGAATTTGGATTGGACTCCCTGCACAACCATCTTGCCGCCAGCCAACCACCGCCCTTCAGAGTGCCAAGCCTCCACCACTTCTTTTACTCGCAGGCATGACGTGCATGTCGTTGTGGAGACTGCTTGTAGGGGCGTTACGTCGCCGGTTTCGTAAGCATACGAAAGGGTCTGATACCAGTACTTAGCAAAAGCCTCCAACCCCTCCTTTGTCTCCGCTTTCGCGGCTTCAGGCAACACCGGGACAGGAACATTTTGCGCTTTGCCCTTCGCATCTGCCGGCTTATACGCGGCGGTTGGCGTTGGCGTGGGACTCGGCGTGGCAGTAGCCGACTCTGATGCAGAAGCCGACGCTGAAGTGCTGCCATTTCCCGGCGGGGTGGCGCCCCCATTGCACGCGGTGAGCATTAGGGCAGAGGCGGCGACAACAGCAGCGGCCGAATAGCGCAACCGTGCGAAAGGCGAGGTACGAGATGTCATGGGCAGCTATTCCCCCGATAGTTTCAAGACGTCCGAGCCGCCCGCAATAACTCCGGACGATGGTTAAAGGGTAACTGAGGTCACACTTTGATGCTCAAAGTTATCCACAGGAACTTTCTCCGGTCTACCACCCAAGACACCCGGCAGAAAAGTCACACGGGCACCGTCACGAACCAATTCGGCTTCCCAAGCCCCATGCCCCCCCGTTTGTTGATACCCCACAAAAACACCAGTCAAAAGCCAAACTAGCGTCGTTGAAGACCAGACAATCCCGCGAAAAGGACCCATCAATGACGATCCAGGCAAATGTCCCCACCGGCGACGAAACACTCGCCGACGCAAGCTGTGAAACAACAAACGAGGCCAGCCACGAAATCCTCGAAACAGCCCGCAGGCAGGTCCTCGAGGACGGCATCGGCCTGACCCAGTCGCAGCTCGAGGAAGTTCTCCGCCTCCCGGACGCAGCCCTTCCGGCCGCCCTGCAGCTGGCCCACGACGTGCGCCTGAAGCACTGCGGCGAGGACGTCGAGGTCGAGGGCATCATCTCCATCAAGACCGGCGGCTGCCCCGAGGACTGCCACTTCTGCAGCCAGTCCGGCCTCTTTGACAGCCCCGTCCGCGGCGTCTGGCTCGACATCCCGGAACTGGTCAAAGCCGCCAAGGAAACCGCCGCCACCGGAGCCACCGAGTTCTGCATCGTCGCCGCCGTCCGCGGCCCCGACATCAAGCTCATGAACCAGATCAAGTTCGCGATCGACCGCATCAACGAGGCCGTGGACATCAACATCGCCTGCTCCCTGGGCATGCTCACCCAGCGCCAAGTGGACCAGCTCAAAGAGTGGGGCGTGCACCGCTACAACCACAACCTCGAAACCGCCCGCAGCTACTTCCCCGAAGTCGTCACCACCCACAGCTACGAAGAACGCCTCGACACCTGCAATATGGTCAAGGCCGCCGGCATGGAACTCTGCTGCGGAGCCCTGATCGGGATGGGCGAAACCCTGGAACAGCGCGCCGAACTCGCCGCCCAGCTCGCAGCCCTGGAACCGCACGAAGTCCCGCTCAACTTCCTCAACCCCCGCCCCGGCACTCCGCTCGAAAACCAGGGCATCATGGACGGCAAGGACGCCCTGCGCGCCATCGCCGCCTTCCGCCTCGCCATGCCCCGCACCGTGCTGCGCTACGCCGGCGGCCGCGAACTCACCCTCGGCGACCTCGGCACCCGCGAAGGCCTCCTCGGCGGCATTAACGCCGTCATCGTCGGCAACTACCTCACCACCCTGGGCCGCCCCGCCACCGCCGACCTGAATCTGCTGGTCGAACTGAACATGCCCATCAAGGAACTCCAGAAAACACTATGAACGGGATTTCGACCACCGGCGGCTCAACCGCCGGCAACTCGGCAGACGCAACCACCGCTGCCTTTTGCGGTCACTGCGGCGAGCCGTCCGACGGCGGCGCCGGCCCGACGTCGGGCGTTCACCGCCGCTGCGGCGAGTACCTAACCATGGAGCCGCCGCGGTACTGCGGCGCCTGCCGGCGCCGCATGAAAGTCCAGGTGACACCGCTCGGCTGGACGGCCGAATGTTCCCGTCACGGCACTACCGAAATGAGAATGCGTCCTTAAGGCACTGGCCATTGCCTGCCACTGGCTGAACAATAGGCCCATGATGTTCACACACGCAGACGGCAACCCCATTCTCAACCTTGACGATGACCAGTCGTGGAAGCTCATTGAGGGCACCAAGCACGGCCGGCTGGTAGTGACCGTGGCCGGCGAACCGGACATCTTCCCGGTCAACTACGCCGTGAGCGGCCGGAAGCTCTACCTCCGGACAGCTCCGGGCAACAAGCTCGCTGAGCTCACCATCAACACCAAAGTCCTCTTTGAGACGGACGGCATCATGTCGGACGAGGCCTGGTCCGTGGTGCTTCGCGGCACGGCGCGGGTCCTCGACCAGTCTGCTGATATCGCGGCCGCGGAATCTCTCGGCCTGAAGCCCTGGGTACCCACATTGAAGGACTTTTACGTTGAGATCGAGCCGGTTTCGGTCAGCGGACGGCACTTCCAGTTCGGCGAGCACCCGGAGCGCGAAATCTAGGGACTGTGTCCAGGCCCGGCGGCGGTGCGTTGCCGGGTTTGCGGCCGCCTAGACTTAAATCATGGCTGACCAGCTGACTCCCGAACGGCGCAGCTGGAACATGTCCAGGATCCGGGGCAAGAACACCAAGCCGGAACTGCTGGTGCGGAGCCTGTTGCACTCGAAGGGCTACCGCTACCGCCTGCACGGCAGCTCACGTGGCGGTAAACTTCCCGGCAACCCGGATCTGGTGTTCGCAGGACGGCACAAAGTCATCTTCGTCAACGGCTGCTTCTGGCATTTCCATGACTGCAAGGCGGGGCAGCACGCACCCAAAGCGAACGCGGAGTTCTGGGATACAAAACGGACACGGACCAGGAACCGCGATGCCGAACAGCGCCGCCTCCTGGAAGCAACAGGGTGGCAGGTGCTCACCCTCTGGGAATGCGAACTCAAGGACGTCTCCGCCTTGGAGGAACAGCTGGAGCAGTTCCTCGCCTGAACACAAACCTAGCTATGACGCCCGGCGGGCAGCCAGCGCAGCGTTGAACGCCGTGGCCGACGCCTCACTGCTGTTGATGCGCCAGTCCGTTTCCTTCTGCAGGTGGAACCAGACGAAGCCCACCACGTCCGGCTGGGCTGCCAGGTAGCTCACCAGGTCGGTATTCCATTGCGCCTTGGAACCGCCCGCCTCGGCGGAAGCGGTCTCAGCGATCAGGATGGGAACCCCGGGCGCGAGTGCCCGCAGCTGGGCTATCCCCGGCGCAAAGAGGTCCTGCGGCGACATCCAGCTGCTCCACGACGCCGAGGTGCCCCAGTTGTACCCGTCGAGGGCCACAATGTCCACGTAGCCGGCACCCGGGAACAGCCCGGCAAGATCGGTGGATCCAAAGTACGGAACATTCGGGCTCCAGACCCAGGACACGTTGCTGGCACCAGCAGCAGCTACGACGTCGTGCACATGCCGCCAGGCCTGCACGTAGTCGCCGGACTGGTTGCCGTTCACGCCCTCGGCCCACGGGTACCAGTTGCCGTTCATCTCGTGCGCAAACCTCAACTGGACGGGCTGGCCCCACGACGCCAGTGCCTGCCCCCACTGCGTAATGTAGGCATCAAAGTCGCCGGCCGCGATTCGGTCCAAGGCGTAGGCGGGCTGCGTGAGCCCGCCGCCCCATGCCCACGGCTCCCAGGTGACCAGCGGAACGGCGCCGCGCGCCCGTACGGCGTTCATCTCGGTGATGGGCGGCGCCTGCAGGAAGTCCTTGTAGAAGAGCACACTCGACGGGCTCTCCCCCGCCAGCCGCGCGACGTCGTCCAGTTCGGCACTTGCCAAGGGGCCGCCCGCCGTCGCCACCCCGAAACGGAGTGCCGCCGTGCTGACGGGAGGGATGGCGGGAGTAGAAGAAGTAACCGTGAAAACGGATGACGCTTTGATGGAGGACGTCTTGGCCGTGATGGTCAGCGGCCCCGGGGCCGCCGCGGGGATGGTGATCGAGGTACTGAAGGAACCGGACACCGCAGTCTTGAAAGAGAACGTAGAGGACCCGACTATCACGGTTCCCGTGGTGGCAGCCTTGAACCCTGTTCCGCTGACGGTCACGGCTGAACCCGCCGGTCCGGTGGCCGGGTCGAGGTAAACCTGGGCCGCCGCGGCCGCCGTAGCGGGCGCTGCCTGGACTGGCTGTACGGCCGCCAGCGTGACGCCCAGCCCCACAATCAGACCAGAAACAACGTTTCTCACGATCCTGAACACAGCGGTCCCCGCAATCGGCTGGTGGCCTCGCTGGCCACGGGTCAGTTCGGTGCCGGCAGGCACTTGTCCCGATCCTAAACGCAGATTGCTGAGTCGCATCAAGATTGGCACAAATTTTTCCGGAAACCGCGTTCCACGCCCCCCGGAGCCCTACTGTAAAAGAGGCAAGGTTGTGGCCGCACCCGTTATCCCGGAAGTGCAGCGCCAAGGGAAGGGGTGTCCAATGGATGGACAGGATGGCGTCAGCCAGCTGTACGTTGACCCCTCCGTGCTGCAAATACTCCGCTGTGAACTTGAGCCCGATGCCGAGTATTGCACCGTTTTCGTCAACAGCTATATCCAGCAACTGCCGCGACGGCTGGACCGGCTCCGACATGCAGTCGAAGCCATGGACCTGGACGCGGCGATGGACGCCGTCCTCAGCGTGAAGACTTCCAGCATGATGGTGGGTGCCGCGTACCTGGGCAGGCTCGCGGATGAGCTCGAAACCATCCTGAAGCACCTGGAGTCCCATCCGGAAACTGTGGCGGAGCAGCCGCCCCGGCTTCAGCTCGCCCTCCTGGAAAGCATGGATGCGTGCACGGATCAGACCGTGGCCGGCCTTTCGGCGGCGGCAGCTGCCTGAGTCCGACCACCCCAAGGCAACTGCGGAATTGAAACTTACGAGGCCAACCGTTCACGCGCCTTCTGACCGGAGCGTGCCGGTCCGACACCATTTTCAGTCCGGCTGATCTCGGCCCAGACCGCATCAAGGGAGAGGCCCAGGACATCGGCGATCGCGGCGATGGTGGAGAAGGCAGGGGTGGCTACGCGGCCCGATTCGATCTTCCGGAGCGTCTCCGGCGAGACACGCGCATCGAGCGCGGTCTCGAGCATCGAGCGTTCTCCCCTGGCGCGACGCAATAGCGCACCGAGGCGCTGTCCGCGCTCGACTTCAGCGGATGTGAGCGGCAACCTGACCATGGCTCCAATTCTAATACCGGGATAATATGGCCGGGATAGTTATTGGTCGCGTGAGAAAGGCGCCGCATGATTGAGATCCTGAATCACACCGAATTGGCCCGGGCAAAAGTGACAGGCGCCCTGGTCGCTGACATCTTGCACACACTGAAGAGCCGGAGCACAGTCGGCACAAACCTGCTGGACATCGACCGGTGGGCTGCGGCCATGATCCTCGAAGCCGGAGCGCTGTCCTGTTACGTCGACTACGAGCCGTCCTTCGGACGCGGTCCGTTCGGCCACTACATCTGCACGGCCGTCAACGACGCCGTGCTCCACGGACTGCCCCGCGACTACGCGCTTGCCGACGGCGACCTGCTGACACTCGACCTTGCCGTCTCCAAAGACGGAATCGCTGCAGACTCTGCCATCAGCTTCATCGTGGGCGATTCCAAGCCACCGGAGAGCGTCGCGATGATCAGCGCAACCGAACGCGCCTTGAGCGCAGGCATAGCAGCTGCCGGACCCGGCGCCCGCATCGGCGACATCTCCCATGCCATCGGCTCGGTCCTCAGCGAGGCGGGGTATCCGATCAACACCGAGTTCGGAGGTCATGGCATCGGATCAACGATGCATCAGGACCCGCACATTGCGAACACCGGACGGCCCGGCCGCGGATACAAACTGCGCCCAGGGCTGCTGCTCGCGCTTGAGCCGTGGGTCATGGCCGATACCGCGGAGCTCATCACGGACGCCGACGGGTGGACGCTCCGGAGTGCGACAGGCTGCCGGACAGCACACAGCGAGCATACGATCGCGATCACCCACGACGGAGCCGAGATCCTCACCCTGCCGACGCCGACCCAGCCCTGAGGCGGAAGCCGCGCCGTCGCCGCGAATCAGCGCTCGGCGGGGGCCAACCGGTAGCCCACCCCGCGCACGGTCTGCAGCCAGCGCGGGTTCTGCGGACTGTCGCCCAGCTTCTTGCGGAGGTTACCCATATGCACCTCAACGGACCGCTCGTCCGCCTCTGAGATGTAGCCTCCGACGTCGTACGGTTCGTCCCGCAGCCGCCTCACGAGTTCGGATTTGGTCCGCACCATCCGCCCTGCTTCCAGGAGGGCGTGCAACAGATCGAATTCGGTGCGCGTCAGGTGCAGTTCGCGTCCGTCCACACTCACGGTCCGCGCGTCGTAGCTGAACTCAAGGCCGTTGTGCGTCAGGGTCCGGCCGGGGTCGCCGGCTACGGCAGGCGCCTTGCCGGCGGCGGAAGAGTCCGACGTCGAACGCGGACGCCGCATCATGGCGGCGACACGCGCACGCAGTTCCCGGGGACGGAAAGGCTTCGTCAGGTAGTCGTCCGCGCCGGACTCCAGTCCGATGAGGGTATCCAGTTCCTCGGCGCGGGCCGTCAGCATCACGATGTATGCGTCAGAGAACTCCCTGATCTGGCGCGCTACCTCAAAGCCGTCGATGTCCGGAAGGCCCAAGTCCAGGGTGATGACTGCCGGGTTGAGTTCCTTGGCGGCAACGACGCCGGCCGCCCCGCTGCTCGCGACTTGGACGTCGAAGCCGGCCTGGACCAACACCACGCGCACCAGCTCACGGATGTCGTGGTCATCCTCGATTACCAGACCCACACGTGATTCACTCATCGCAGCCCCCTCAGTCCGCTCGATACCGTCAGAAGTATAGCGCTCGCCGGATATCGTGGGGGTATGCGTCCAGTAAACGGCACCTCAACAACCATCCGGCCATGAGCGGCAACGTCACCTGGGACATCAAGTCCGGCCGGATACTCTTCTTCCGACGGCCGTTCCACGAGTATTCGCTGCGGGGACGGGTCGCACTGAGTCAGATGCCGCTGTCCATCACGGCGGCGCTCACCGCCGTCCTGATGCTGTTGTTCTTCCCGGGCACGCTGGGGAATCCCCTGTTCATCGCGTTCCTGGCCACGCAGGTCCTGATCCTGGCACTGTGTTTCTTCATTCCCTGGCATCGGTTGCCGTTCGCCAGCTTCCTGGTGATTCCCCTCCTTGACTTCGTCTCGATCGCGCTCGGCAGGGAGGGCGGGCAGGAGGGCCTGACCGGCATCAGCCTGCTGGCGGTTTTTCCCGTCATCTGGCTGTGCGCTTCGGGCCTTTACCCCCGAGCGTCCCTGCTGGTCTCCTTCCTCGCTCCCCTTTCCATCATCTGGGTGCCGTTGTTCCTTCACGGGAACGTCACCGGACAGGACCTGGCTCGTACCCTGCTGCTGCCGGTGATGATGCTGGGGATCGGCGTTTCCGTGAGCGTGCTGACGCTCAGCATGGTCCGGCAACAGCGGGACCTTGAGGAGAAGGACGCTCAACTGCGGGTCACCCTCAAGGAGAGCAAACGGCAGGAAGAACTGCTGAATTCGGTGCTGGAAACGGTGCACATGGGCGTCCTGGCAGTGGACGCGGACGGGCACGACATCCTCATGAACCGGAAGCAACGGGAGAACCACCGGCTCGCCACACCTCCGGGAAACGACGACCCCAACGAATCCCAGCTCCTGGTGTTCCAAGCTGACCGGACCACAACAGTCCCGGTCGAGCAACGGCCCGTCCGTCGTGCCGTGATGGGCGAGAGCTTCACGGACAACCTGGTGTGGCTGGGCAGCGGCAGCGAACAGCGCGCCATCACCACCAGCGCCCGGGCCATGCGGGACCAGGAGGGCGCCTTCGCCGGCTCGGTGATCGTCTTCAGCGATGTCACGGACCTGGTGAATGCCCTGGCGGCCAAGGACGACTTCGTGGCCAACGTGTCCCATGAGTTCCGCACTCCGCTGACCTCAATCCTCGGCTACGTGGAACTGCTGCTGGACGAAGACGGCGGCGTGCGCGCTCCCCACCGTGAAGCGCTCATGATCATCCGGCGAAACGCCGAGCGCCTGCTCGGTCTGGTGTCGGACCTCCTGGCAAGCCGGAGCGGGCAGCTTATTGTCAGCCCGCAGGCGGTGAACGTGGCTGAACTTGTCCGTGCCAGCATCAGCGCCGCGCTCCCCCGTGCCGCCGCCGCGAAGGTGCGGCTCCGTGCGGACGCTCCTGAACGGCTGGAGGCCCACGTGGATTCCGGGCGCATGTCGCAGGTACTGGATAACCTGGTGTCCAACGCCATCAAATACTCGCCGAACGGCGGTGACGTTGTGGTGTCACTGGACTCTGAGGGTTCCCACCTGGTTTGCCGGGTGAGCGATACGGGCATGGGCATGAGCGACAAGGATCAAGCGGAGGTGTTTACGAAGTTCTTCCGCACCGGCAACGTGCGGAACACTTCCATCCCGGGTGTGGGCCTGGGCTTATCCATCAGCAAGGCCATTGTTGAAGCACACGGCGGAAGCATCCAGCTTCAGAGCGCACTGGGAGAGGGCACCACATTCACCGTCAGGGTGCCGGTCTAGCGGCCGCCCCCTGGCGGCCAGCCGCCATCAGGCCTGCGGCAGGAACTGCGCAATCAATGTCCGCGCCATCGCCTGCGCCCGCTTTGCCGCGTCGGCGTCACCTTCGGTCGCGGAGATGATGGACCCCTTCATGAGGATGTGCCATGAACGGGAGAAATCCTCGGTGTCCCGGAGGCCCGCTTCCTCGGCCAACTGCCGGACGTGGCCGCGGATCCGGGCGAGGTAGTCGATGCTTGCCCGACCTAGCGGATGGTTGGCACCCATTTCCAGGAGGATGTTGATAAAGGAGCATGCCTCAAAATCGTCTCGCCGGAACCAGTCGCCAAAGACGTCAAAGATCGCCAGGAGCTGCTCAGCGGGTGTTCCGCCCCGGCGGCGCGCGTCTGCGACAATCGTGTCCACGGTCCACAGCCGGTCCCGCTGCTCCAGGAAGGCGAGTACCAGTTCATCCTTGGATGCAAAGTGCCGGTAGAACGTTGCCTTGGCGACGCCGGCGCGGCTAATCAGCTCATTGACGCCCACATCGCGGATCCCGCGGCGGGCGAAGAGCTCGTAGGCCGTATCGACGATCCGCTGCCGTGCGTCGGCACCACTGATTACGGCCTCACCCGCCAGGGCAGGCCGAACCGGTGCAGGATCTGGCATGGGGTTCATTGCAAATAGTCTAGCGCAAAGGGGAGACAGACTTGTCTGTCTAAGATAAAATTCTCTTCATTCCGGTCGGTTGAATTCCCAGGCGTTTGAGCCAGAGCGCTTGAGCCACAGGAGGGTAAGAGATGCCGAAGAAATTGTTGTCAGCCGTAGAAGCCCGTCAGGGCGATCCATGGCCGGCGCGGTCCGGGATCCATGCCGTTGGGGGGCCCGCACGCGGGCGCGTGAATCTTGAGCCGATTCGCCACCAGTCGTGGGAAATCATCAATGCAATCCTGACGGACACCGATCCGGAAGGGTCCGAAATCCGCAATCAGCTGCGCCGTTGCCTTAACAAGAACCAAGGCAACCCTGAGAGGGCTTTGCTCATGCACCTCATGTCAATGCCGGGCCGCACCGCGCCCGTCATCTTTGATTAAGTCCCGCCTGCCGCACCACTTCGCCCCAGGACTGCTGTGCCAGGTCGGCAACCGCTGCCAGGATGTCCGACGGCGGCAGGGAAAGGTCAAGCGGGTACTCCACCACGTCGATATCCGTATTAAGGATGCGGCGAAGCTTCATTTCCCCCGCGCCTGCGTACACCAGCCAGGCGGTCGGGACGCGTAAAGCCGTGCAGTAGGCCAGCATCTGGAAATGGTCCGCGGACAGGGACGCGCCCTGATCAGTCGCGGCCCGGTACTTCGTGTCGTAGACCACCACGGGACGGCCGCCGAGCAGGTGCACGGCGTCCGGGTTCACCGTGAGCCGGTCGGAATCGCGCACAGCCTCGTTCAGCAGTGCGTTGTACTGCAGCCGTATCTCCCCGGGATAGGCCGCCATGGCTTCGCGGAGGGCCGTGCCCACAAAGTCCTCGAAGACCTGCCCCATGTCCACCACGAACGACGCCGTCTGCTGCTTCCCGTCACCCGCCTCGGCTGAGGCGTTGCGCAGGATCACTTCGGAGAGGCGGAGCACCGCGTGGTACCGGGCGTTCATCCTGGTGGCCTGCCACGGCGGCAGTGGCGCTCCGGGCCGAAGGCGCGTGACGGCGTCGAGCTTTCCCAGCAGCAGCCGCAGGCGGCTCTGGACGTCCGGCCGGACGCGCGGGACCCTGGCCATGCGCTCCAGGGCAGCGCGCAGGATGCGGTTCTCGGCAATGTCTTCGGTGAACTCGTCATAGGAAACTTCCAGCGGCACCAGCATTCCGGGCCGGCGCGAAATCTGGTCCGAGATCCGGATCCGGCCCTTTACTGTCCGAAGTGATTCGTCCACGGTGAGGTAGCCCTGCAGGACTCCGCGGCTCAGGGCACGGTCTGCCAGCTGGGCCAGCGACACGGCCAGCGCGCTCCACAGATCCGAGTCCTCAACGGCGGCCACCGGGTCTTCGCGGAAGCCCTGGTTTCCCGCATAGCTGAGGAGGAACAGCAGCCGGCTGAGGCCCAGGCGGTCCTTGGGCCGCACTTCCAGCTGCACGGTCGGCGTCCGCACCGACCCGACCATGCCCACCGGCTCGATCCTGAACAGGCCCATCCCCATGGGAGACGCCTTGGCCAGGCCGCTGGCGTTCACGAACGCGGCGCTGGCGGCGTCAAGCTTGTCCACCACGCCGCCGGACAGCTCGTCCAGCACGATGTGGCGGACGGCCTTACCGGCACTGGAAGGCTGGCGTGCCGGCCGCGGCGGCACGGCGGCAGGCGCCAGTCCGGTGTTAGCCGACAGCATTCCGTTAGCGGGACGCAAGGCGGCCCAGCAGCTGCTCAAGCCCGAAGCGCTCCTGCAGCTGGGCCCGGTTCAGCTGACCGTGGTAGTGCTCTTCCAGGAGCGGCATGAGCTCGTATTTCCAGATCCGGCGCAGGCCCGTAGGAGTCTGGGCTGCCTTCTTCATGAAGTAGGACGGGCCGATCATGAGGTCGCGGTCCCATTCGTCAATCGCGTCGTTGAGGGCGTCCAGGAGGAGGGCAGGGGTGGTGTCCAGGTTCCGGGCCTGGAGGAAGCGGAGCAGTGAACCCTTCACCGGTTCAGTTTTGGGGTGCAGCTCAATGAAGGAGAAACGCCGGCGGATGGCGGCGTCCATCATGGCGATCGACCGGTCCGCGGTGTTCATGGTGCCGATGATGTACAGGTTGTCCGGGAGCGTGAACGGCTCGTTGGGGCTGTACTGCAGGTAGATCCGGTCGTCCCGGTATTCCAGCAGGAAGTACAGCTCACCGAACACCTTGGCCAGGTTGGCGCGGTTCATCTCATCGATGATGAGGAAGTAGGGCTTGTTTTCGTTGCCGGGTTTGGCCGCCTCTTCCGCAAGGCGGCGCAGCGGACCGGCCACGAGCTTGAAGGACACCTGCCCCTCGTCGGTCTTGTCCGGCCGGAAGCCTTCGAAGAAGTCCTCGTAGGCATACGACGGGTGGAACTGCACCAGCTTGACGCGTTCATCGGTGCTGTCCCCGGCAAGTTGGGCCGCCAGGTGTTTGGCCAGGTAGGTCTTGCCCGTTCCGGGCGGGCCGTAGAGAACCAGCTGCCGGTTCTCCTCCAGGAGTTCCGCGATTTCCTGCAGCGGTTCCAGGTCCATGTGCAGGGACGCCGCGAACTCCTCCGTCAGGGGGCGGAACCCCTCCGGAACGGGTTCGACGACGGCGGCAGGCTCGGCGGCGTCGTCGGCCTCCGCTTCCGCTTCGGCCGGCAGCAGCGCCTGCAGCGCCTGCACTACCCGGGTGACGTCCACGATGACCCCAGGGGTGGTCAGCTGGCGCTGCACGTGGCGGGGCAGGTCGGCCATGCTGTGGGCGTCGTCGAACCAGCGGACCTTGCGGCGCATCCGGCGGTTGTCCTCGTTATGCTCCGGCTCGCCCAGGACCCCGCCCAGGCGGACAACGCCGGCGTGCTGGTACAGGACCAGGTCGCCCGGCTTCATCACCGTGAGGAAGGCAAAAACCGCGGTCTTGTTGTCCTCGCGCTCCACGTAGCCCAGGTGCTTGTAGTCCTCATCGACTGCGTGCTGCACAACGCCGGCGGTAACGCCCGCGTCCAGGAGGCGCAGATGCTCGACGTCGAGCGTCACCTTCTCCTCCCCGTGCCATGCCGCCAGGAGGTCCTTGACGTCGTGGTGCGTGCGCAGGAGCCACGCGCGGCGGCCCGGGTCGCCCACCTTGCGCCACTGGCTCACGAGCTGGCGGGCGTACCAGTCGATCCGCTGGCCGGCCTGTTTGTCCAAGTAGAGGCGGATGCGGTGGATATCGGCGGTGATTTCCGCTTCGCTGTCACCCTTCGCGCCGCCCACGAGGGAAGCGAAGGCATCCCTGATTTCCTGCCGCTCCACGTCGGCAACCACCGGTTCGAAGTAGCTCGGCCAGGCAAGGTATTCGATGCTGCGGCGGATCGCCGGCTGGTCATCCGGTGTCCCGGACGCAAGCTGGTGGAACACGAGCGGATCCCTCAGCGCCTTGGCCACGGCATTCGTGGACTGCTGGTCAACGTGCTGCACGAAACGGCACAGCCACTTCAAGTGGTCCCAGATGGTCCAGTTGAATTCGGCGGTGCGGTCACGGATGACTCCGTGGTCCGTCATGCCCTGGTACAGCTCGTCCGGCAGTTCCAACGGCGGTTCCAGCCAGGAGGCAGCCTCGGCCACCCGGGCACGCTTGACCTTCAGCGATTTGACCTCGTGGGCCAGCGGAAGCGACTGCAGGAACAACAACTCAACAGCCAGCTGCTTTGCCGGGCGGGAGGCATCGGCAAGGTTCTGCCGGAGGTTGGTCATCATCGGAGCCTTGGAGTCCGCCACGCCCCGCTCCAGCCGCTCCAGCAGCTCCGAAGCAGCGGCAGTGGTCCACGTCTGGGTCCGTCCGTCCAGCGCTGACGGCTTACCCTGCAGGCCGGCACCCAGGACAAACCACGCCGCGTCCTCGATCTCCTTGGAGATTCCGGGGGCGCGGGTCATGGCAGGCTTCGCGGTGGGGGTCATGCCTTCAAATTTACAGGGTTAACCTGAACGGCAGCACCACGGATTCGCCAGGTTACTGCCTGGTAGAACGCGCGGACCTTATGGCTTATGGCCCTACCAGCGGGGACGGAACGGCCATAGGCTGGCGCCACAAAAGGAGCGTTCCATGACTTTTCAAGACCTCACCACGAAGATGTTCACGGCCATCCGGGGAACCGGGCTCAGCCGGGGACCGGACAGGTGGATCGGCGGGGTGTGCGGCGGAATAGCCGCCAAACTGGGCGTGGACCCCAATGCAGCAAGGATCGTCTTCCTGGTCCTGGCCCTGGTGCCCGGCCCGGCCGTCACGTTCTACATCTGGGCCTGGATCCTGCTGCCGGACAGCACCACGAACCGCATCTACCTGGAGTCCTGGCTCAACAGCTGATCCGGCGCCGGTGAACTGCCAGGAGTCAACCGGCGCCGGTTCAGCCGGCAGCGCTAGCGGGCGGCGGGCAGATTCTTGCGCCCGAAAGCGAAATAGCTTCCCGGACCGACGAAGTTGATCAGCGTGACGGCGCGCCACATCGCCTTGCTGCCGCGGATCTGTTCGGCGGGCCGCCTGGAAATGTCGCGCTGGGCTGCGATCAGGAGGGAGAGCTGCACGGCAGCTGCCACCAGGGTCCCGACCCGTGCGAGCGGCGGCATTTCCTTCCAGGACTTCTTCTTTTTCTTCGTGTCTTTCCTTGTGGCCATGGCCGATGCTCCTTGGTTCTTGATTGATGTTGTGACGATCATAGGGACGCAGTCCCGTCTGAAGGTAGGGGCTTTGGGCTCAGGCCCTGAACGGCTCCAGCCGCTCCTTCTGTTCGGAAGTCAGACGAAGCACCCTGCCGGTGACCTCGTCCACGAAGGCCAGGTGGGTGGTGGCCTTGACGCAGTCCTCCCGGGTCACTGGGTCCTGCAACAGGTAGTGGATGTCGAAGCTGGCACCTTTGACGGCGCCGATCCACAAGTGGACCACTGCCGGCACGTTCCGGTATTCGAGGGTCTTCACGTAGCGGATCTTGTGCTCCACCACCAAGGCCATGGTGCCCTCTTCAACGTCGTTGAAGAGGGACACCTGCGGCGCGACGCCGGGCAGGCCGGCGCCGCGCGGCGGTCCGAAGGCAGCAATGCGGGCTTCTTCAAGAATCCGCACCATCTGGACATTGTTGATGTGGCCGTAGGCGTCCATGTCCCCCCAGCGCATGGGTACCAGGACCTCGATGCGCCGGCCGCTTGGCACGGCCCGGCCGGCGGCGCTCAGCTGCGCACCGCCGTCGAGTCTTCCGCCGAATCAGCCAGGGCCGCCTCGGCGTCTTCGCCCGCGAACTGGGACATGTACAGCCGGTGATAGGCGCCCTTGTGTTCCAGCAGGTCGTGGTGGCTGCCCTGTTCCACGATCCTTCCGGCTTCCATTACCAGGATGGTGTCGGCGTCGCGGATGGTGGACAGCCGGTGTGCAATGACAAAGCTGGTGCGGTCCGTCCGCAGGGCCGCCATGGCCTTCTGGACCAGGACTTCCGTGCGCGTGTCCACCGAGCTGGTTGCCTCGTCCAGGATGAGCAGGGACGGGTTGGCCACAAATGCCCGCGCGATGGTGATGAGCTGTTTCTCGCCTGCACTGACGTTGTTGCCTTCCTCATCGATGACCGTCTTGTAGCCGTCCGGCAGCGCGCGGACGAACCGGTCCACGAATGTTGCCCGGGCAGCCTCCATGACCTGGTCCTCGGTGGCGTTGAGGTTCCCGTACCTGATGTTGTCGTAGATGCTGCCACCGAACAGCCAGGCGTCCTGCAGGACCATGCCCACCTTGGCCCGCAGTTCGGAACGGCTCAGGTGGGTGATGTCCACGCCATCGAGCGTGATGCTCCCCGAATTGAGCTCGTAGAACCGCATCACGAGGTTGACCAGCGTGGTCTTGCCGGCGCCGGTGGGGCCGACGATTGCCACGGTATGCCCGGGCTGGGCCGTGAAGGACAGATCCTCGATCAGGGGCTTGTCCGCCGAATAACTGAAGGTCACATGCTTGAACTCCACGTGGCCGTCGGTCTTGGCGGGCAGGTGCTCGGTGGCGGTTTCGGCATCCTGCTCCTCCGCATCCAGGAATTCGAAGACACGCTCCGCCGAGGCAACGCCGGACTGCAGCATATTCGCCATGCCCGCCATCTGTCCCAGCGGCTGCGTGAACTCCCGGGAGTACTGGATGAACGCAGTGGCATCGCCCAGGCTCATGCCGCCGGAAGCCACCCGCAACCCGCCCACCACTGCGATGCCAACGTAGCTGAGGTAGGAGAGGAACTGCATGACCGGCATGATCATGCCGGAGACGAACTGGGCTCCGAAGCTGGCTTTATAGAGGGCTTCATTCCGCTCGTCGAAGCGTTCCAGCATGTCCGCGTCACGGCCGAAGACGCGCACCAGGTCGTGGCCGGAGAACGATTCCTCGATCTGGCCGTTGAGCTGGCCGGTGTTCTTCCATTGTGCGGCGAACAGCTTCTGGCTTCGCGAGCCGATGATCCCGGCTGCCACGCCGGACAGCGGGAGGGCTACCAGGGCGATGAGGGCCAATTGCCACGACACGATGAACATCATGATCACGATGCCGATCACTGTCAGCGCGGAACTCAGCAGCTGCGCGAAGGCCTGCTGCAGCGCCTGTTGGATGTTGTCGACGTCGTTGGTGACGCGGGAAAGCGTGTCGCCGCGCTGGCGGGTGTCGAAGTAGTTCAACGGCAGCCGGTTGAGCTTTTTCTCGGTATCGTCACGCAATTTGCGAACCACCCGCATCACCAGCACGTTCAGGACGTAGCCCTGCAGCCAGGTGAAGATGTTCGCCACGAAGTACATCACCAGCACCACGCTGATCAGGAACGACAACTTCTGGAAGTCGATCCCCACCCCGGGAATGAGTTCCATCTTTGAGATCATGTCCGCGAAGTTGTTTTCGCCTTGGGCGCGCAGCCCGTCGACGAACTGGTCCTTGCTGACTCCGGCGGGCAGCTGCTTTCCCACCACTCCCCCGAAGATGACGTCCATGGCCTGCCCCAGGATCTTGGGGGCAATGACGTTGAGGACGACGGCGACCGTCACCATGGCGAGCACGACGGCGATGCCGGCGGACTCGGGTTTCAGCAAACCCATCAGGCGCTTGGCGGAGGGCCAGAAGTGCTCTGCCTTCTTCGCGGGCGCCCCGCCGAACATGTCGCCGTCGGCCTCGGTGGGCTTGTACTCCTCTTCGTAGAAATCTTCGTCTTCCGCGGGAACTGGTTCCTGGCCGGCGGCGAGTTTTTCGTTGGTGCTCATGCCACTTCCTCCGCGGTCAGCTGCGACTCGACAATTTCCTGGTAGGTGGTGGAATTCTGCAACAGTTCCTCGTGTGTGCCCCGGTCCACGATCCGGCCGTTGTCCAGCACCAGGATCTGGTCGGCGTCGGCAATGGTGGACACCCGCTGTCCCACAATGATGACCGTGGCATCCGCCGTCTTGGCCCTGAGCGCGCGGCGAAGCCGGGCGTCCGTGGCAACGTCGAGCGCCGAGAACGAGTCATCAAAGAGGTACACCTTGGGCCGGGTCACCAGCGCCCTGGCGATGCACAGGCGCTGGCGCTGGCCTCCCGAGACGTTGGTGCCGCCCTGGGCGATCCGGGAACCCAGACCGTTCTTCTTTTCCCGGACGAAGTCGGCAGCCTGGGCCACTGTGAGCGCGTCCCACAGCTCCTCGTCCGTGGCCTCGGTCTTGCCGAAGCGCAGGTTGTGCTCGATGGTCCCGGAGAAGAGATACGGCCGCTGAGGCACCATGGCCACCCGGCCGGTGATTTCGGAGCGATCGAGGTTGGTGATGGAAACGCCGTCGAGCAGTACCTCGCCGGACGCGACATCGTACAGCCGCGGCAGCAGTGACAGCAGGCTGGTCTTGCCGGCGCCGGTCGACCCGACGATGGCCACGGTCTGGCCGGGCTCGGCAGTGAAACTGATGTCGCTCAGGACGGGCTCTTCGGCCCCGGGGTAGGCGAACGAGACGTTGCGGTATTCCACCCGTCCGGTCCGCTGGGCGGGCGCCACCGGCGCCGTCGGTTCGTGGATGGAGGGTTCGACGTCGAGTACCTCACCAATGCGGTCCGCGCAGACCGAGGCGCGCGGAATCATCATGGCCATGAACGTGCCCATCATGACCGCCATGAGGATCTGCAACAAGTACTGCAGGAAGGCTGTCAGGGAGCCCACCTGCATCTCCCCGGCATCCACGCGCTGGCCGCCGAACCACAGCACGGCGGCCGTGGAGACATGGAGGATCATGCCGATGGCGGGGAACATCAGGACGAACAGGGCGCCAATCTTCAGGGAGACGTCGGTGAGTTCGCGGTTCGCTTCGCCAAAACGCTGCGTCTCGTGCGGTTCGCGGACGAACGCTCGGACCACTCGGATGCCGATGATCTGCTCGCGGAGAATGCCGTTGATGCGGTCGATCTTCGTCTGCATGGAGCGGAACAGCGGCATGAGGCGGACCACGAGGTAGCCCACCACGGCAATCAGCACCGGCACGGAAACCCACACCAGCCAGGACAGGCTCAGGTCCTCGCGCAGGGCCATGACGATGCCGCCGATGCACATAATGGGCGTGGCCACCATGAAGTTCAGCCCCATCAGCATGAGCATCTGCACCTGCTGGACATCGTTGGTGCCGCGCGTGATCAAGGTTGGGGCACCGAACACGTTGACGTCCCTGGCCGAAAAGCTGGTCACCTTGCGGAAGACGCCGCGCCGCAGGTCCCGGCCGAACGCCATGGCCGCTTTGGAGCCGAAGTACACGCCGGCGATGGCGGTGGCCACTTGCACCAGCGCGACCCCGAGCATGAGCCCGCCCGTTCGCCAGATGTAGTCGGTGTCCCCCCGGGAGACGCCCTCGTCGATGATTTGTGCGTTCAGGCTCGGAAGGTAGAGGGCCGCGATAGTGGATGCCAGCTGGAAAAGAATGACTGCCGCGATATACGGCAAATACGGCTTGGAATAGCGCCGTATGAGGGTGACAAGCATGCCCGGGAGTCCTTTGGGAAGTGCGCGGAGTGAGTGCAGGAAGTAATACCAGCGGGGGCTGACATTCTCAGCCTTCCCACTCTACGAAATCCGTTGCCTATGCGAAACAATGCCCGCCAAATATCATCCGAATTGCGTATCGATGGTGCAGAAACTAAAGCTTCCCACGTGTCCCTTGTTACGGGTGAAACGGGTGTTGTCCCTCGGTTCCAAGGGGTCCGGCTGTGAAAAACGGGTATCAGGTCAAGTACCGGTTACTCGCGACTACTCCAGTGCCCTGAGCCTAGCGTGAAGGGGTCAGTTAGTTGACAACTCTGCAGGAGAGTCGCAGGTGATCTGGGCATCTACGAACAACGGACGGCTCCTCCGTGTGCCTCCCGTTCCCGCAGTCTGGTCAGTCCCCAATGATCCAGATGGAGAATCCCATGAAGAGAATCCTCGCAACTGCCGGAATCGCAGGCATTGCATTAATAGGCGTCACGGCTCCGGCAAATGCCGGCGACAAGGGCGATGACGACAACAAGAAGGTCAGCATTTGCCACGCCACCGGCTCCGAATCGAACCCGTATGTTCACATCACGGTCAGCGAAAACGCGGTGAACGGAAATGGCGGCCATGCCTCGCATGAAGGCGACTTGATTCCGGCACCGGCGGCCGGCTGTCCAAGTGGTGAAGGACACGGCGGAGGCGGTGGCGGCAAGGATGATGACGACTGGGGCCACGGCCCGGACAAGATCACCATCTGCCACGCCACGGGATCTGAAACGAACCCGTACGTCATCATCACCATTCCGAAAAAGGCCTGGTGGAACGGACACAAGGACGGACACAACGGCCGAGCCGACATCTACCCGGTCCCGGCCGGTGGTTGCGTCGCAGAAGAAGAGGAAGAAACACCCCCGGTGGTCGTACCGCCCGTTGTTGTACCCCCGGTCGTCACTCCGCCGGAGGTGACACCCCCGGCAGTGACTCCGCCTGCGGTGACTCCACCGGCCGTTACTCCGCCGGCACAGACTCCGGCGGGAGCCGCAGCGGCACCCGTCGGCGCGGCGGCAGCAGTAGTACCGGTGGTCAACCGCGGGTTCAACGCGCAGACAGCTGCCGGAGGCCAGCCCGAGACCGGAATGCCGGCCTGGTTCGGGGGCCTGGCGGCACTCCTTGGGGCAACGGGGCTCATCGCCCTGAGGCAGCGGGGACGCCTGCAGGACGCGCCCGGATCCAAGTAAGGCCGATCCTGCGGTGAGGACGGGCATCCGCCGCCATGGTGCGATGCCCGTCCAACACCACTATCCATGGAGGAATCCCGATGCCCTTCCCCGGCCACAAGCCGGTTGACAGCCCGCCCTTCGGCAGCAGCCAGCCTGCTGCCGCGGAGGCGGGCGAGCGCCAGTCCCGTCAGGACGGCGCTTTTAGCCGCAACCGGCTCCACCGCCTGCGGGAGAAGTTCCCGTCGCTCAGGCGCCGTTCGCTCAACCGTGGCGACCGGCTGTTGCTGCTCGCCGGCGTCGTGGCCTTCTTCGTCCTGACATTCCTGCCGGGAATCGTGTCAGCCGGAAACACCTCCGGCGGCGCCGGACTCCACCTGGAAGCTGCGCCGTATTCACGCGCCGCCACCCCGGTTTCACCTGCCCGTGCCATCCCGCCTGATACCTTCGCCTGGAGCGGAAAGGGCTCGGCGGCGGAGGGCAGCAAGGGCGCTGCGGCCGCGCCCGCAGCGCAGCAACCGCCGCTGACCATTCCCAGCTACCCGCCGGCCGCGGCTCCCACCAGGATCGTGTACCCGGCAGCCGGGCTGGACGTCACCATCCATCCACTGACCCCGACGCCGGAGGAACTGGATTCCCAGGCGATCGTGCCGCCGATTACCGTTGACGGCTACTGGGTCACGAACTTCGGCATGCCTGGCGCCGGGTCCACCAACACCACCTACATCCTGGGCCATAGCTGGGAGGGCCGCGACGCTCCGTTCAACCGGCTCAGCGCCGCGAGCGCCCCGGGGGATACCTTCGAAGCCACCACCGCCACCGGAACCATGCGGTACAGGGTGGAGTCCGTGGACACGTACGTTAAGTCGAGCCTGAAGGACAGCCCGATCTGGACCGGCGTTCCCAACCGGCTGGTCCTTATCAGCTGCTACACCGAGGACCCTTGGGGTAAGAACGTGGTGGTGGTCGCCTCCCCCGTCCCGGAGCCCTGACGACGGCGACGGCGGCACCCGGCCGCCGTCGCCGTCGTACGTTGTGTGTTTGAACGGTGCCCGTGGTTACTCGCTGCGGTGCCGTCCGTGCGTTGCGATGTAGTCAGCCGCCGCCCGCTGCAGCTTCCGTTCCTTGGCCAACCGGCGCCGGAGGGTGGTGAGCTGCCCGCTGATGCGCGACTGCTCGGCAGCGATCTCCCGCTGTTCCGCCGATTGCGCCTGGACGGCACGCAAAGCCTCTGCCAGCTGCAGCTGCTGCTCCGCCAGCAACTGCTGGGTCTGGAGCAGGAGGGGCACGACGTCGGCGGCTTCAGGCTTGGGCTCTGCCACCATGGTCCGGGCACGCGACCGGTAGCCTTCCCTCGCTCCGGCCGGGGAGTCGCCGCCGAGGCTGCCGTTGTCCTCTGCCGGGACGTTGTGGTCCTGCCGTGCCGCTTCCGGGAAGCGTGACTCGTGGGCACGCTGCCTGCTGAGGACCTCGATGAACTCCCGGTCAAGGTCCACGATGCCCGGGCCGCCGGCGGTGCCGGTGGTGCCATCGTGGGCGGCTGCATTGTCCACGGCTGGTGCGCCGTTTGCGGACCCTGCGCCGTTTGCGGGCCCGGCACCGTTTGCGGGCCCGGCACCGTTGGCGGATGCCGCCGGCACGATGTCCACGGTCCGGCGCAGCGGCTGTTCCTTGATGAAGAGGATTGCCACAAGGGCGATGATGCCGATCACCGCGGAGATCAGGAAGATCTCGGCCGTCGCGTCGCCGTAGGCCGCTCGCATGATGTCCCGGATCGGGGCCGGCATGTCCTGGAGGTCCATGCTGGCTCCCGCGGATCCGCCGGTGGCAGGAATCCCGGCCGCGGCAAGTCCTTCGGTAGCCAGTTCCTTGACGCGGTTGGCCAGCACTGCCCCCAGCACGGACACTCCGATCGCGCCGCCCACCGAACGGAAGAACGCCACGGAAGCGCTGGCGGTGCCGATGTCGGTGGCCCGGACAGTGTTCTGCACCGCCAACACGAGGTTCTGCATCAGCAGGCCGAGCCCGAGGCCCAGGACTGCCGTGTAGAGGCCGGTCAGCCAGAGTTCGGTGGTGTGGTCGATGGTTCCGGCCAGTCCCAGTCCGCCGATCAACAGGATGGAACCGGCAATCAGGTAGCGCTTCCACTTGCCGGTGCGGCTGATCAGCTGGCCTGACAGGACGGACCCGATGAGGTTGCCGGCGATCATGGGCAGCGTCAGCAGGCCTGCTTCGGTGGGTGTGGCCCCGCGGGCCACCTGGAAGTACTGGCCCAGGAAGGCGGAGGACCCGAACATGCCGACGCCTACTGCGACGGAAGCGAGGATGGCCAGGGCGGTGGTGCGTTCGCTGATGATCTTGAGCGGGATGATGGGCTGCTCCACCCTGGATTCCACGACGACGAGGAGGGCCAGGAGCAGCACGCCGCCGCCCACCATGGCGGCCGTCTGCCAGGACCACCAGTCGTAGTACTCCGGGTTGCCGGCGAAGGACACCCAGATCAGCAGCAGGCTGACGCCTGAAGTGAGCAGGATGGAACCGAGCCAGTCGATCTTCGCGTGCCGCTTAACGTGGGGAAGCTTCAGGGTGATCTGCAGCAGGATGAGTGCGATGACCGCCAGCGGGACACAGACAAAGAAGGTCCAGCGCCAGCCGAGCGGGCTGTCCACAATGAATCCGCCCAGCAGCGGGCCGCCGGCGGTGCCCACGGCCATCACGCCGCCCATGTAGCCGGAGTACTTGCCGCGGTCCCGGGGCGGGATGATGGAACCGATGATGGCCTGCGCCAGCGCCGTGAGTCCGCCCATGGCGACACCCTGGATGACGCGGGCGGTCAGCAGCAGCGGGATCGTTTCGGACAGGCCCGCCATGACGGAGCCGGCCACGAAGATCACAATGCTCAGCTGGACGAGAAGCTTCTTATCGAAGAGGTCGGCGAGCTTGCCCCAGATCGGCGTGGTGGCGGCGTTGGCCAGGAGGGCAGCCGTGATGACCCACGCGAAGTCCGTCTGGGTGCCCTTGAGCTCGGACATGATGGTCGGCAGTGCGTTGGCCACGATGGTGCTGCTGATGATCGCGGTGAAAAAGGCGGCCAGCAGGCCGGTGAGGGCCTCCATGATCTGGCGGTGGCTCATCGCTGCCTGGGGCGCCGGTGCGTGCGGCTGCGGGGATGGCGGTGGTGTCGTAGACAAGGCCCGGGACGGACCGGTGGCTGTAGCGTGGCTGGCCATGTGCAGCTCCTAAACGATTGGAATGATTTCGGTGGATCCGGCCGTCTTTGCCCGGGCTGAGTCCCTGAGGGATTCAGCAAGTTTTTTTAGGGTTTTCGCGGTTTCTTCGGCGTCGATCTCGCTCCAGTCCTGCAGGTAGCCCTGGAGTGTTGCCGTGCGCTGCTGTTCGATTTCGCGCAGCTTGGCCGCCCCGGCCTCCGACAACGCCACCAGCTGCGCACGCCCGTCCTCCGGATCGGGCCGGCGGACAACGAGGCCGTGCTCTTCAAGATCGGCAATGTGCCGGCTCAGGACGGGAGCGCTGACACCGAGCCTCGCGGCGAGGTGCGTGGCCCTGGACTCGCCCTCCCCCACGAAGCGGAGGACGCCCTGGAGTGCCACCCCGGTTTCCTGCCCGCGCATGTTTGAGACGGCGACGCAGCGGACCGCCCGTTGGAGGTCGAAAATCTGGTAGACGAGATCGGCCGCGGTTTCTGGTGCAACTGCCATGCTGAATAACCCCTTTGCTTGCCTTAGGCAACCATATCTCAAAATGGTTGCTTTGGGAAACTAAGGAAGAGGCTCGCAGGGTGGTCCGGCCCTTAAACACCAAGCGCGAACGGACACTTGAGGCCCCAATTCCGGGTGGAAATGGGGCCTCAAATGCCCGTTCGCGCTGTGCGGCGGGGGTGTGCTGACGGGACTACTAGACGTCCAGGTGGGTGGGACCGAACATCTTGAGCAGGGTTTCGACGACGACGACGTTCGGTCCGTCCGCGGCGAAGCCCGCCTTCAGCGCGTCCCCCACGTTCTCCGGGGCAACCCGGACGGCCGGGACGCCGAAGGCCTCGGCGAGCTTGACGAAGTCGGGCCGGGCCAGTTCGGTAGCGGTGGCCTTGCCGAACGCACCCACCATGTACTCGCGCAGGATGCCATAGCCGCCGTCGTCCACGATCAGCCACGTGACCGGCACGTTGTGCTGCCTGGCGGTGGCCAGTTCGGAGATGGAATACATGGCCGAACCGTCACCGGACACTGCGAGAACACGTCCCGGCTTGCCGGTCGTTTCCAGCCCCACGGCCCCGCCGATGGCGGCGGGGAAGCCGAAGCCGAGGCCGCCGGCGCCCTGGGCGGAGTGGAACTGGCCCTCGCGGGCGTCCCAGCAGCTCCAGCCCCAGTATGCGGAAATGGTCATGTCCCAGAAGGTCTGCATATCCGCGGGTACGGCCTCGCGGATGTCTGCCATGAACTTCAGTTCCTTGCCGAGATCCTGGGACTCCAGCCGGGCTTTGACCTTGGCCAGGGATTCCTTGACCAGCTCTTCCGGTGATGCACCGTGCCAGTCGGGGCTGGTTTCGACAGGCTCGACCACCAGGGCAGCGTCCAGCGCAGCGAGGGCCTGGCCGGCGTCGGCGCGGATGCCAAGGCCGGGCCGGTTGGATTCCAGGACCCGGGGTTCGGCGTCGATCTGGATGATCCGGCCTCGCGGTTCGAAGGTGAAGTAGTTGGACGTGACCTCCCCGAGCGAGGATCCCACGACGATCAGCACGTCCGCGTCCTCGAGAAGGTCCGTCATGTACCGGTCCTCGATCCAGGACTGAAGCGAGAGTTCATGGTTCCACGGGAACGCGCCGTTGCCGCCGGGAGTGCAGATCACCGGAGCCCTGAGCTTTTCCGCGATCGAGAGAAGCGATTTCTCGGCCCGGCCGCGGCGCGTGCCGCCGCCTGCGATGATGGCCGGACGTTCCGCCGTCGACAGCCATTTCACTGCCTCGCGGACAAGCTCCACCCGTGGCGGGTTGTCCGCCGCTTCGGCGAGGGCATCCTCCACCGGCGGGACCATGATGGGATCCAGCAGCACATTCTGCGGGATCTCCAGCCAGACGGGGCCCTGCGGCGAGGAAATCGCTTCGGTCCAGGCGTCCTGGATGGCCGAGGGGATCCCGGAGGCGTGCTGGATCAGCCGCTGGCTCTTGGTGACATTCGCGGCCGAGGCCTTCTGGTCATCAAGCTGGTGCAGCATGCCCTTGCGGCGGGCACCGAGTCCGTCCAGCGGAATCTGGCTGGCCACCACCACCATGGGCACACCCGTGGCGTAGGCTTCCTGCAGCCCGGCCAGGGACGTCAGCGCGCCCGGACCGGTGGACAGGAACAGCACGCCCACCTCACCGGTGGCACGGGAGTAGCCGTCCGCGGCGAAGGCCGAGTTGTTTTCCACCCGCGAGGACACGAAGTGCAGGTTTCCGCGGCCCATTGCATCGAACAGGCCCAGCGCGTGCTGGCCCGGAATGCCGAAGACCGTCTTCGCCCCCAGCGCTTCAAGGGTTTCGACGACGAGGTCCCCGCCGTTGCGGATGCCGGTCACGGGGAGACGCCGGTTTCGACGCGCTGGGGAGTGCTCGCTGCGAAGCCTGCCTGGCGCCGTTCTTCCTGCCCGAGGGCCTGCGCGGCGTAACCGTTAGGGGCGCCGAACCTGTTGCCCTCGACGGCGGAGTCCGCCATCAGGGTGACGAGTTCGTAGGCTACGTGGCTGGCCGCGACTCCGGTGATTTCCGCGTGGTCATAGGCCGGTGCGACCTCAACGATGTCCGCACCCACGAGGTTCATGCCGCGGAAGCCGCGGATGATCTCCAGCAGTTCACGGCTGGTGATGCCGCCGGCTTCCGGCGTGCCGGTGCCCGGCGCGTGCGCCGGGTCCAGGACGTCGATGTCAACGGAGATGTACAGCGGCCTGTTGCCGATGCGGTCGCGGACCTTGGCCACGATTTCCAGGACGCCCTGGTAGTAAACATCCGCGGAGGTGACGATGCCGAAGCCGAAGCGGTGGTCGTCGTCGAGGTCTTTCTTGCCGTACAGCGGGCCGCGGGTGCCGATGTGGCTGATGGCCTCGGTGTCCAGGATGCCTTCCTCCACGGCGCGGCGGAACGGCGTGCCGTGGGTATATTCGGCGCCGAAATAGGTGTCCCAGGTGTCCAGGTGGGCATCGAAGTGCAGCATGGCCACCGGTTCGCCGGCGCGCTCGGCGGCGGCCCGCAGCAGCGGCAGCGCAATGGTGTGGTCCCCGCCGAGGGTGACCAGCTTGCTGCCGCCTGCCGTCAGGTCGAGGGCATTCTGCTGGATGGTTTCGATGGCCTCGTTGATGTTGAACGGGTTGACGGCCATGTCTCCGGCGTCCGCGACCTGGACGTTTTCGAAGGGGCTGACGTCCCACGCGGGGTTGTAGGGGCGCAGCAGCCGGCTGGCCTCGCGCACATGGTTGGCGCCGAAGCGGGCACCCGGGCGGTAGGAGACGCCGGAGTCGAAGGGCACTCCCACCACCGTGATGTCCGCCTTGGCCACCTGATCCAGCCGGGGCAGGCGGGCGTAGGTTGCGGCCCCTGCATAGCGGGGAATACGGGATGAATCGATGGGGCCAAGGTTGCCGTTGGCCTCGATGCGCAGCTCTTCCAAAGGAACGCCTCTCCTTCGAGGATGGATCGGTTGTGTGACACCCATCATACACTCTAGTTTCCTGTTGTGCATCAAGTGTTTACCAAACCTACCTGCTACTTACCCGCTGCTTTAGTCGATGGCGGAGGAGCCCCTCTCCCCCGTCCGCACCCGCACGGCGTCGGAAACGGAAATGGTCCAGATCTTTCCATCACCGAAGCGGCCGGTGCTGGCTCCGGCTTCGATGGCCGCCATCACGCCGTCCATGGCCTCCTCCGTCACCAGCACCTCCACCCGGACCTTCGGCAGGAGGTCCGAGCTGTATTCGGTTCCGCGGTAGACCTCCACATGGCCGCGCTGCTGCCCATAGCCGCTTGCCGGACTCACCGTCATGCCGTTGACCCCGAACCCCTCAAGGGCGGCTCTGACCGTCTCAATCTTTTCCGGCCGGACGATGGCCGTGATGAGTTTCATGTCCGCACCCTGCCCCGTTCATGCTGGCTCTGCTCGGTGCCGGCCGCGACAGTCTCCGCTCCAGGATCGGCCGCTTCTGCCGCAACGGACTTGCCGTGCTGTTCGCCGGGATGAAAGGCCCCGCCCACCATGAGCAGCTCGTAGGCGGTTTCGGCATGCTCGGTGACGTCGATGCCGGAGCGTTCGTTGGCTTCGGACACCCGCATGCCCATCGTCTTGTGGATGGCGTATCCGATCAGGGTGGTCATAATGGCGCTCCAGGCTGTGACGATCAGCGCCGTGAGGACCTGCGGCCAGAACTGCGTCAGGCCCCCGCCGTAGAAGAGCCCGCCCTCGGTCTTGGCGGACGGCACGGCGAAGAATCCCAGCGAGAGGGTGCCCCACAGTCCGCCAACGAAGTGCACTGCCACCACGTCAAGGGAGTCGTCGAGGCCGATCCGGAACTTGAGGCCCACTGCGAGGGCGCAAACCGCACCGGCCACGGCCCCGATCAGGATGGCACCGACAGGATCGACGAAACCGCAGGCCGGAGTGACCGCAACCAGGCCCGCCACGGCCCCCGAGGCGGCACCGAGCGATGTAGCGTGACCGTCCCGGAGACGCTCGATGAGCAGCCAGCCCAGCAGGGCCGCGCTGGTGGCCAGCAGGGTGTTGGTCCAGGCCAGCCCTGCAATGGCATCGGCGGCGAGCTCAGAGCCGGCATTGAAGCCGAACCAGCCGAACCACAGAAGCCCTGCGCCGAGCATCACGAACGGCAGGTTGTGCGGGCGGATATTGGGGTCCTTCATGAAGCCCAGGCGTTTCCCGAGCACGACGGCGAGCATCAACCCCGCGATGCCCGCGTTCATGTGCACTACGGTTCCGCCGGCGAAGTCGAGTGCGGAGATCTTGCTGCCCACGATGCCCGTGGCGCCGAAGAGTCCGCCACCCCACACCCAGTGCGCGATCGGGGCGTAGACGAGGGTCACCCACAAAGCGGCGAAAAGCAGCCACGGTCCGAACCTGACCCGCTCGGCCACGGCACCGCTGATCAGCGCGACAGTGATGATGGCGAACGTGGCCTGGAACCCGATGAAGACCATGTCCGGGAGCCCGGGCGCCTTGCCGCCGATGCTGCTGGTCAGTCCGCTCAGCCCGGGGTTGGCGAACGGATCCCCGACGAGCCCGGCCATGGTGTCGGGTCCGAAGGCCAGCCCGTAGCCCCACAGCGCCCAGACGACGGCAACAACACCCATGGCGCCGAAGCTCATCATCATGATGTTCAGGACGGATTTCATCCGCACGAGGCCCCCGTAGAAGAATGCCAGGCCGGGCGTCATCAGCAGGACCAGGGCGGAAGCCGCCAGCATCCAGGCCGTGGCGCCGGGATCGAGCGCCGTGGGATCCACTGCCATTCCCACATTGAGTAGAGAGATGTTCATTTTGGGAGCCTTCCTTAAGAAGAAGTGGCGCTCCTGGGCGCCGACTAAGGCGAGACCATTCAAAACAATGAGACAAGCGGATCGTTCCCCGAATCCGACGCTACAACGGCAGTGTTTCCGCCATGGCCGAGATGTTTTTCGGGGAGGTTAAACAGCGGCTCCGGGCATGAATCCTGCGTTTCCGGCAGGTTTCCGTTATGTGACGTACACTTCACCACGGCGTGACCGCGATCACAGGGGCCGTAAAGGTTTCGTTAAAGCCGGCATCCCCCGCGCTTTCCCGGGCCTACGCTCCAATCAGGAGCAGCGCCCCTGACCGCCGACGGCCGAAGGCGCGCTGCGTGAAAGGATACCGTGACCACGCTCACCAGGCCGCCGGCCGACCCCTCGGACAGGTTCACCCGCAAGCCCCACCGCCTCCGGAGATGGCTGCTGGAGGGCATGCCCGAAGGATCCGGCAAACGCCAGGGGCCGCACGGCCAGCCTCAGGCGAACCACACGCCCCGGCCCTGGTGGAAAGTCATGTGCCTGACCGGCGTCGACTACTTCTCCACCCTCGGCTATCAGCCGGCCATCGCCGCCCTCGCCGCTGGAATGGTCTCCCCGCTGGCCACCGTGGTCCTGGTGGCAGTGACGCTCCTGGGCGCCCTCCCGGTGTACCGCAGGGTGGCCTCGGAAAGTCCGCGCGGCGAAGGCTCCATCGCCATGCTGGAACGGCTCCTGCCACGATGGAGCGGCAAGCTGTTCGTCCTGGCGCTGCTGGGTTTCGCCGCCACGGACTTCATGATCACCATCACCCTCTCGGCCGCGGATGCCAGCGCCCACGCCATCGAAAACCCGTTCGCCCCGGACTTCCTGCACGGTCAGGAAGTGGCCATCACGCTGGCATTGATTGCCGGGCTGGGCATCGTGTTCCTCCGCGGTTTCAAGGAAGCCATCAACGTGGCCGTCGTCCTGGTGGCAGTATTCCTGCTGCTCAATGCGGTCGTGGTGCTGGTGGGCATCGCCCATGTGTTCAGCGAAGCCCACGTGGTCACCGACTGGTGGGCTGCCCTCAACCAGCAGCACGGCAACCCGCTGGTGATGGTCGGCATCGCCCTGCTGGTCTTCCCCAAACTCGCACTGGGCCTGTCCGGCTTCGAAACAGGTGTTGCCGTCATGCCCCAGATCCAGGGCAGCCCGGACGACACTGAAGCAAGGCCCGAGGGCCGTATCCGTGGCGCGCACAAGCTCCTGACCACTGCCGCAGTGATCATGAGCGCGTTCCTCATCGCGTCCAGCTTCATCACCACGTTCCTGATCCCGGCAGCCGAGTTCCAGCCGGGAGGCAAGGCCAACGGCCGCGCCCTTGCTTTCCTGGCCCACCAGTACCTGGGCGACGGTTTCGGAACCGTGTACGACCTCAGCACCATTGCCATCCTCTGGTTCGCCGGGGCGTCCGCGATGGCGGGGCTCCTCAACCTGGTGCCGCGCTACCTTCCGCGCTTCGGCATGGCGCCGGCCTGGACCCGGGCCGTGCGGCCGCTGGTACTGGTGTTCACCGCCGTCGCCTTCCTCATCACGGTGGTGTTCGAGGCCGACGTCGAAGCACAGGGCGGCGCGTACGCCACCGGCGTGCTGGTGCTGATGACTTCCGCGTCCATCGCCGTCACATTGTCCGCCCGGCGCCGGCACCAACGCGGCCAGACGGTCGCCTTCGGCGCGATCGCCGTAGTCTTCCTCTATACGACAGTGGCGAACGTGGTGGAGCGCCCCGACGGCCTGAAGATCGCGGCGATGTTCATCCTCGGCATTGTGGTGGTCAGCTTCGCTTCCCGCGTCCGGCGGTCGTTCGAACTTCGCGCCACCCACATCCGGCTGGACGAACGGGCCCTGGAGTTCATGGCGGCCAGCGAAGAGGGGCCCATCCGGCTCATTGCGCACGAACCCAAACACCTCAGCGCAGCAAGGTACCGGGCCAAGCTGGAGCATGCCCAGCTGGCCAACCACCTGCCCGTGGACAGCGATGCCATCTTCATCGAGATCCTGGTGGACGACAGTTCAGACTTCGAACAAGAGCTCGTGGTCACCGGTAAGGTCCGGCACGGCTTCCGCATCCTTGAGATCCACAGCAACAACGTGCCCAACACGCTGGCGGCCGTTCTGCTCCACCTTCGTGACGTCACGGGCCTGATGCCGCACATCTACTTCCGCTGGACCGAGGGCAATCCCCTGACCAACCTGACCCGGTTCCTCTTGTTCGGCGAAGGTGAGATCGCCCCTGTGACCCGCGAAGTGCTGCGCGAGGCCGAGCCGGACGTCACGCGCCGACCCTGGGTCCACGTGGGCTAGCTGACGGAACAGCCCTGGCGGATCAGCGGCTGGCTGCAGGGACCAGCACCCAGAGGACCTCGACGGCGTCGTCCGTAGGGTTGACCCAGGTGTGGGGCTCCCGGCCGGGGAACGTCACGGTGTCGCCGGTACTGAGCTCGTATTCCTCGTTGGTCAGGATCAGCCGGATACGGCCCCTGATCACATGCAGGACGTCGACATCGCAGTCCACTGCGTAGAGCTCGGATTCACCGCGGCCGCGCGGTTCGATCACGGCCTGGATGATCTGGACGCGCCGTTCGGAGCGGGCGGTGAGGAGGCGCTCGATGATGCCCTCGCCGCCCAGCGAAATCCGGGGGCCCTCGTCCTTCTTCGTCAGGTGCGTTTCCGGGGCCGCGAAAAGGTCGCCGATGGAGATCGAGAGCACCTGGCAGAGGGTCACGAGGGAAGCCACCGACGGCGAGGTCAGGTCGCGTTCCACCCGGCTGAGGAATCCTTTGGTGAGGCCCGTGGCGTCTGCTACCTGCTCGATCGTGAGCCGCTGGGACTGGCGGGCAGCGCGGATGCGCGAACCGATGGCAACTGGAATGTTGCTCGGTTCAACTGGTAGAGCCTTCATTTACGAACCTTTCGCAGCCGGCCGCACGGCCCCATCGCTGGAGCCATACTAGCGGGATACCTACCTTGTGACGCCGGAACGGGACATGGTGTCAATCCGCCTTGACTGTTGCGCGGATCACAACATACCCTTTGGGCAACAAGAGTTGCCTCCTAGGCAATAATCACGAACCCCGGCATCACCAACAGGGATTACCCCCTGCATCCCCGTCTCTCCAGCAGGCGCATCCGGCCCGGCCAAGGCGCCGCCCGCGGATTCCTGCCCTGCTGCCACTACGCTCCAAGGAGCCCATCAACATGGACGCAAACTTCGTCAACATCGCCATAGTGGTGGTGTACCTGATCGCCATGCTGGCCTTCGGCTGGTGGGGCAAGTCCCGCACCAAGAACAACAGCGACTTCCTGGTGGCCGGCCGCAGGCTTGGCCCCTTCCTCTATACCGGGACCATGGCGGCCGTCGTCCTCGGCGGCGCCTCAACCGTGGGCGGTGTGGGCCTCGGCTACAAGTTCGGCATCTCCGGCATGTGGCTAGTGGTGGCCATCGGCGCCGGCGTGCTCCTGCTAAGCCTGCTCTTCGCAGGCACCATCCAGAAGCTGAAGATCTACACGGTGTCCCAGATGCTGACGCTCCGGTACGGCAGCCGGGCCACGCAGACATCCGGCATCGTCATGCTGGCCTACACGCTCATGTTGTGCGCCACCTCCACCGGCGCCTACGCCACCATTTTCGTGGTGCTGTTCGGCTGGGACCGCGCCCTGGCCATCGCCATCGGCGGCGCCATCGTCCTGGTGTACTCCACCATCGGCGGCATGTGGTCCATTACCCTTGCGGACCAGGTCCAGTTCGTCATCAAGACGGTGGGGATCTTCCTCCTGATGCTCCCCTTCACGCTTAACGCAGCGGGCGGCCTGGACGGCATCCGCAGCCGCGTCGAGGACAGCTTCTTCCAGATCGACGGCATCGGGATCCAGACCATCATCACCTACTTCGTGGTCTACACCCTCGGCCTCCTGATCGGCCAGGACATCTGGCAGCGCGTCTTCACCGCCAAGACGCCCACCGTGGCACGCTGGGGCGGCGCAACAGCCGGCATCTACTGCATCCTCTACGGTGCGGCCGGCGCCCTGATCGGCCTGGGCGCGCGGGTGGCCCTCCCGGAGATCGACGTGGCAAACCTTGGCAAGGATGTCGTCTACGCCGAGGTGGCCCAGAACCTGCTGCCCGTCGGCATCGGCGGCCTGGTGCTCGCAGCAGCCGTAGCGGCCATGATGTCCACCGCCTCCGGCGCCCTGATCGCGGCGGCAACCGTGGCCCGCGCCGACGTCCTCCCATTCGTAGCCAGCTGGTTCGGCAAGGACATCAACACCGATGACACCGACAACCCCGAGCACGACGTCAAGGCGAACCGCATGTGGGTCCTTGGCCTGGGCATCGTGGCCATCCTCATCGCCATCATCACCAAGGACGTCGTGGCGGCCCTGACCATCGCCTACGACATCCTGGTGGGCGGACTCCTGGTCGCGATCCTTGGCGGACTCGTCTGGAAACGAGGCACCGGCGTGGCGGCGGCGACATCCATGGCGGTGGGCACGGTGGTCACGCTCGGCACCATGATCTACCTGGAGATCAATGCCGCGGCACCGCTGGACGGCATCTACGCCAATGAGCCGATCTATTACGGCCTGCTGGCGTCAGGCATCGTCTACGTGGTGGTGTCCCTGGCAACCAAGCCGACCGACCCCAGGGTCATGCGGAACTGGCAGGAGCGCGTGGCAGGCAACGTCGGCGAAGAAGAGCCGGCTCCGGCCCTGGTCAACTAACACCGGTCAACTAATAACTGCCAAACAATGCACGACGCCGGCGCTTCCCGTTCGCGGGGAGGCACCGGCGTCGTTCGTTTAAAGGGGCCGTTCGTTTAAAGGATGGCAGCGCTCACTCGTTTTCCTCAGGCTCAAGGAATTCTTCCCCGCCCAGGGGCACCACGGGTTTTTCATCGCCGAGGAAATCCTCCTCGCCCAGCGGAACAAGACGGCCGGCCTCTTCGAGCAGCTCCTCTTCCTCCGTCTCTGCTGCGTCGTCAATGGGAGCGTCATCGGCAAAATCGTAGGCGGGATCGGATTCGAGGGTGTCCCGTTCAGGCTGGGTGGGGTGTGATCCGTTCGTGTCCATGGTGCTAACCTCCGTGTCTGGTTATGCGGCCAGGGGTGGGGCTGCGGAAGCGCCTGCCCTGGCAATCATCACAGCACCGGCATGCGGCCCGGTCAATAGCCGGCCAAAACACCTTCGCCGAAGCCATCCGTTCGAGGCCGCATTTGAGGGCTGCCTAAACTTCCGGGTGAGGAATACCGGCCGAAAATCCGCGTAAATCCGGGGTACGCTGGATCTGCAATGGGGCCGAAACCATGCCCCATCTAGCCCAGGAGTGTTCGTGTCTCAGCACGCTAAATCTGACCATCATCATGCCCTTCCCGCCCACCGTACGGCAGCAGGCGCACCCGAAACACCCGCAGGCAGCGCAAGCCCGACCGACATTAAGCGGTGGCGCCAATACCTCGCCGATGAACGGGCCGAGGCCCGCGTTTACCGCGAACTGGCCCAGAACCGCAGCGGCGAGGAGCGGGACATCCTCCTGGCCCTGGCCGAGGCCGAGGGCCGCCATGAAGCCCACTGGCTCCAGCTCCTCGGGGATCACGCAGGGAAGCCACGTCAAGCGTCCCTCCGCAGCCAGCTGCTGGGATTCCTGGCCCGCCATTTCGGTTCCGTGTTCGTCCTGGCCCTGGCACAGCGCGCCGAGGGCCGCTCCCCCTACGGTTCAGACCCCTCAGCCACACCCGCCATGGTGGCCGACGAACAGATCCACGAGGAAGTAGTCCGCGGACTGGCCACCCGTGGCCGGAACCGGCTGGCGGGCTCCTTCAGGGCCGCCGTTTTCGGCGCGAATGACGGCCTGGTCAGCAACCTCTCCCTGGTCATGGGAATGGCCGCGTCCGGAGTCGGCAGCCAGGTGGTGCTCCTGAGCGGCGTGGCCGGTCTCCTTGCCGGAGCACTGTCGATGGGCGCCGGCGAGTTCATCTCAGTCCGTTCCCAGCGGGAGCTGCTTGCCGCAACCCGTCCCACCCAGATCACCCTGTCCGCGGCCCCGCGGCTGGACCTCGAACACAATGAGCTGCTGCTGGTGTACCTGGCCCGCGGCATGTCCCGGGAAGCCGCCGAACACCGCGTGGCGGAACGGACGGGCCTGCTGGATTGCGACTGCGACCCCAGCCTGTCGCTCCAACCTGAACTCCCCGACGCCGAGGACCAGCACGAAGCCGTTGGCACCGCGTGGAGTGCGGCGGCATCGAGCTTCTGCTTCTTCGCCTCAGGCGCCATCATTCCGATCATCCCCTTCGTCCTTGGCATGACGGGCGTGGCAGCGCTTGCCGTTTCCGCCGTTCTGGTGGGGATGGCCCTCCTGCTGACTGGCGGCGTCGTCGGCCTGCTGTCCGGGACCTCCCCGACCAGCCGCGGTTTCCGGCAGCTGGCCATCGGCATGGGCGCGGCCGCCGTCACCTACCTCCTCGGAATGGCGTTCGGCGCGGTGGTGGCCTAGTGGAGGGTCCGCAACCGCGGCAACGCCGGCCGCGGCATGCGGGCAGGCTGGGCACGCCGCTCCGGATCCTGCGCACAGCGGCACTCACCGCCTTGATCGCAGCGGCAGCTTTCACGGCGGCCGGCCTGTTTTACGGAGACCCCCGTTTCGTGGGGCTCTTCCAGTTCCGCAACAGCATCGCCCCCGACGGACAGGCCGCCGAGCAGCAGCCGGGCGTCGTCGCGGAGAGTGTCAACGCGGATGCCCCTCCCCCGGGACTCGAGGAAGCGGAATCACCGCTGGGAACGGCGGAGGAACCGCCCTCAGCCAGTGATTCCTTCAAGTTCCTGGCCACGAACGACGACGGGACGCCCGTGGGCTATTCTCCCTGCCGTCCGCTGCACTACGTCGTCAATGCCGGTCTGGCGCCCGCGGGGGCGGAAGACCTGGTGGAAAACGCCATTGGCACGATTTCTCGTGCCACGGGTATCCGGTTCATCAACGACGGCCCCTCCACCGAAGCGCCCGCCGAGGAACGCGACCCCTACCAGCCTGAAACATACGGCGAGCGCTGGGCACCGCTCCTCATCGCGTGGACCACCCCGGAGGCCGCGCCGAAGCTGAAGGGGCAGGTGATCGGCACCGGCGGCAGCACCCACTACAGCTTCGACGGCGGCCCGAAGACCTTCGTGACCGGCAGCCTGGACCTCGACGCCCCGCAGATCGCCGGCGAACTCGAGCGGCCGCAAGGCTCTGCCTACGCCACCGCCGTGATCCTGCACGAGCTCTCCCATGTGATGGGGCTGGAGCACGTTGATGACCCCCTGCAGCTGATGTACCCGGAAATCGGTACTCCGGACGGCCTTGCCGCCGGCGACCTCAACGGCCTCTACCAGCTGGGCAGGACCACCTGCCGCAAGGACCTTTAAGCACGCCGCTAACCTGCCACAATGCCGAGGGCTTCCTCCACTGTGTCCACCAGGAAGATCCTGTCCGCCATCGCGCTGCCCGAGGCCAGGCTCTGCAGCAACGGCCAGGCAGGATAGCGGCGCTGCCAGTGTTCGCGGCCCACGAGGACCATGGGCGTGACGGTTTCGGAGGCGCCGTAGTAGTTCTCGCAGGCGTCCTGGAAGATTTCCTGCAGGGTGCCGGCGGACCCGGGGAGGAAGATCACTCCGCCGTCGCACAGCTCCAGCAGGATCGCCTCCCGGATCGCGTTGGCGAAATACTTTGCGATGTGGGTGGCGAAATAGTTGGGCGGCTCATGGCCGTAGAACCAGGTGGGAACGCCCAGCGACGGGCTGCCGTCCGGATAGCGTTCGACGACGGCGGCAGCCGTCCGCGCCCACGCGGACACTGAGGGCCGGAACCCCGGCACGGCTTCCAGCTGCGCCAACGCTGCATGGAAGTCCGCGTCCGGCAGTTCGCTGAGGTAGGCGCCCATGTTGGCGGCCTCCATGGCGCCGGGTCCGCCGCCGGTGGCCACCACCCGTCCGCTCCTGGTGAGAAGCCGCCCGGCGAGGGCGGCTTCCTCGAAGACCGGCGTTCCGCGCCCCGCCGTGTGGCCGCCCATCACCCCCACCATCGGACGGCCCCGGCACACTTCGGAGCGTGTCAGCTCGTCAAGGGCGTCACCGATCGAGTGGTCATGCAGTGCCGCGGCGAGCGTGGCGTCCAGCCGTTGCCGCTGGCCCGGCCGGATGCTCCACTGGTAGATCCGGGCGTCCAGCGTTGATTCGTACCGGCCGCCCGGCGGACCGAAGTAGAGCTCCTGCGGTGAGTAGAGCTGCCCGCGGTAAGGATTGAAGGGAACGGTTTCCAACTTGGGGAAGATGAGCGCACCCCGGCTCCGGAGCGAATCCTCTACGCCGTCCTCGAAAGTGCAGCCAAGGAAGATGGCGCCTTGCGCGTCCATGGCTTCCAGCGGAGCGGTGCGGCCGCGGAGGTCCAGGGACTGGGCATGCCAGCCCCGCATGCTGCGGACCCCCGCGTTCACCAGCCGGTCGAAGTTTTCCAGGCTTTCGACCTCAAGGGTTCTGGGGCTGGGCCTCAGGCTGCGGGCAGCGTTCATGGAGCCAGCCTAGTTGTCAGCTGACCTGCAGTCCTCCGTTGATGTCATACGTGGCGGCGGTGATGTAGCCCGAATCCTGCCCAAGCAAGAAGGAGATCAGCGCGGCCACTTCCTCACGGGTTCCTACCCGTCCCATCATGATGCCCTCTGACATCTGGGCCTTGCGCTCGTCGGTCAGGGTGCCGCCCATGATGTCGGTGTCGATGGGGCCCGGTGCGATCGCGTTGACGGTGACGCCGAACTCGCCAACTTCCCGGGCAAGGGCACGGGTGAAGCCGATGATTCCGGCCTTTGAAGCGCTGTAGGCAACCTTGGAGTAGGTGCCGCCGCCGCGCTGGGCGGAAATCGAGGAAATGCTCACAATGCGGCCAAGCTTGCGCTCGATCATTCCCTTGAGCACCCGCTGGGACACGATGAAGGTGCCGCGCATGTTGATGGCGAAAACCTTGTCCCATTCCTCCACGGTGGTTTCCATGAAGGTGGTCGGCGAGCTGATGCCCGCCAGGTTTGCGAGTGCGACGATGGGCGGCAGCGATTCTTCGATTTCGCTGATCGCACGGTCCACCGAGGCGGCATCGGAAACGTCGGCGCCCACTCCGATGGCTTTCACGGCGCGGTTGGATCCGATCTCGGCAGCCGCGGCCTTGGCGTCCTCGGCATTGATGTCCAGGATGGCGATTGACCAGCCCTCGCTGGCCATCCGGTCCGCAGCTGCGCGGCCGATGCCGCGGGCGGAAGCTGCCCCGGTCAGGACAACGGTGCGTTCGGCGGGAAATGAGGTGGTTGTCATGGTGTGTCTTTCGTCGGGATTCGTTGGTGTTCGGTCGATCAGGAGCGGGTTTTGGCCGGGTTTACATTCACGGCTGCTGCGGCGGCAACTGCGGGATCCAGGGCGGCATCGCCTTCCGGCCGCTTCCGGGCGTAGAGGTAGGTGGCCACTGCGGTGACGCACAGGCAGAAGGAGAGGAAGAGCAGGCCGCTCTGGTTGTTGCCTGTGGCGTCTTTGAGCATGCCGACGGCGTACGGTGCCACGAAGCCGCCAAGGTTTCCCAGGGAGTTGACCAGGGCCAGCCCGGACGCGGCGGCTGCACCGGTGAGCGCCGCGGACGGCATGGACAGGAACGGCGCGATGGCTCCGTAGATCCCCATGGCGGAGACCGTGAGGGCAATCAGGGCCAGGATGGGGTTGACCGGGAGCAGGTACCCGGCCGCAAGGAGGCCCATGCCGGCGAGAACCATGCTGACGGCAGTGTGCCAGGCGCGCTTTCCGGTCCGGTCCGCCCGCTTGCTCCAGAAGTACACAAAGACTGCGGCGACGGCGTAGGGAACGAACACGATGAATCCCACTTCGGCGGTGGAGAACTTGCCCAGTGCGGCAACAATGGTGGGCATCCAGAGACCAAGGCCGTAGATGCCGCAGACCAGGCCGAAGTACAGGGCCGAGTAGACCAGCGTGCGCTTGTCCTTCAGGCCGGCGAGGAAGTTGTGCTTTCCGCCCTTGGACTTGGCGGCCAGTTCGGCCTCCATGGTGGTGGCCAGCCATTCGCGCTCGTCAGTGTTGAGCCACTTGGCGTCCCGCGGGCGGTCCGTCATCAGGATCGGGGTCAGCAGGCCCAGGAGGATGGCAGGGATGCCTTCGATGATGTACAGCCACTGCCAGCCCTGGAGGCCCAGGATGCCGTCCATCTGGAGCAGCAGCCCGGACACGGGGGCACCGAGTGCATTGGAAACGGGCTGGGCCAGGATGAAGATGCCCAGCACGGTGACACGCTGCGCGGCCGGGAACCACAGTGTCAGGTAGAAGAGGATCGCGGGGAAGAATCCTGCCTCTGCAGCACCCAGCAGGAAGCGGATGATGTAGTAGGTGCTTTCCCCGTTGACCAGGGCCATGGCGGTGGCGAAGATGCCCCAGGTGATGAGGATCCGGGCTAGCCACTTGCGTGCGCCGAAGCGGTACATGCCGGCGTTGCTCGGCACTTCCAGCAGGGCGTAGCCGAGGAAGAAGATGCCGGCACCAAGGCCGTAGGCAGCAGCGCTGAGGCCGATGTCCTCGCTCATGGTGAGTTTGGCGAAGCCCACGTTGTTGCGGTCAAGGTAGGCGACGAAGTAGAGCAGGACGATCAGCGGCATAACGCGGCGGCGGACCTTGCGGAGCGTGCGGTCACCGAGCTCGCCGAGCCCTGCGGACCGCATGGAAAGTGAAGTCATCATCGACCTTCTGTCTGACGGAGGCGGCACTTGGACAGTGGCGCGATCCGAGGGAGATGTGGGGGATTTCCGTCGGGTGACTAACTAAGTCTGATGTCTGACATCTGACGGAAGAACATGAGAAAGATCATAGAAGCGTGATCTGGGTTACGTCAAGCCCGGGCGGGTGAGTCTGCGGTGGCGGGGGTTGCCCGGAGGAGGGATGCCGTCGTCCAGCGGATAAGCAGTGTCAGGGCTCGGAACGGTGGACGTAGCGTTCGTAATCGCGGTAGGTCTGGTCCATATGTTCGTCCATGGTTCGCCGGGACAGCTCGGCGTCGCCGCTGAGGATGCTGTCCATGACCTTCTGGTGGTACTCGATGGCATGAACCTGGATTTCGGGCACCGCCGAGGTCTCCCGCCTGGTCATGTAGAGCAGCTGGCCCAGCTGAGCGAACAGGGCCCGGACAAACGGATTGCCCGAGGCCTTCAGCACTGCATCATGGAATGCGATGTCCGCCGCGACAAAGCGGTCCAGGTCACCGGACTCATGGAAGCGCTTCATGTCCGTGATGCACTCCCGCATCTGTTCGGCGTGCTCGGAGGTGTGCCGCTTGGCAGCCAGGGAGGCCGCACCCGTTTCCACCATGCGCCGCATCTCGATCAGCCCCACGGACACCTGGTCAGCACCGTTTCCGTGCGAGGCAGCCTTGAAGATCGCGTCCAGTCCGGTCCAGTTGTCCGAGGGGTTGACGAACGTTCCCCGGCCGGCCTTGACGTAGAGGATGTTCTGCGCCCGCAGCGCCTTGAGCGCCTCGCGTACGGTGAGCCTGCTGACATCGTAGGCCTTCGCGATGTCCGCCTCGGGAGGGATGGCATCGTGCGGCTTCAGCTTGCCGTCGAGGATGTCGTCGAGCAGGCCGTCGACGAGATCGTCAACGAGTGTCCTGCGGCCCATCCTGGCTCCTGCCTTCAGTCGTGCCCGCCGCTGCGGGTGCCTTCAACATTACTGTCGAACGCGGCCGGGATCAGCATCATGGCCCGAACCCGCGACATACCGGTCCAGCTTCGCCAGGGTGGCGTCCAGGTTGGCGGGGTGGCGGCGCAGGTAGCCGGCCAGCCGAAGGAAGAACTTCCCCCGGACCTGCCGGGCATCCCATTGCTCGGTAACCAGCGTGCCCGGGACTCCGCGGGCGTCCGTGGAGGGCTCCAGCACATAGCGCCACACGTGGCCAAAGAAGTGCCGCCAGGCGATGCGCCGGCCTTCTTCGAACTCACAGACCGTGTTGAGGATCTTGTAGTCCACCAGCATGTTCATTTCCATGCCGAACCTGGCGCCGGCCGACAACCGCTCCGGACCGTGAGGCTGCGCTGCTTTTACGGTCTCAGACCCGTCGATCACGCTGTGCAGGGCGGGCGTGGCCAGGACCTCGAAAATGGCCTCGGGCCCGGCCTGGATGAAGCGGTGGCGGGACACAAGGTATCTGTTGCTCATCCGGCAAGCCTAACCGTTTCGGCCTGTTGCAGAATGAGTCATGCGCACTCCTCCCCTGCACCCGCCCGCCCGGCCGCGGATCGGAATCCCGGTCCGGCTCAGCAGCTCCCGGGACCCCGACCCTCGGGTCGGGGAAGCCAATGAGCTGTTTGAGTACATTGTGGAGCTGGTCCGCGGCGGCGGCGGGGAGCCGGTGCTGCTGACCGCACATTCCGACGGCGGCGGGCTGGCCGAAACACTCAAGGGGCTTGACGGCGTCGTACTCCCCGGCGGCGGAGACCTCGACCCGCGGCACTACGGGGAAGAGCAGACCGCCGAGTGTTACGACGTGAACCCCGCACAGGATGAACTGGACCTGGCGGTCGCGCGCGGGAGCCTGGACGAAGGCCTGCCGCTGCTGGGGATCTGCCGCGGACACCAGGTCCTCAATGTCCTCTATGGCGGAACACTGGTGCAGGACATGGCGGACGGCCCCCTGACGCACCACGAAGCCGCGGCGGGCGGCGCTGGGCCGGACGGCGCCGAGGGAACGGCACCGGGACCCTGGGCCTGGCACGACGTGGACATTCTCCCCGGTTCCAAGGTAGGACAGCTTTACGGCAGGGACGGCGCGGCGGACGGCCTGACGGTGAAGATCGCTTCGGGACACCACCAGGCGGTGGCCCGCGTCGCGGACGGGCTGATAGTAACGGCCGTCGCCGGCGACGGCACCGTGGAGGCGCTGGAGGATCCCGCTCGCTGGGTTGCCTCCGTTCAATGGCACCCTGAAGTCGTGGAGCTCCCGGCCGAGGAACGCATCGCACCCTTCCGGGCGTTCGTGGAATTGTGCCGCAACCGGCCGCGGCCCGGGCCGGGCAGCGGAGCCTGACGACTAGCCCCCAACCTCTGGCGGCACCCCACCGGCGGTCCTTGGCCCCGGGAAAACGGCCTGCTATTATCGTCAAAAAGGCAGTATGTCCTATCAAGAGAACATATGCTGACATGCGCGGGCCCTCCGGCACCCTCGGAGCTCGCGGAGCACAAGGGAGCGCTCAGTGGCGAATCAACTTAATCTCAGCATCGACCGCTCTTCACCGGTGCCCCTCTACCACCAGGTGGTCCAGGGCATCGAGTCCGCCATCCACACCGGGCTGCTTCCCCCGGGCAGCCGGCTGGACAACGAGATCGACCTTGCTGCGCAGCTCAACCTCTCCCGGCCCACCATGCGCAAGGCCATGGACGAGCTGGTGCGTTCCGGGCTCCTGGTGCGCAAGCGCGGTGTGGGGACACAGGTTGTGTCCAGCCAGGTCCGGAGGCCGCTGGAACTTTCGAGCCTCTACGATGACCTCACCAATAACGGGAGCAAGCCCACCACCGAGGTGCTCAGTTTCTCCCATATCGAAGCCGACGCTCCCACGCGTGAGGCCCTCCAGCTTCCGGCCGGTGCCAAGGTCTACCACTTCACCAGGTTGCGCAAGGTGGGCGGCAAACCGCTTGCCCTGATGGAAAACTGGGTCCGCGACGACATCACCCCCATCGACGAAGCCCAGCTGGAAGCCCAGGGCCTGTACGCGATCCTGCGCAATGGCGGTGTGAACTTCCGGCTGGCCTCGCAGCGCATCGGTGCCATGGTGGCCAATGACTACCAGGCGCCGCTGCTGGATACGGAGCCCGGCCTGGCACTGGTGACCATGGAACGCACTGCGGTGGATGACACGGGTCGCATGGTGGAGACCGGCCACCACGTCTACCGCGGCGACTCCTACAGCTTCGAAATGACCCTTGTCCAGCGCTAGGCGCCTGCCCCAGCGCCGGGCTGGACTCCCCCACTAACGAAAGTGCACATCTATGGCCAACTGGGTATATCCGCTGGGTTCCGCCGCCGACGGCAGCTGGGACATTTCGCTGGGAACGTCCGATTCCGTCCTTGACGTGGACGGCTGGGCCCACACCGGGCTCAAAGTCGCGACACTGCCGGCGGGCGCCGCCGTCGAACTCCCTGCTGCAGGCGAGGAACGCATCGTGGTTCCGCTCAGCGGTTCCTTCACCGCCACGGTGGACGGCGAAGACTTCCGGCTGGCCGGCAGGGCCAGTGTTTTCCACGGCCCCAGCGACGTGCTGTACACAGGCACAGAGAAGGCTGTCACCATCAGTTCTGCCGATGGCGGCCGGGTGGCGGTCGCAACGGCTCCCGCGAAGGCGTCCTACCCGACCCGGCTCGTGACCGCCGCCGAGACGCCCGTGGAACTGCGGGGTGCCGGCAACTGCTCACGGCAGGTCCACAACTTCGGCACTCCGGCCGCGCTGGAGGCCGATCGCTTCATCGTCTGCGAAGTCATCACCCCGGCCGGCAACTGGTCCTCGTATCCCCCGCACAAGCATGACGAAGAAAAAGACGGCGAAACCAGCCTCGAGGAAATCTACTACTTCGAGACCCGCGTCGCGCCGGACGGTCCCGCCGCCGGCTCAGGCGTGAAAGGCGACGCCATCGGCTACCAGCGCGTCTATGCCTCCGACGATCGGCCCATCGATGTGTCGGCTGAGGTCCGCACCGGCGACGTCGTCCTGGTTCCGTACGGCTGGCACGGTCCCGCGATGGCTGCCCCGGGGTACGACCTGTACTACCTGAACGTGATGGCCGGCCCCGGCCCCGTCCGTGACTGGCTCATCAGCGACGACCCCCACCACGGCTGGATCCGCCAGACATGGGAGGGCAAGGACGTGGACCCGCGGCTGCCTTTCACCGCGTAGACCTTCACCGCCTAAAGACGAGAAGAAGCCCCTGACCGGTTCAGCCGGTCAGGGGCTTCTTCTATTACCGGTGGCGCGTTGTCCGCCGGCCCTAGCGGGCCACCTTCTGGGCCACGCGGACCGGAACGCCGGTTGCCAGCGATTCCTGGGCGGCGTCCGCAACGCGGGAAGCAGCCGCGGCGTCCTCCGGGGTGCACGGGTTCTCCCTGCGGCCCAGGATCAGCTCCACGAAGGCCGCCATCTCGGAGCGGTACGCCTGGTCGAAGCGTTCGGCGAAGGTCTTGTGCGGCTCCCCCGCGGGGAAGTGGATGCCGGCTTCGGCCGATGCCATCGCCGCCTTGTCATCCAGCCCCACCATCAGCGAACGGCGGGAACCCTGGATTTCGAGCCGGACATCGTGGCCCGCCCCGTTGTACCGGGTGGCGGAGACTGTCCCGACCGTGCCGTCGTCGAACGTCACCAGCGCGAGCGCGGTGTCCACGTCCCCCACCCCGCCGATGGCCGGGTCGCCGTTATTGGAGCCCTTGGCGTACACCTCGACGATTTCCCGGCCGGTCAGCCAGCGCAGGATGTCGAAGTCATGGACGGAACAGTCCCGGAAGAGGCCGCCGGAGCTCGCCAGGAACTCCACCGGAGGGGGTGCCATGTCGCACGTGACGGCCCGCAGCGAGTGGATCCAGCCCAGCTCGCCGGTTTGGTAGGCGCGCCGGGCTTCCAGGTAGCCGGCGTCGAAGCGGCGCTGGTGCCCGATCTGCACCACACCCTTCCGGTCCCGGATGTAGTCCAGCACCGGCCGGGCGTCCGCCACGTTCAAGGCCACCGGTTTTTCGCAGAACACCGGGATGCCGGCATCCACACCTGCCTTGATCAGTTCCGGGTGGGTAGCCGTTCCGGTGGCAATGACCAGGCCGTCCAGCCCGGAGGACAGGAGTGCCTCCACCGAGGGAAGGAATTCGGCGCCGAGCCCGGCCGCGACGGTCCGCGCGTGCTCTTCCGCGACGTCGGTGAGCCGGAGTCTGACGTTGACGCCCTCCGGGTTCAGGCCCCCGTTCAGCGCGGCGATGTTGTTGGCGTGCATGACGCCGATCCGGCCTACTCCGACCAGGCCAAGAATGACGTCCTTCATGCTTTCTCCTCCGCATAATCGACCGGTGATGCTGCCACCGCCGCCGGGGCGCCCTGCTTGACTGATTCGATGCAGGCCAGCGCCATCGCGAGCGCACGCCTGGCGTCGGCGGCTCCCGGCGTGAGGGTAAAGGCGGACGACGACGGCGGCACGCCGTCGCGCTGTGCGCGCACCACGTCGGCGAAGTCGGCCAGTTCGTCCGTGTAGGCCTGCCGGAACAGTTCGACGTTGAGCCGCGGAGTGTCAGCGGACAGTCCCTCGGCGGTGTAGCGGCGGGCAGTGGTTTCCGTGGCACGGCCGGCCTGGACCATACCCTTGGAGCCGAAGACCTCCCCGCGGATGTCATACCCGTACAGTGCGCTGAAGTTTGCTTCCGCCACTGCAATGGCACCGTTGCTGTAGCGGATGGTCACCACTGCCGTGTCCAGGAAACCCTGGTCACGCAGTGCCGGCTCCACGAGGGCGTCGGCCACTGCGTAGACTTCCACGGGTTCGGCACCTTCGTTGAACCAGTTGAGGGTGTCGAAGTCGTGGATCAGGGTTTCGAGGAAGATGGTCCATGCCGGAACCCTGGCCGCGTTCGGAATGCTTCCGTTCCCGGGGTCCCGGGTCAGCGAGCGCATGAGCTGCGGCGTCCCGATCGTGCCGGCCGCAAGGTCCTTCTTGGCAGCCCGGAAATCGTCCGCGTACCGGCGGTTGAACCCGATCTGGAAGTGCACGCCGGCGGTTTCGACGGCCGCGAGTGCGGCATCAAGCTCTTCGATCCCCAGGCCGGCGGGCTTCTCGCAGAAAACGTGCTTTCCGGCCGCCGCCGCCTGTGCGATAAGGGAAGAATGGAAGCGGGCCGGGCTTGCGATGATGACTGCGTCAATTGCCGGGTCAGCCAGGACGTCCTCGGCGTTCGGAGACACTTTGGCTGTGCCCAGGGACCGGGCCAGCGCCTGGGCGGATTCAAGGTTCGGGTCGGCGATGGCCGCAAGGACGGCGCCCGGCACGCGGCGGGCGATGCTCTCGGCATGGAACGCTCCCATCCAGCCGGAGCCGATGAGTCCGATCCGCACCGGGGCCGGGACTTCGTCGGGGTTTTGGGTGATGTAGGCCAAGGGGCCGGTCCTTTCGATGGATGTCACGGCTCGCGGAGCCGCCCGGGTCTTCACGGTGCCAACAGCACGGCGGAGCAGGGCCGGGCCCGGCACGGGCTGACCCTGCTCCTTCTGCGGCGTTAGCCGCTGTAGGCCTTGCCGGTGGTGGTCTGCGCCACGTCTGCTACTTCGCTCTTGACTTCCTTGACCACGTCGCCGTGGCCGCCGATCTGTTCGAGCTCGTGGGCGAGTTCGGCGAGCTCAGCACCGCCGGCCATCTGGGCGGTGAGCTCGTCGAGGGTGATGTCCTTCTTTTCGTAGTAGCCAATCGACTTGCCGCGCTTGAGCAGCAGGAACCGGTCACCGACGGGGAAGGCGTGGTGCGGGTTGTGGGTGATGAAAATGACGCCCAGGCCGCGGTCGCGGGCCTGCAGGATGTAGCGCAGCACCACCCCGGACTGCTTCACGCCGAGGGCCGCCGTCGGCTCGTCAAGGATCAGCACCTTCGCGCCGAAGTACACGGCCCGTGCGATCGCCACGCACTGGCGTTCACCGCCGGAGAGCTGGCCGATGGGTTGCTCCACGTCGCGGAGGTCGATGCCCATCTCGGCGAGTTCGTGCTTGGTGATGTCCTTCATTTTCTCGACGTCCAGGCTCTTGAACGGGCCAAAGCCGGAGTTCAACTCCGAGCCGAGGAAGAAGTTCCGCCAGATCGGCATCAGCGGCACCACGGCGAGGTCCTGGTAGACGGTGGCGATGCCGACGTCGAGGGCGTCTCGAGGGGAGGTGAACTTCCGTTCCTCCCCCATGACCTTCAGAACGCCCTCGTCGTGCTGGTGCAGGCCGGCGATGATCTTGATCAAGGTGGACTTGCCGGCGCCGTTGTCGCCCAGGACGCAGGTGACGCGGCCGTTGTCCACGGCCATCGTGACGTCGGTCAGGGCGACGATGTTGCCATAGTGCTTGCCGACCTTTTCCAGCGAGAGCAGATGCACCGGAGTGTGCGTCAGCGGATCGGTTTCGTTCTGGAGCAGGGTCTGCTGGTCAATCTGTTTGGCATTCATTTCTCCGGCTCCTTTACTTGAGCTCTGCGCGGCGCTTGACGATGAGATTGACGATGGTGGCCAGCAGCAGCATCAGGCCCAGGAAGAACTTGAACCAGTCCGGGTTCCACTGCGCGTAGACGATGCCCTTGTTGGCCATGCCGAAAATGAACGCGCCGATCGCGCCGCCGATCGCCGAGCCGTAGCCGCCGGTGAGGAGGCAACCACCGATCACCGCGGCAATGATGTAGAGGAACTCGTTGCCCACGCCTTCACCGGACTGTACGGTGTCGAAGGCGAAGAGGTTGTGCATACCCAGGATCCAGCCGCAGAAGCCCACGGCCATGAATAGGCCGATCTTGGTGGCCTTGACCGGCACACCCACGGCGCGGGCCGCGTTCGCGTCGCCGCCGACGGCGAAGATCCAGTTCCCGACCCGCGTCCGCATCAGCACCCAGGTCGCCACCGCGACGAGGGCGAACCAGATGAACACGGTGATTTTGACGTCGACCCCGCCGATGGTCACCGAGGATGCGAACACCGCCCGGGCCGCGGCGAAGCCGTCCATGTTTGAGATGGAGGGTGAGGAGACCGAGCCGCCGATCAGGCGGGTCAGGCCCAGGTTCAGGCCGGTCAGCATCAGGAACGTGGCCAGGGTGACAATAAAGGAGGGCAGCTTGGTCTTCATCAGGATCCAGCCGTTGATGAAGCCGATGCCCAGGGACACCACCAAAGCCAGGACGACTCCGACCCAGACGTTCGTGCTGAAGTACCAGCTGAACAGCGATGCCGTCAGTGCCGAGGAGATCACGGCGACGCCGGTGGAGAGGTCGAACTCCCCGCCAATCATCAGCAAGGACACCCCCACGGCCATGATCCCGATCGTGGAGGAGCCGTACAGGATGGTCGCCAACGCATTGGGCTGGGTAAACGTCGGGGAGACCAGTGCGAAGAAGATGAACAGGACGATGGCGCCCACCAGGGCACCGACCTCGGGGCGTCCGAGGAGTTTCTGGAACGGACTGCGTTTGGCGACGCGCTCGTCGGGCGCCGCGGGCTTTGGCTTGGTCTGGGTGGCGGTCATGATAATTCTCCTTGCTGCCGGGCCGGCATGAACCGGCCCGGCCAGCGGGCTGTTAACGGATGCCCTGCTGGGCGAACTTCAGGACATCGGCAGCATTTGATTTGTCGACGATAGCCGGGCCCGTCAGGACGGGCTGGCCTCCGCCGAGCTTGAATCCACCGCGCTTGTTCTGCCACAGCGCATCAATCGCTCCGTAGCCCTGCAGCCACGGCTGCTGATCCACCGTGAACAGCACTGCTCCGTCGACGATCTTCTGGGCGAGATCCGCGTTCAGGTCGAAGCTTGCAACCTTGGCTGAGCTGCCGGCGTCAGTGACCGACTTGAGGAGTGTCAGCGTGATGGGAGCGCCGAGGCCGATGATGACGTCGGCGTCCTTGGAAGCCTGGAGCTTGGCGGTGGCGGTGGACTGGACAGAGGTCATGTCCTTGCCGTCAACGTAAAGGATCTCCGTTCCGGGCACCTTGGCCTTGACGCCGGCGCAGCGCGCTTCAAGTCCGACGTGGCCCTGCTCCTGGATCACGCAGACCGGGTGCTTGAATCCGTCCCCGGCCAGCTTGGTGCCCACGGCCTGACCGGCGAGCTGCTCGTTGGAGCCGAAGTGCGTGAACGCTCCCAGCTGCGCCGAGACACCCTCGCCGGCGTTGAGGCTCACAATCGGGATGCCCGCGTCGGCGGCCTTCTTCAGGACATCTTTGAGGGCTTCCGGTTTGGCGAGCGTGACCGCGATGCCGTCGACCTTCTGATCTATTGCCTGCTGGATGAGCTGAGCCTGACGCCCGGCTTCGGGGTCGGACGTGTAGAGGAGTTCAACGTTGTCCTTCGCCGACGCTTCCTCGGCACCCTTGCGGACGATGTCCCAGAAGGTATCACCCGCGGCCGCGTGGGTGATGAGAGCCACCTTGATGCGGTCCGTGCTTGCGGCCTGGCCACCACCTGCGCCGCCACCCGTCTCGGCGGGCTTTCCGCCGGTGCTTGAACACGCGCTCAACGCCATCATCGGCACTACCGCCGCAACAAGGGCTGCCTTGCGCCAGGAAAAATTAGCCACCTGAATCTCCTTTGATCTCAGTTCCCGGGCTGCCACTCTGCAGCCGCCGGAGCACTGTCTACCTCGATCATGGTGATTGGGCTCACTAATGTCAATAGTTTGTCCTGACATTAGGATGTTTTAACCTGAAATCACATTTGATGACATGGAAAAGCCGGGGGTGGCGGGCAATGCCGTCACCCCCGGCAATCCAATGTGAGAGCCCCAGGCCGCGCCGGTCAGGCGGCGGCGGGGGTCACCGTGGATGCCTACACGCCGACGGGCGCCCCGGCAGCAGCAGGCGCGGCGGCCGCCGTCGTACGATTTTGATCCTGCCGCCGGGCCTTCGCGGCGGCGAATGCCATCACGCCGAGGCCCAGAAGGGTGATCCCGGCACCGGCCCAGATCGGCGAGGTGTAGCCGAGGCCCGCTGTGATGGTGACGCCACCCAGCCAGGCGCCAAGGGCGTTGCCGACGTTGAAGGCGCCGATGTTGGCGCCGGAGGCCAGGGTGGGGGCGCTATAGGCGTACTTCATGACGCGCATCTGGAGCCCCGGGACAGTGGCGAAGCCGAAGCCGCCCATGAGCACAATGGAGGCGATGGTGAGGGGCTGGCTGCCGGCGGTCAGGGCGAAGGCCACCAGAATCACCACCAGCGCGGCGAGGACTACCAGCAGAGTGCCGTCCACGTTGCGATCCGCGGCCTTCCCACCCACGGTGTTACCGATGAACAGTCCGATGCCGAAGAGGATCAGGAGCCAGGGCACGGTGGACGCCGCGAAGCCGGTGACCTCGGTGAGGGTATAGGCGATGTAGGTGAAGGCGCCGAACATACCGCCGTAACCCAGGATGGTGACGAGGATGGACAGCCACACCTGGCCGGACCGGAAGGCGCGCAGCTCGCTGCGGAGCCCGCCGGAGGCAGCCTGGGCCGCGGCGCGCCCCTGGCCGGTCCGGGGCACCAGCGTCAGGATGCCCGCCAGGGCGAGGACACCAATCCCCGTGATGGCCCAGAAGGTGGAGCGCCACCCGGCGGCCTGGCCGAGCATGGTGCCGAACGGGACACCAAGGACGTTCGCGGCCGTAAGACCGGTGAACATGATGGCGATGGCACCGGCCTTCTTGGTGGGCGCCACCATGTCCGCGGCCACCACCGCCCCAATGCCGAAGAACGCCCCATGGGCCAGGGCGGCCACAATCCGGCCGATCATCATCATGGAGTAGTCGGGGGCGATGGCGGAGACCAGGTTGCCGCCAATGAACAGCACCAGCAGGACGGCCAGGACCGGCTTGCGTTCGAAGCGTGTCACGGCCGCCGTGAGCAGCAGGGCGCCGACGACGACGGCGAGCGCATAGCCGGAGATCAGCCAGCCGGCCGTGGCCTCGCTGACGCTGAAGTCGGCGGCGACCTCGGGCAGCAGGCCCATGATTACGAACTCGGTGAGTCCGATACCGAACCCGCCGAGGGCTAGGGCTAACAGGCCAATGGGCATGGCGGAGCTCCTTCAAAACTGTACGGAATGGGGTAGGGCGCGTAAGCTTATAGTTGCAGACGCGTTATTTATTGTTGCACAAGCAGATACCACGCGCAAGCAACTATTATTTGTTGTGCCCCGTTTCATATCCGTGGGGTACGCGATTCGAAGGGAAGTACACGATGGGCATCAAGGACGACGCCGTTGAAGTCCGCGCGCAGGGGTGGCGGACCCTCGCGGCCCTGCACGGCCTGATCGAGTCGGAGCTGGAACGCTCGCTCCAGGCCGAGGCCCAGCTGTCCGTGGTCGAGTACACAGTGCTCGACGCCCTGAGCCGGCAGGACGGTTGGCACATGCGCATGCAGCAGCTGGCCCGCGCCACCGCGCTGAGCGCCAGCGCCACCACGAGGCTGGTCAACAGGCTCGAGGACCGCGGCCTGCTCACGCGCATCCTCTGTGCGGATGACCGCCGCGGCATCTACACCGAACTGACAGAGAGCGGCATCAAGCTGCTGGACGAGGCGCGGCCCACCCACGACGCCACGCTGGAGCGGGCCCTTGCCGAGGCGCAGGAAATCCCCGAGCTTGCCCCGCTGGTTGACGCGCTGCCCAGGCTGCACGCGCACGCCTAGACCCGCCCCAGCCATCGCCGTAGCTCCTCTTAAAGAGTTTTTGTCCAGATAATGCCCCTTTGAATCGTTCAAAGAGGCATTATCTGGACAAAAACTCGATTTGGCTGTGGTTACTTGGCGACTCCGGCCAGGTCCTTGGCTGCGGCGTTCTTGAAGTAGTGCTCAAGGTCCTCAAGGCTCTTGTCCTTGGTCTCCGGAACTACCCGCTTCACCCACACGATGGCTGCCAGCTGGATGGCCACGAAGATGAAGAACGTCGTTGAAACGCCGATCGAGGCCACCATCTGCGGGAAGAAGAATCCGATCAGGAAGTTGATCATCCACAGCACGAACACACAGATGCCCATGCCGATGCCGCGCACATGCAGCGGGAAGATCTCGGACATGGTCAGCCATGTCACCGTGCCGATGCAGGACTGCATGGACGCCAGGAACGTCACCATAAACAGCAGCACCAGATAGCCGCGGGCGATGCCTTCCGGGACCAGCATGGATATCAGGCCAATGGCCAGCAGCGAAGATGCCGTGCCGACCAGGCCCACGATCAGCATGGACTTCCTGCGCACCTTCGTCATCAGGGACATGCCGACAATGACGGCGACCACGGAGGTGATGCCGTTGACCACGTTGGCAAGCAGGGCGCCCTGATCCCCGAAGCCGGAGCTGGAGAGGATCGAGGTGCCGTAGTACATGATGGCGTTGACGCCGCTGATCTGGTTGATGACCGCCATGCCCAGGCCCACCACGAAGATCCTGCGGATCCATGGCACGGTGAGGTCCCGGTACGTTCCGAGCTTGGATTGGTAGTCTTCCCGGGCGGCCTGCCGCACCTCATCGAATTCCGTCGAGACATCGGCCGGTGCCCGGGTCTTGCGCAGCACCTCGAGAACGTCGCCGAAGCGTCCGGCCGAGGCCAGCCAGCGGGGGCTTTCGGGCAGCACCAGCATTCCGAACCAGAGCACGACGGCGGGCAGCGTAGCAATGACCAGCATCCAGCGCCACACGTGGGACGCCTCGGGGAAGGCGTTGCCCAGGACAGCATTGAACGTGAACGCCAGGAACTGTCCCGTGACGATCATGAGCTCATTCTGCGTGACGATCCGCCCGCGCTGGGCAGCCGGCGACATTTCCGCAAGGTACACGGGCACGATCACCGACGCCCCGCCCACCGCAAGGCCCAGGACTGTACGGGCTGCCACCAGCAGCTCGGTGGTGGGCGCCATGGAACAGGCGATCGTGGAGACGGCGAAGATGAGCGCCAGCGCCATGATGGTCCGGCGGCGGCCGAAACGGTCGGACAGCCGGCCGGCAGTGATTGCGCCGAAGGCCGCGCCGAACAGCAGGGTGGACGTGACCAGGCCTTCAGTCAGCGGCGTCAGCCCGAGGTCGCGCTGCATGAACGGCAGGGCACCGTTGATGACACCGGTGTCGTAGCCGAAGAGCAGGCCGCCGAACGTGGAGAACAGGGCCACCCGCCGCATAAACCCTTTGGGATTGGCGGCACCACTGGCGGGGCCGTCGGCTCCGGCCAGCGACCGGGTAGAAGTTCCGGGGAGCGTATTTTCCGTTTGCTTCATAGGGCGGCCGCTAGCCTGCTTTGGCGATGTAGTTGTTCATCGCGTCCAGCTGGTAGCGGGAAACCTCCGCGGCGTTCTCGTCTTCGGCGAAGACGCTGGATACCATCACGGTGTCTTCGCGGTCCAGGAAGCCGATTTCCTGCAGGCCGCCGAAGAATTCCTCCCAGTTGACGTCGCCGTCGCCAATTTTCAGGTGCTGGTGCACGCGGATCTGGTTGCCGGGCGGGTTGGTGATGTAGCGCAGGCCGTGCGAGGCATGGTGGTTCATGGTGTCTGCCACGTGGACCAGCCGGAGCTTGTCCCCCGCGGCGCGCATGATGTCCAACGGCGCGTTCTTCATGTGGAAGCTGTGCGAGGCCACGTAGACCAGGCCGATATTCTTGGAGTTCAGGCCGCGGATGACGCGGATGGCGGCCAGGCCTTCCTCCACGAAGTCGTCCGGGTGCGGATCGATCAGCAGGTCCAGGCCCTCGCGTTCGATGATGGGCAGCAGCTCCTCCATGGAGCGGTAGAAGGCGCGCTCTGATTCCTCGGCCTTCTCCGGGCGTCCGCTGAACTCGGTGTTGATGGTGCTGACGCCGAGGTCCACGGTGATCTGGATGACGCGCTTCCAGTAGCGGACGGCAGCTTCGCGGGCATCCTCGTCCGGCCCGGACCAGCGCAGGACGGGAAGCACTGAGGCGATCTCGACCCCCACATCCTGGCAGGCCTTGTTGAGCTTGCCCACCAGTTCGTCGTCGGCCTTGGGGTGGTTGTAGAACGGGATGAAGTCGGCGTGCGGGGTCATCTGCATGTACTTGTAGCCGAGGTCCGCCACCACGCGGGGAAATTCGAGCAAGGTGTGCGAATGGTGGAACGGCGTTGGATCAAGTGCGATTTTCACGGGGAACACTCCATTATGGGTGAGTCAGTTGTCGAACCGGGTTTTTGTCCAGATAACGCGCCCAAAAGGGCCTTGATGTCGCGCTATCTGGACAAAAACTCCTGGGGCGAACGGGCTTAGCCGTAAAGGGCAGGCTTGGCGTTCAGCTTCACGGCCACCTTCTCGCCGTTCTTCTGAGCTTCCACGCCGGCTTCGCAGCATGCCGCAGTGGCGTAGCCGTCCCAAGCGGTGGGGCCTCCGATTTCGCCGCGGAGTGCCGCGTCCACCCAGGACTGGATCTCGACGTCGTACGCCGCACCGAAGCGCTCTTCGAAACCGGGAGTGACATGGCCGCCCCAGCGGCCGGCGCTGCGGGTGTACGGTCCCTTGTCGCCGCCAATGTTGACGATGCCGTCTTCGAACGCGGCCTGCGTGGCCACTTCGTAGCCGAACTTCGCGTTGACGTAGATTTCGACGTCGGCGAGCACGCCTGACTCGGTTTCCACCAGGACGTGCTGGGGATCGTGCTGGCCGGCCGGGGCGTTCTTCGTGGCCTTGCCAAGACGGACCTGGACGCTGGTGATTTCCTCGCCGGTGAAGAACCGGATGGCGTCGAACTCGTGCACCACAGAATCGTTGATGAGCATCTCGTTGGTGAAGCCCGGCGGCGTGGTGGGGTTGCGGTGCTGGTGGTGCAGCATCAGCAGTTCACCCAGCTCGTGGTCCCGGATGACCTGTCCCAGGGCAGCGTATTCGGCGTCGAAGCGGCGCATGAAGCCCACCTGGATGCGCTTGTGGCCCAGCTCCTCCTCGGCCTGGACGATCTTCCATGCTGATTCGGCGTCCGGGGTGAGCGGCTTCTCGCAGAGGATCGGGATGTCCTTGGCAAGGGCCTTCAGCAGGATGTCCTCGTGCAGGAAGCCCGGCGTGGCGATCAGGACGGCGTTGACGTCCCCGTTGTTCAGCGCCTCTTCGGCATCGGCCAGGGCCACTGCGCCCGGGATGCCTTCGATGGCTGCCTGTGCACGGGCAAGGTCGACGTCGACGACGGCGGCGACTTCAGCGCCGTGGATGCGCTTGCTGAGGCGCTGGATGTGGTCCGCGCCCATGCGGCCGGCGCCGATGACGGCGACGCGAAGGGTTTCAGTCATTGTTCTTTCCTTACGTTTCGGGTGCCTGGGCGGCTGTTAGTTGACTGCCGTGCGGGAACCGCAGGACAGCAGGTAGTTGCGTGTGCGTTTGGCGATCGGCATGGGGACGTCGAAGGCCACCGGGTACATATCCTGCTCCACGATGCCGAAGATGGGGCGGTTCAGCGCTTCCACCGCTTCGATGACGGCGCGCAGGTCCGGCAGTCCGTTCGGCGGCTCGGTCATGACGCCGGCAAGGTTGGCTGCGGCCCAGGTCATGTTTTCCTCGTTGACTTGCCTGAGGATGTCCGGGTTGATCTGCTTCAGGTGCAGGTACCCGATGCGGTCCGGGTAGTTCTTGATGAGCTCAAGGCTGGATGCTCCGCAGTATTCGGCGTGGCCGGTGTCCAGGCACAGGTTCAGGTACTTGGAGTCCGTGGCAGCCAGGAGGGTTTCGATGTCCTCCTGGGCTCCGACGTGGGAATCCGCGTGGGAGTGGAACTGCTGCTTCAGCCCGAAGTCCTCCAGCAGGGTCTTGCCCAGCCGGTTGTGGCCGGCGAACAGATCGCTCCAGGCCTTCTCGGTCAGCTGGCCGCTTTCCACTGCCTCGCCGGTGACGTCGTCGCGCCACATGGCCGGGATGACCACGATGTGCTCGCCGCCCATGGCCGCCGTCAGCTCGGCGACCCTGCGTGCCGGCTCCCAGGCAGCCTCCCACTGGTCCAGTCCGCGGTGGAACGCGGTGAAAACCGTTCCGGCCGTGACCTTCAGGTCGCGCTGCTTGAGCTCGTCGGCCAGCCGGGCGGGATCGTTCGGCAGGTAGCCGTAGGGCCCGAGTTCTATCCACTTGTACCCGGACTCGGCCACCTCGTCGAGGAACCGCTCCCACGGGGTCTGCTTGGGGTCATCCGCGAACCAGACGCCCCAGGAGTCCGGTGCGGTGCCGATGATCAGTTTGTTCTCAGTCATTGCCATTCCTTCTCATCCGTTGCTCCACAGGTGCCGTTTTGGACGCTCAAAACGGCGGTTGCGGAGCAGTCGATGGTGGGTAGTCGGGTCGCTAGTTGGACGGGAAGTTGTACGAGGCACCCGAGGCGTGGGTGGGCTCGGGCCAGCGTGAGGTAACTACTTTGCCACGGGTGTAGAAGGAGACGCCTTCCGGGCCGTAGATGTGCTTGTCGCCGAACAAGGAGGCCTTCCAGCCGCCGAAGGAGTGGTAGGCAACCGGAACCGGAAGGGGCACGTTGATGCCGATCATGCCCACGGTCACGGAGCGCTGGAACTTGCGGGCGTTGGCGCCGGAGGAGGTGAAGATCGCGGTGCCGTTGCCGTAGGGGTTGGCGTTGATCAGGTTGATGCCGGCGTCGAGGTCCTCGACCCGGACGACGACGAGGACGGGTCCGAAGATTTCCTCGGTGTAGGCGGTCATTTCGGTCTGGACGTGGTCCAGGACGGTGGGGCCCACCCAGAAGCCTTCTTCGTGGCCCGGGACCACGAGGTCACGGCCGTCCACCACCATCGCGGCGCCGGCTGCTTCGGCTTCGGTGACGATCTTTACGATGCGTTCCTTGGAAGCCGGAGTGATGACCGGGCCCATTTCGGCGTCGGGCGCGGTGCCGTTGTTGACCTTGACGGCGAGGGCGCGCTCTTCGACCTTCTTGACCAGCAGTTCGGCGGCGTCGCCGACGGCGACGGCGACGGAGATGGCCATGCAGCGTTCCCCGGCGGAGCCGAAGGCGGCGGCGGCGAGGTGGTCGGCGGCGTTGTCCAGGTCGGCGTCGGGCATCACGATGGCGTGGTTCTTTGCGCCGCCCAGGGCCTGGACGCGCTTGCCGTGCTTGGTGGCGGTCTCGTGGACGTACTGGGCGATCGGGGTGGAGCCGACGAAGGAGATGCCGTCCACGTCCGGGTGGGTCAGGAGGCCTTCGACGGTCTCCTTGTCGCCGTGCAGGACCTGGAACACGCCGTCGGGCAGGCCCGCGTCCTTCCACAGCTTGGCCAGCAGCATCGAGGCGGAGGGATCACGTTCGGAGGGCTTGAGGATGAAGGCGTTGCCGGTGGCGATCGCCATCGGTGCCATCCACAGCGGCACCATGACGGGGAAGTTGAACGGGGTGATGCCGGCGACGACGCCGAGGGGCTCGCGGAAGGAGAAGACGTCGATGCCGGTGGAGACCTGGTCCGAGTAGTCGCCCTTGAGCAGCTGCGGGATGCCGCAGGCGAACTCGATGACCTCCAGGCCGCGGCCGATCTCGCCCTTGGCGTCGGACAGGACCTTGCCGTGCTCTGCGGTGATCAGTTCGGCGAGGTCGTCCACGTGGGCGCCGACGAGTTCGCGGAATTTGAACAGCACCGCGGTGCGCTTGGCCAGGGAGATGTCGCCCCAGCTGTCGGCGGCTTTGCGGGCGGCGGCAACGGTGACGTCCAGGTCCGCCCGGTTGGCCAGCCGCAGCTCTGCGGTGACCGCGCCGGTGGCGGGGTTGTAGACGGGCTGGGTGCGGTCGCCCTCGCCTGCAGTTTCGGCGCCGTTGATGAAGTGGTGGATGGTCTTGGTGGTGGTGAGGGTGCTCATCATAATGTCCTTGGGGGTTGGGATGCCGGGTGGCCCAGGGGCCGGGGTCAGCCGAGCAGCTTGCGCTGGTGGCTCTTGTGGTCGATGTAGGTCTGGAAGGCCTGTTTGGTGGAGTCGAGCTCGGAGACCTGGGAGACCGGGACGTCCCACCAGGACTCGGAGCTCGGCGCGTCCAGCAGGGGGTCGGATTCGACGTGGATCAGGATGGGTCCGCCGCGCTCGGGGGCGGCTTTGGCGTCGCGGATGGCCTGCTCGAGTTCGGCGATGACCTTCTCCCCCGGTTCGATCCGGATCACCTTCACGCCGAGGCTTTCAGCGTTCAGGGCCAGGTCCACCGGAAGGGTTTCGCCTTCGTCGAAGCTGTGCTGCTCCTCGTCCAGGGCGCGGTACTGCGTGCCGAAGCGCTGCGAGCCGAGCGATTCGGAGAGCGAGCCGATGGAGGCGTAGCCGTGGTTCTGGATCAGGACCACGATCAGTTTGATGCGTTCGGCGACGGCGGTGACCAGTTCAGTGTGCATCATCAGGTAGGAGCCGTCCCCCACCATGACCACGACGTCCCGCTGGGTGCCGCCGGCAGCGGCTTCCGCCAGGGCCGCGCGCTTGACGCCGAGCCCGCCGGGGATTTCGTAGCCCATGCAGGAGTAGGCGTATTCGACGTGGTAGCCGAACGGGTCGCGGACGCGCCACATTTTGTGCAGGTCACCGGGCAGGGACCCGGCGGCGCAGATGACGACGTCCTGGGCGTTCATGGCCCGGGACGTGGCGCCGATGATTTCGTTCTGGGCCGGCAGCGGGGTGAAGCGGGTGTCGAACGCTTCGTCCACGGTGGCATCCCAGCGCTTCTTCTCGGCCGCGACCTGCTGTTCCAGGTCCGCGCCCACGCGGTAGCCGCCAAGGGCCTGGTTGAGCTTGACCAGGACTTTGCGGGCGTCGGCCACGATCGGCAGCGTGGTGCCGTGCTTGTACGCGTCGATGGCGGCGACGTTGATGTTGATGAACTTCACGTCCGGGTTCTGGAACGCGGTCCGCGAGGCGGTGGTGAAATCCTCGTATCGGGTGCCGATGCCGATGATCAGGTCCGCTTCGGCTGCGATGGCGTTGGCCGCCGTCGTGCCGGTGGAACCGATCGCGCCGAGGGAGAACTTGTGGTCCCAGGGCAGGACCCCGACGCCGGCCTGGGTGTTGCCCACCGGGATGCCGGTGAGTTCCACGAACCTGGCGAGCTCGTCGTTGGCGAAGGCGTAGAGGACGCCGCCGCCGGCGATGATCAGCGGGCGTTTCGCGGCGCGGATGGTTTCGGCGGCACGGCGGATGTCCTCGTCGTCCGCGTCCGGGCGGCGGATCCGCCACTCCCGTTCGGCCAGGAACTCCTCGGGCACGTCGAAAGCTTCGGCCTGGACGTCCTGCGGCAGGGAGATGGTGACGGCGCCGGTTTCGGCCGGATCCGTCAGCACGCGCAGTCCGTGGTGGAACGCGGAGAACAGCTGCTCGGGCCGGGAAACGCGGTCGAAAAACTTGGACAGCGGCCGGAACGCGTCGTTGACCGTGATGTCGTAGGCGTACGGCTGCTCGAGCTGTTGCAGCACCGGGTCAGCGGCCCGGGTGGCGAAGGTGTCGCTGGGCAGCAGCAGAACCGGCAAACGGTTCGTCGTCGCCAAGGCGGCACCGGTCAGCAGGTTCGAAGAACCCGGCCCGATCGAGGTGCTGACGGCGAAGGTCTGCCGGCGGCGGGTGTGGCGTGCGTACCCTACGGCCTGGTGGGACTGTGCCTGCTCGTTGCGGCCCGGGTAGTACGGCATGATCGCCGGATCCAGCTGCTGGTACTGCTTGAGCGCCTGGCCCACACCGGCAACGTTGCCGTGCCCGAAGATGCCGAACGTGCCGGGGATCAGGCGTTCGCGGTAGTCCAGTCCGCCGACGGAATCAACGGTGTACTGCTTGGAAAGGTATTCGACGACGGCCTGGGCGACCGTCATGCGGCGGGTTCCGGCTGCGTTGCCAGTTCTGATCCCCATGGGAATTACTCCGTTACTTCTGCGGTGTGGGCTGATGCGGTGTGGTGAAGGAGGGAGGCTGCGGTGGCCACTGCGCCGGCTACGTCGCCGTCCTTCGGGTACAGGAGGGTCCGGCCGACGGTGAGGCCCTGCACGCCGGGAAGGGCCAGGGCGGCTTCCCAACTGGCAAACACTTCGTCCTGGGTACCTTCCGGGTCTCCGCCCAGCAGCACCGTGGGCATGGTGGTGGCGGCCATGACGCGTTCCATCTCTGCCACCACGGGCAGCTTCATCCAGGTGTAGGCGCTGGTGGAGCCAAGGCCCTCGGCAATAGCCACGGACTTGATGACCGCGTCGGTGGACAGATCGTTGCGGACCCTGCCGTTGTGCCACGCGGACAGGAACGGCTCCACCATGGCGATCAGTTTGCGTTCGGCCAGCGAATCGATGGCCCTGGCCGTCGCTTCCAGCAGGGACACCGTGTCCGGGTCGCCCAGGCAGATACGGGTGAGCATCTTGCCGCCGTCGGCCCCCAATGCCTCCAGCGCAGCGGCGGTGTGGCCGGTGAAGCGGTCGTCAAATTCGTTGACCAGGCCCGTGAGCCCGCCGCGGTTCATGGATCCGAACACCAGTTTGCCGTCGAGCGCGCCCAGCAGCAGGAGATCATCCATGATGTCCGGGGAAGCGAGTATGCCGTCCACGTCCGGGTTCGCCAGGGCGATCTGCAGCCGGTCCAGCAACTGCCGGCGGTCGGCCATGGCCACCGGGTCGTTGCCCACCGCGAGGGCGCCGCGGGCCGGGTGGTCAGCTGCCACGATGAAGTTCTGCCGGCCGTACTTGAGGCCGGGGTGCCGGCGCCGTGCCTTCGCGGCGCGGGCAACAGCGTCCGGGTCCTCCAGGCGGATGGTACTCAGGTGGGCGTAACGGCGGGGATCATCGTCCACACCCGCAGCGGCCGGGACGGTATCCGGAGTGGTCCGGGAAGCGTTGAGGGTCACAGTGCTGCTCCTTCGGTGGCAAACTGCCCGGGAACCAGGCGGCCGCGCTCGGCCAGCAGCGAGGTGACCTCGTCCGGCGTCGGCATGGCGTCGGCACAGGACAGGCGGGACGCGACGATCGCGCCGGCGGCATTCGCGTAATCGAGGACCTCGGCGAGGCTCCAGCCGGAGAGCAGTCCGTGGCAGAAAGCTCCGCCGAAGGAGTCCCCGGCGCCCAGGCCGTTGACGGTCTCCACCGGAACGGGGGCCGACACCACACGCTCGGTGCGGGTCTTGGCCATCACGCCTTCAGGGCCGAGCTTGACGACGGCGATTTCGACGCCAGCGGCCAGGAGCCGGTCTGCCTGCTCGTCAGGGGTCCCCTCGCCCACGGCTACGGCGCATTCCTTGTCGTTGCCGATGGCAACTGTGACATGCGGCAGGATCTTGGCCACCTGGGCCCGGGCTTCCTCCTCCGAGGCCCAGAACATGGGGCGGTAGTCGAGGTCAAGGATGGTGTACTGGCCTTCCTTGAGCCCTTCGCGCGGGCGGGCTTCGTGGGCCTTGATGTGCGCTTCACGGCTGGGTTCCTGGCACAGTCCGGTGACCGTGGACCAGAAGATCCGTGCGTCCCGGATGGCGTCAAGGTCCAGTTCGTCCGCTTTGATCTGCAGGTCCGGGGCCGTGGGGAAACGTCCGTAGAAGTACAGCGGGAAATCCTCCGGCGGCTTGATCGCGCAGAACGTGACCGCGGTGGGCCATTCCTTCACCGGCGTCACGAAGGTGTCGTCCACGTTGAACTTGCGGAGTTCGCGGTGCAGGTATTTCCCGAAGGCGTCGTCGCCGGTGCGGGTGATCACTCCGGTCCGGCGGCCATGCCGGGCGGCAGCAACAGCGACGTTGGACGGTGATCCACCGAGGTACTTTCCGAAGGACGTGACGTCCTCCAGATCCACCCCGATGTCGTTCGGGTAGATATCAACGCTGATGCGCCCGATCGTGAGCAGTTCGTGGGTCACGGTAATCGCGGACCTTTCTGGTTTGAACTCTGTACCTCTGAACAGATAGAGCTCCGGTTCCTGGCGACCCCCGTGAGCGGGGCCACAACCACTACTTTGCCCTAGAATTATTGTCCTGTCAAAGGTTTGTACTGACATATTTACAACTTGGCATAGCCGGGTAAATTGGCCGGCCTGGACCTCACAATGCGCGCCCAACCCGGAGACTATTTGCGCGGGACCGCCAACTCCCCGGTGACGTACTGCGCCCGCCCGAAACCGAACGACCAGTCGCCGGCGGCATTCTCCACATAGCCGATGAACACATCCCCACCAGCCACCCCCAGCTCCGCCAGCCTGGCCGCGATCGCGGCGAAAAGGGATTGCTTGGCTTCCTGGCTGCGCCCACCCTGGGTAAAGATTTGGATCATCACCACATCCGGCGTCCGCTCAAAGCCCAACCCCGCGTCCTGGGCGAAGATCTGCCCGCAGGGATGTTCGGTGAGGATGTGGAAGTAGTCACGCTCCGGAATCCCGTACTCAGCCAGGATCGCATCATGGATCCCCCGACTGAGCCGGCGCAGATCCTCGGGGCTGCGACCCTCATTGACGTCAATTCGCACCAGCGGCACTTTGGCTCCTTCGGTAGTTTGTCCTGACATACTAACAAATCGAAGCATCGTTGAACAACACGGGCCCGGAGGAGCCCTTGCTGGCAGTCCATCGCGGGAGTAGCATTAAACAACCGAAAGGTTGATAAACGAATTAATTGATTACCTGGCGAATGACTGAACGGGGTGATGGGCAGGCTATGGACACCGGCGACGACGAGCTGCTCGACGCGGCCTTTATGGCCCTCGCCGACCCGGTCCGCCGCCGCATCATCGCCCGGCTCAGCCGGGGCCCGGCAACCGTAAACGAACTGGCGGAACCCTTCGCGATCACCAAACAGGCGGTCTCGAAGCACATCCAGGTCCTCGAGCAGGCGCGGCTCGTCACCCGCACGCGTGACGCCCAGCGCCGGCCTGTCCACCTGAACCCTGCACGGCTGGAGGCACTCACCGCGTGGATCGACCAGTACCGGCTGGTCCGCGAGAGGCAGTTCCGCAGCCTTGACGCCGTGCTCCAATCAAACGCCGCCTCACGCGGCGCAGAGGCAAAGGACCCATCATGACCAACGCCCTGAAAGTCTCCGTTCCGGAAGGAGTGCCCTTCATAGACTTCGAGCGGGAGTTCGATTTTCCCGTGGCGGATGTCTTCCGCGCCCACAAGGAGCCCGAACTCGTTGCCCAGTGGCTGGGACCGCGGCGGCTGAAAATGGACGTGGACCACTACGACTTCCGGACCGGCGGGAGCTACCGCTACACGCACAGCGCGCCCGACGGCGAAAGCTATGGCTTCAACGGCGTCTTCCACACTGTCCGGGAGAACGAGTTCGCCATCCAGACTTTCGAGTTCGACGGCTACCCGGATGTGGTCAGCATCGAGTTCCTGACCTTCGTGGACCTCGGCGGTGGCCGGTGCCGGCTGACCGGCCACTCCGTCTACCCGAGCCAGGAAGCCCGTGACGGCATGGCGCAGTCCGGCATGGAAGGCGGCATGACGGAGGGCTACGAGCGGTTGGATGAGCTGCTCAGCAGCGCCAAAGTCTAGGACACAAAAGTACGACGCCGGACGGTCGCCTTCCCGGGGCACGCGACCGTCCGACGTCGTACTTTAACCAGAAACGCGGGGCCAACCGGCCGTCCCGAAGGACGGCGGGCTGACCCCGCGTTGTAGTGCTCTGTTGCTTAGCCTAGAGGGCTGCGTAAACTTCGCGCAGCAGCTTGGCAGTCTCGGACGGCGTCTTGCCGACCTTCACGCCGGCAGCTTCGAGGGCTTCCTTCTTGGCCTGCGCGGTTCCGGCGGAACCGGAGACGATGGCGCCTGCGTGGCCCATGGTCTTACCTTCCGGAGCGGTGAAGCCTGCCACGTAGCCGACAACCGGCTTCGTGACATGGGCCTTGATGTAGTCCGCCGCGCGCTCTTCAGCGTCGCCACCGATTTCACCGATCATCACGATCGCCTTGGTCTCCGGGTCAGCTTCGAAGGCTTCGAGGGCATCGATGTGCGTGGTGCCGATGACGGGGTCGCCGCCGATGCCGATGGCGGTGGAGAAGCCCAGGTCGCGCAGTTCGTACATCATCTGGTAAGTCAGTGTGCCCGACTTGGAGACGAGGCCGATGGGGCCCTTGCCCGTGATGTTGGCCGGGGTGATGCCTACCAGGGCCTCGCCCGGGGTGATGATGCCGGGGCAGTTCGGTCCGATGATGCGGGTGACCTGCTTGCCGTTCGCGTCAACCTTGGACTGGGCCAGTGCCCAGAACTCGGCGGAGTCCTGGACCGGCACGCCTTCGGTGATGACGACGACCAGGCCGATGCCGGCCTCGATGGCTTCAACGACGGCATCCTTGGTGAAGGCCGGCGGCACGAAGACGATGGAGACGTCGGCGCCGGTCTCGGCCATGGCTTCCTTGACGGTGCCGAAAACGGTGATTTCGTTATCGCCGTGCAGGACCGTGGTGCCGGCCTTGCGGGCGTTGACGCCGCCCACAATGTTGGTGCCGGCCTTGAGCATCAGGGCGGTGTGCTTGGTGCCTTCGCCGCCGGTGATGCCCTGGACGATGACCTTGGAGTCCTTGTTCAGATAGATAGACATGGTGCGTCCCTTTACTTAGCTGCGTTGGCGAGCTCGGCGGCCTTGTCGGCGCCCTCGTCCATGGTGGCGGCCAGGGTAACCAGCGGGTGGTTGGCCTCGGCCAGGATGCGGCGGCCTTCCTCGACATTGTTGCCGTCGAGGCGGACGACCAGCGGCTTGTTCGCGGAGTGGCCCAGCTCGGCCAGTGCTCCCACGATGCCCTTGGCCACGGCGTCGCATGCGGTGATTCCGCCGAAGACGTTGACGAACACGGACTTGACCTGCTCGTCGCCCAGGATGACGTCCAGGCCGGCTGCCATGACCTCGGCGGAGGCTCCGCCGCCGATGTCCAGGAAGTTGGCCGGCTTGACGTTGCCGTGGTTTTCACCGGCGTAGGCAACGACGTCCAGGGTGGACATGACCAGACCGGCGCCGTTGCCGATGATGCCGACTTCGCCGTCCAGCTTGACGTAGTTCAGGTCCTGCGCCTTGGCCTTGGCCTCGAGCGGATCAGCAGCGTCCTTGTCTTCCAGGAGTGCGTGCTTGGCGTGCCGGAAGTCGGCGTTCTCGTCCAGGGTCACCTTGCCGTCAAGGGCGACGATGTCGCCGGCGCCGGTCTTGACCAGCGGGTTGACCTCCACCAGGGTGGCGTCTTCCTTCTTGAAAACGTCCCAGAGCTTCAGGATGACGTCGGCGACTTTGCCGCGCAGTTCCTCAGCGAAGCCGGCAGCGGCAACGATTTCGTCGGCCTTGGCCTGGTCGATTCCCACAGCGGGATCGATGGCGATCTTGGCCAGTGCATCGGGGCGTTCGACGGCGAGCTGTTCGATTTCCATGCCGCCTTCAACCGAGCACATGGCCAGGTAGTTGCGGTTGGCCCGGTCCAGCAGAACGGAGAAGTAGTATTCCTCGGCGATGTCCGCGCCCTGGGCGATCATGACTTTGTTGACCGTGTGGCCCTTGATGTCCATGCCCAGGATGTTGGTGGAGTGTTCCAGCGCCTCATCGGCGGTCTTTGCGACCTTAACGCCGCCGGCCTTTCCGCGGCCACCGACCTTAACCTGTGCCTTGACGACAGTTACGCCGCCGATCTTCTCGGCAGCTGCCTTTGCTTCTTCAGGGGTGTGCGCCACGATGCCAGCAAGCACGGGTACACCGTGCGCCTCGAACATATCGCGCGCCTGATATTCAAACAGGTCCACGGTTTAGTGTCCTTCTACGTCGAAGTAGTTTCTGTACAGCCGGACCCCACGTAATCGTGGTTACCGGGCTGCGGAATAAACGCACCCTGCGACTGGTTCGGAAACGAGCCACACGGCGCAATGCTCCTCTCGGAACTCTAGTCCTTTCTGCGGACCGGCCCGTTCCAGAGTACCTGTTATGTGAGTAAGGACACTATTCTATGGAGCGTAGAAAAACCGCTAGATTACGGGGTTTTTGGCGCCTCTGACGGCGTCGCGGAGGGGTCTGCACTGTCCGCGGAAATTAGTTCGTAACGGTCCCGCGAAACGAAGAAAGCAACGCCGGCCGAGACGTTTCCGCAGGCCACGCCGCCGTTATAGGCCGAGCATCGCAGGCCGTTGCGCTCCAGGTTCTGTCCGTCCTCCAGTACAGGCAGCTGGGATACCGGCCCGTTTTTGCTCCCCTTGGGCCCGAACTCGGCCTCCATCTGGGTGACGCCGGAGCGGCATTCGCCGTAGCTTGCCTCATCCGGCGTGAGCAAAGCGGTGCCGCCGAGGTAGCCCAGGCCCGTGCCGGCACAATCATCCTTGACGTCCGCAGCTTCGGGTTTGGGGTAAACGGCAAGTTCGCAGTGCGCTACCGGGACGATTGCCAGCTTGTTGTTGGCGCCGTCGCTGTACGCATTCTGCTCATAGGGCAGGCTGACGTGCTCGCCGCGTGCCGAGGTCAGCGAGCAGACAACGCTATGGTCGGCGGTGACGAAACTGAGCACGTCGCTGCCCGCAGAGAACCGGGTACCGTCAGCCACCGGTGCCTGCTCGAGCTGTTCCAGCGCGGGTAGCGGCGGCGGCGGAACATAGTTCGGGTCCTTCTGCGTAATAGTGCAGGAAGTGCAGGCCAGCAGGATGAGGGCGGCCAGGATCCCCGGTACAGTCCGTCGCATGCGCTCCATTATGCCTGCAGCGGCTACGCGTCCAGTTTGGTCAGCGGCGCGTACCTCAGCAGCAGGCGCTTTTCGCCGACGCTGAACTTCACCTTGGCCACGGTCTTGTCCCCGGCGCCTTCAACGGCCAGGACCGTGCCGTTGCCGAAGCTCGTGTGGTTGACCTTGTCTCCGACGCTGACGGCCACCACTTCCTTTTGCGGCTGGACGCGGTTCTTCGCGACGGCGGCCGGAACATCGGCATTGAAGCCGGCGGAAGGGCTGGCGGCCTGGCCGCGGGCCGTGCCGGCGCCCCAGAACGAGCCGCTGTACCGGCTGGACCCGATGGCTGCGCCGCTCCCCCAGCCGCCGACCTGGCGGCTGGTGCCTTCGCGCCGCCATTCCACCAGTTCTGCCGGGATCTCCTCGATGAACTGGCTGGCCGGGTTGTACTGGCTCTGGCCCCACATGCTGCGGACCTCCGAGCGGGTGACGTACAGGCGCTTCCGGGCACGGGTCAGGCCCACGTAGGCCAGCCGGCGCTCCTCCGCGAGTTCCTTGGGGTCTGTGGCGGAGCGCTGGTGCGGGAAGAGGCCGTGCTCCATGCCGGTGAGGAAGACCACGGGGAACTCCAGCCCCTTGGCCGTGTGGAGGGTCATGAGTGTGACGACGCCCAGCCGTTTGGCTTCCGCCACGGCGGCGTCGATGTCCGCACCCGGGGCGTCCGGTATCTGGTCCGCGTCCGCCACGAGGGACACCTGCTCCAGGAAGGCCCCCAGGGAACCTTCGGGGTTTTCCTGTTCGTATTCACGCACGACGGCGACCAGTTCGGCGAGGTTCTCCACCCGGGATTCATCCTGGGGATCGGTGCTGGACCGCAGCCCGGCCAGGTAGCCGGTCTGCTCCAGGACCGCTTCCAGGGCGGCCGCCGCACCGGAGCCGCTGGCCACCTCGGCAAGATCGTCCAGGAGTTTCACGAAACCCAGCACGGCGTTGACCGAGCGGGTAGCCATGCCGGGCGCCTGGTCCGCCCGGCGGGCGGCGGCCATAAAGGAGGTCCGTTCGCGTTCGGCCAAGGCTGCCACGGCGCCCTCGGCACGGTCGCCGATGCCGCGCTTGGGTTCGTTGAGCACCCGCCGGAGGTTGACGTCGTCGTCGGGGTTGACCAGGACGCGCAGGTACGCGAGGGCGTCCTTGATTTCCTTGCGCTCGTAGAAGCGCGTGCCGCCCACCACCTTGTACGGCAGCCCGACGCGCACCAGGACGTCTTCAATGGAACGTGACTGGGCGTTGGTGCGGTAGAAGATGGCAACGTCACCGGGACGGAGGTTGTCCTCGTCCTGCAGCCTGTCGATTTCCTTGGCGATGAACTGGGCTTCGTCGTGCTCGTTCTCGCCCACGTAGCCGATGATTTTGTGGCCTTCGCCCTCGGCGGTCCAGAGCCGTTTCTCCGGCCTGTTGGGGTTGCGGGAGATCACCGAGTTCGCGGCGGTCAGGATGTTCTGGGTGGAGCGGTAATTCTGTTCCAGCTTGATGGTGCGGGCGTTCGGGTAGTCCTTTTCGAACTCGACGATGTTGCGGATGTCCGCGCCGCGGAACGCGTAGATGGACTGGTCCGAGTCACCCACCACGGTGAGCTCGGAGGCACCGGGACCTTCGCCCACTATTTCACGGACCAGTGCGTACTGGGCGTGGTTGGTGTCCTGGTACTCGTCCACCAGTACGTGCCGGAAGCGCCGGCGGTACGATTCGGCGAGCGCCGGGAAGGCGCGGAACATGTATACGGTTTCGGCGATGAGGTCGTCAAAGTCCATGGCGTTCGCCTGGCGCAGCCGCTGGGTATAGCCCTTGAAGACATCGGCCACAGCGGACTCGAAGGGATCGTTGTGGTTGGCGGAGGAGGAATAGGAATCCGCGTCGATGAGCTCGTTCTTCAGCGCCGAGATCTTGTGCTGGATGGCCTTGGGCGCGAATTTCTTGGGATCCAGGTCAAGGCTCTTGGACACCTGCGTGACCAGGCGGAGCGAGTCCGCGGAGTCATAGATGGAGAAATTGGACTTCAGCCCGACATTTGCGGCTTCCTGCCGGAGGATGCGCACGCAGGACGAGTGGAAGGTGGAAATCCACATGATCTTGGCGCGGCCGCCCACCAGCGCCTCGATGCGTTCCCGCATTTCCGCGGCTGCCTTGTTGGTGAAGGTGATGGCCAGGATCTCGCCGTGATGCGCCCTACGCGTGGCGATGAGGTAGGCGATCCGGTTGCTGAGCACGCGTGTCTTGCCGGATCCGGCTCCTGCAACGATGAGCAGCGCACCGCCGGTGTGCTTGACCGCTTCTTCCTGCTGGGGGTTCAGGCCCTGGAGGAGTTCGTCCACGCCGGGCAGCTTCGGACGTGCCCGTTCCCCCTCGGATTCCGGCCCGCCGTTCCCGTAGCGCGCCGGATCTTCGCCGGCCCCGGGGCGCGACTTGGTGAGCGCTGCCGCTTGCGGGGCAGCCTTGAACGGTCCGTCAGCATACGGGTCAAACAACATATCCATGGTGCTATAAGTCTAGGCGGTGGGGCCGACACTAACTTCCGTGGCTACTCCACCGAGCCCGATTCCAGGGCAGCGCGGAGCTGCCGGACCGCCGTCGTGCCTCCCGCGACGAACCACTCGAGTCCGTTGATCCGGACGACGTCGGCGGTGCCGCCTGCCGCAATCACGATTGCCTTCCCGGGCAGCCAGTCCCACTCGGGGCAGCTGTGCTGGAACCAGCAGTCCAGTTCGCCGTCGGCCACCCGGCCCAGGTCACAGGACCCTGATCCGAACATCCGCAGCGCCGCTGCGGCGGTGGCCGCTGCATGCCAGGGCATGGCGCACAGCGGGTCAGCGAGCCACGTGGGGTGGATATACGTCGCTGCCCCCTGCTCTGCCAGCGGCTTCAACGGCCTGGCCCCACCGTCGTCGTGGAAAGAGGTGAGCCGTTCACCGTTCAGGGTTGCGGGGCGGGTGGTTCCGCCGAGCCAAAGCTTGTCCTCTTCGGGCTGGAAAATGGCGCCCAGGACCGTGCCGGTGCTGTCCTTGAGGGCGAGCGCGGAGCACCAGTACGTGGAGCCGTGCAGGAAGTTGTAAGTCCCGTCCACGGGGTCGATCACCCAGGTCCGGCCGCTGCTCCCCTTCACGGAGGCGCCTTCCTCCCCCAGGATGCCGTCGTCCGGCCGGCAGCGGCGCAGCTGTTCGAGCACATAGTCTTCGGCGGCATGGTCGGCGGCCGTGACAACATCGGATACCGAGGTCTTTTGTTGCCCTTCCAGGCCGCCCTGGCGCATCATGAGGGCCAGCATTCCTGCTTCCCTGACCAGCGCTTCGGCCAGCTCGTAGTCGTCCAGGCCCGCGTTGAGTTCCGCCGCGCTGTGCCTGCCAAGTTTGTGTCTTCCGAGTTCCGTCACGCGTCCAGCCTATAGGTGGCCTTCGGCCAAGGACAGGCGCCAAGGACAGGATCCAAGGACAGGCTTAGGGAACAGCCGCGTGCACGGGACCAGCGATAATGAACGCATGGCCAAGACACCAGCACAGCGGATCAAGAAGCACGGCGCCAAGGCGTCCGTTCCCCAGCACCATCTGCCGCCGGTGATCAACCCCACCACGCAGCGGACCCCGGAGAAGGCGCAGAACAACAGCAGCCTGATCCTCATTGCCGGCGTCGTGGCCAGCCTCTTCCTGTTCTGGTACCTGCATTTGCTGACGCTGAACCAGCTCACCCAGCTCTCCGGGGGCCTGCCCATGCCGGATTCGCTGATCGGGGGCTTTGACCAGGGGTTCGTGGACCAGCTGAGGTCGGCCATGAACGAGGACGCGCGCGGCCAGCTCAACTACCTCCACAAGACGGCGGGCACCCTGTTCCCGCTGATTTTCAGCTTCACCTGGCTGCTGCTGATCGGGACCAACGTTGCCCGCAAGCCGCTCCGCTGGGCGCTCTGGGCGCTCCCGCTCCTCTTCGCCGCCGTGAGGTTGTGGGGGAACGCCGCCATTGATTCGATGATGTCCGCGTCAGCGGTCGACGCCGGCCAGGTGGCCCTCGCATCCGCCCTCACCGTTGCCGGCTGGGTACTGCTCGTGCTGAGCCTGCTGGCTGGCGGCGCTGCAGTATTTATTGGCCGGAAGCCGCGGAAGCAGTAGCCCGGGCTGCGGCCCGCGCAGCCTTCCGCACCTTCAGTTCCCGGCGCACGCGCTGGGCGATCACCAGCCCCGCAGTGGCCAGGCCCACGGTCACGGGGTAGCCCATGAAGCGTTCCAGGGTGCCCGGTTCCGGGACATCCATGCCGGTCAGGCCGCCGATCACCAGCGCCACGAAGGAAACCGCTCCGCAGGCGAGGATGAACCAGGCCAGGGGTGATTGCCTCAGCCACAGCACTCCCAACAGCAGCAGCGCCAGCGCTCCTCCTAGGAAGAACATCACGGCGCCGGTCAGATGCACGGCAAACCATCCGGCGTCTTCGGGCACCACTCCCACGATGATTGTCCCGGTTCCCGCGGTGAAGGTAAGGATCTTGGCCGCGAGGGCGGTAAACCACGGGATGCGGTGGCCGGGCCCGAAAGCGAGCCGGACTCCGGGCCGGGCCGCCACGCACAAAAGTGCCGAGCTGAGCAGCAGCGCCCCCACCAGCATGCCCACGCCCTGCACCACGAACGAGGCATTCATCACCGCGTGCAAGGGTGAGCACACGTCCCGGCCCTCATAGACGGCGCACTGGGTGGCGCCCAGATCGCTGATGTAGCCGGTCCGCCGGTCATAGGGTTCCGGCCCTGCCCACGCCGCGATCACAGCCGACTCAGCCACGAAATACTGCAGCACGCTCAGCTTGGCCCACGCCCCGAAATACTCGCGGCTTGAGGCGATATCCGGCAGGAAACCGGCCCGGTAGGAAGTTGCTGGTGTTGCTGCAGTCATGCCAAGAGCGTAGTACGGGCCGGCACCTTGTATGCTTGTATCCGTGCCCGAACAGGACGGCCTGTGCCAACCGCTTCGGACGCCCGCCCTCGTAGCTCAGTGGATAGAGCACGGCTCTCCTAAAGCCGGTGTCGTTGGTTCGATTCCAATCGAGGGCACTTGAACTTCCAGCCGCAGGATGCAGCTAAGAATGCAGCGCAGAGTGAGGCGCAGGAATTCGATCTGCGTGCCTACCTGCTCGGCAGCTGGTCCGTGGAACGCGCGCTGCGGGACCGCAGCACCGGCGCACGGGGCACTTTCACCGGCGTCGCCCGGTTTTCCGTGAAGGACGACGACGGCGGCCTTGACTTCCATGAAGAGGGCACCATGCGCTGGCCTGCTCCGGCAGGCGCCACCTTCACCGGCACGGCAAGCCGTGACTACATCCTGCAGCCTGCCGATGCCCCCGATGCGATGGATATGACGTTCCCCGACGGGCGGCCTTTCCACCGGATGAGCTTCCGGGAAACGGCCAGGCAGGACAACCACTGGTGTGATCCGGACACCTACCGCGTGACGTACGCCCACCGCGGACCCAACGAATTCAGCTATACGTGGGATGTCCAGGGGCCCAGGAAGGACCTGCTCCTGGAATCGGTGCTGCGCAGGCTCGGTCCGGGCGAAGACCGGCCCGCCGCGGGTGGGCCGTAGCCGGATGGGCTAAGGTCGGAGCCGTGAAAGACCGCATTGTTGTGTCCGCCGTCTGCGTCTATGACCAAACCGGCCGCCTGCTGACCGTCCGCAAGCGCGGCACGGACAAGTTCATGCACCCCGGCGGTAAACCCGAACCCGGCGAAACCGCGGCCCAGGCCGCCTCGCGTGAACTGCTGGAAGAGGTGGGCATCGCTGTGGCGCCGGAAGACCTCCGCCTCATGGGCGTGTGGCTTGCCGACGCCGCCAACGAGGCAGCCACGGACATCGAGGCCACGGTTTTCGCCGCTCCGGGCACGTGGAGTGCGCACCCCTCAGCGGAGATAGCCGAAATCCGCTGGCTCGACCTGGCCGGCGAGCTGCCGCCCGACCTTGCACCGCTGCTGACGGACCACATCCTGCCCGCCCTCGCCGCAGGCCAGGCCCGGGGCAGCGCCCGGGGCCCGGTGCAGGGCCGGGCCTAGAACTCCGGAACGGCCTCTTCCACGACGGCGCTGGCTTCGGCGAACTGCGTGCGGTAGAGCTCCGAATAGCGGCCTTCCGCGGCGAGCAGCTCGGTGTGGGTGCCGCGCTCCACGATGGTGCCGTCCTCCACCACCAGGATCATGTCCGCGGCGCGCACGGTGGACAGCCGGTGGGCGATGACGACGGCGGTGCGGCCCTCGAGCGCCGCCCCCAGGGCAGCCTGCACGGCCGCCTCATTGGTGGAATCCAGGGCTGCCGTGGCCTCGTCCAGGATCACTACCCGCGGCTGCGCGATCAGGAGCCGGGCAATCGTGAGGCGCTGGCGTTCGCCGCCGGAGAGCCGGTAGCCGCGCTCCCCCACCACCGTATCGAGGCCGTCCGGCAGGGACCGGATCATGTACTCGAGCCGGGCCCGGCGCAGCACATCCCACATGTCTTCTTCGGTGGCGTCCGGACGGGCCAACCGCAGGTTGGACGCGATGGATTCGTGGAACAGGTGGCCGTCCTGGGTCACCATGCCCAGCGTTGCCCGCATCGAATCAAAGGTGGCGTCACGGACGTCCAGCCCGCTTCCGGGCGTGGTGCCGCCAAGGCGCACGGCGCCGGAGTCGACGTCGTACAGGCGTGAAAGCAACTGGGCGATGGTGGACTTGCCGGCGCCGGAGGATCCCACGAGGGCCACGGTCTGGCCGGGTTCCACCCGGAAGCTGATGCCGTGCAGCACTTCTTCGCCGCCGCGGGTGTCCAGGGTGGACACGTCCTCAAGGGACGCCAGTGACACCTTGTCAGCGGAGGGGTAGGCGAAGCGGACGTCGTCGAACTCCACGGACACCGGTCCCGGCGGCACCTCCACGGCGTCGGGCTTCTGCTGGATGAGGGGCTTGAGGTCCAGGATCTCGAAGACCCGCTCGAAACTGACCAGTGCGCTCATGATCTCCACCCGTGCATTGGATAGGGCGGTGAGCGGCGCATAGAGGCGCGTGAGCAGCAGTGCCAGCACCACGACGTCGCCCGCGGCCAACTGCCCCTGCAAGGCGAGGAAGCCGCCCAGCCCGTACACGAGGGCGAGCGCCAGCGCCGAGACCAGGGTCAGTGCGGTGACAAACGTGAACTGGAGCATGGCGGTCCGTACGCCGATGTCCCGGACGCGGCCGGCACGGACGGCGAACTCGCGGGATTCCTCGTCGGGGCGGCCGAAGAGCTTGACCAGCGTCGCTCCGGGCGCAGAGAAGCGTTCGGTCATCTGCGTGCCCATGGCGGCGTTGTGTTCGGCGGCCTCGCGCCGAAGGTCGGCCAGTTTGGACCCCATCCGGCGTGCCGGGATGAGGAAGATCGGCAGCAGGATCATGGCCAGCACGGTCACGAGCCAGGACTTGCCCAGCATCACCACGAGGGTCAGCGCCAAAGCCACCACGTTGCTGACCACGCCTGACAGCGTGCCGGCGAAAGCGGACTGCGCGCCGATGACGTCGTTGTTCAGCCGGCTGACCAGGGCTCCGGTCCGGGTGCGGGTGAAGAAGGCGATGGGCATCTTCTGGACGTGGTCGAACACCTTGGTGCGCAGGTCCACGATCACGCCCTCGCCGATGGTGGAGGACAGCCAGCGCGTCACGAGCCCAAGCCCGGCTTCGGCGACGGCCACGACGGCGATCAGCACGGCCAGCCGGATCACCACGTCGACGCCCACGCCGGCGATGATGGCGTCCACCACCTGGCCGGCAAGGACGGGTGTGGCCACCGCAAGGACTGCCGTAGCGATGGACAGCAGCACGAAGGCGATCAGCTTGCCACGATGCGGCCGGGCGAAGCCGAACACGCGCTTCAGGGTGGCCTTGGAGAACGGCTTGGAACCGCTGGAGGCCCGTGTGATGTTGTAAAGGGAGCTCCAGGCTACCCGGTCCATGCTCATCTTGGCTGGCCTTTCGTGGCGCGTTCATTGGCTCGGTCCGTGCCGCCGTGCGGCGATCCTGAGTCGGCGTGCTGTTCGGTCACCACGCCGTCCTCGACATTCCACCGGACGTCCAGGCGCACGTTTTCCAGCAGCCGCCGGTCGTGGGTCACCAGGAGCAGCGCGCCGTCGTAGCTTTCCAATGCTTCTTCGAGTTGCTCGATCGCGGGCAGGTCCAGGTGGTTGGTGGGCTCATCGAGGACCAGCAGGTTCACGCCGCGAGCCTGCAGCAGCGCCAGCGCCGCGCGGGTCCGCTCGCCCGGGGAGAGCGAGTCGACCGGGCGGGAGGTGTGGTCCGCCTTGAGGCCGAATTTGGCGAGCAGGGTGCGGACCTCCGCCGGGGTCAGCTCGGTCAGGACAGCTTCGACGGCGTCACCCAGCATGAGATGCCCGGCCAGCAGGCCGCGGGCCTGGTCGATCTCGCCGACAGCTACCGAAGCGCCCATCGCGGCGTTGCCGGAATCGGGCTCCCGGATCCCCAGCAGGAGCCGCAGGAGCGTGGACTTGCCAGCTCCGTTGGGCCCCGTGATGCCGATCCGCTCCCCCGCGTTGAGCTGCAGGTTAACGGGCCCGAGGGTGAAGTCGCCCTGGCGGACGACGGCGTCGCGCAGCGTTGCCACCACTGCGCTGGACCGCGGCGCCTGGCCAATGCTGAACTGCAGCTGCCACTCCTTGCGGGGTTCCTCGACTTCGTCGAGGCGGGCGATCCTGGATTCCATCTGCCGCACCTTCTGGGCCTGCTTCTCCGATGATTCGGTGGAAGCCGCACGGCGGATCTTGTCATTGTCCGGACTTTTCTTCATGGCGTTGCGCACGCCCTGGGAGCTCCACTCGCGCTGCGTCCTGGCACGAGAGACCAGATCCGCCTTGGTGGAGGCGAACTCTTCGTAGCGCTCCCGGGCATGACGGCGCGCCACGGCGCGTTCCTCCAGGAATGCCTCATATCCGCCGTCGTACACCGCCACGGAGTTCTGTGCCAGGTCCAGCTCCACGATGGTGGTGACGCAGCGGGCCAGGAATTCACGATCATGGGACACCAGCACCACGCCGCCGCGGAGGCCCTGCACGAATGATTCAAGCTTGGCCAGTCCGTTGAGGTCCAGGTCGTTCGTGGGCTCATCGAGCAGCACCACGTCGAAGCGGCTTAGCAGCAGGGCAGCCAGCGCCACACGGGCAGCCTGCCCGCCGGAAAGTCCGGTCATGAGGGCGTCCGGCCCCACCTCCAGCCCCAGGTCGGCAAGGACCGGTGCGATCCGCTCGTCAAGGTCCGCCGCGCCGGAGGCCATCCAGCGGTCGAATGCCAGGGAATAGGCGTCGTCGGAGCCGGGGGCGCCCGAACCGAGGGCCTCCGCCGTGGACTCCATGTCCGCCGTCGCCTGGGCGCAGCCGGTACGGCGCGCCACGTAGTCCGCCACGGTTTCGCCCGGAATGCGTTCGTGTTCCTGCGGCAGCCAGCCAACGAAGGCGTCCGACGGAGCCAGGCTGACCGATCCCGCCAGGCGCTGGTCCACACCGGCCAGCAGCCGGAGCAGGGTGGATTTGCCGGCGCCGTTCGCACCCACAACGCCCACAACGTCGCCCGGCGCCACCGTGAGGGAAAGTTTTGAGAAGAGTGTGCGGTGGTCGTGACCGCCCGAAAGGTCTTTGGCAACAAGGGTTGCAGTCATTAGTCCATCCTCTCACTGCGGCCCAAAACGGCCTGAAATGCCGCCGGGCATGGAAGAACCCGCTGGTCCGGACTTGGGGGGTGTACGGACCAACGGGTTCGACCATTTAGCATAGTTCATATACCCCCCGCCGTAAAATCGACCGACCACAACCGACCGAGCCACCCTGCAGGAAGCCATACATGCCACTCCCCGCTAAGGCGTTCCAACGCTGGCTTCACGGAATCGCGCCCCAGGCGAGCACTGCCGACATCTGCAGGATCTCCGGGGTCAAGCGGACCACCCTGGCGCAGCAGCTGGTCCGCGGGAAGGTGGCCGAAAGCACCGTTGTCAGCATCAGCCGGGCCTTCAACATCAATCCCGTATCGGCACTGGCCACATTCCAGAACTACAGCGAGCTGACCGGAAGCCCCTTACCTCCCACTGCCGCGGAGCTGGTCAGCCAGATCGCCACCATGGATCTGCTGAAGGCGGTCATTGCCCGCTCCGCCGGGGCGGGAGGGGACGGAGCGGACCAGCCGCAGCCGGCCCCGCCCCTGACCACCGTCCCGCATGCAACGTCCGTCAAGAACTGGGTTGATGCGATCGACGACGGCGAGCTGCGGCACCGGGTTTCCTCGGCCACCGGAATCGCCCCGCAGAACTACTCCGCCCAGCTGACTGCCAACCGGTTGACTCCGGAGCTGGCCATCGCCACGTCCAAGGCAGCAGGGGTGGGACTGACCGGGGGCCTGGTAGCCACCGGAATGATCACCGAGGCGGAGGCCGGGTGGCCACCGGGGGCGAGGCAGGCAGCCTTGGATGCTTTGTCCGACGGCGAGCTGGCGACCCTGGCCGGCGACAGGCTGCAGGCGCTTGGGAAGACACTCAAGCGCCAGGAACAAGACCACGAACAAACCAAAACGATCTGGGAGAACCTCGGATGATCGAGATCCTGCAATGGTCCACCCTGGCCGTATGCTGCGCCGCTGCAGTGGCGCGCATTCCGAGTGCGGTCAGGGGTGAGAATAGGTCGCTCTTCTATATTTTCGTGCTGGCCACCCTCGCGATTCTGCTCAGTATCGACGGCCCCTACATCGCCATCGACCAACTGCTCGGCGGCACCAACGTCACCAACCTCGTCCTTCGGTTCGTGATCTACATCGTCATTCTCCTTGCCGGCTACCGCATCGCCAGGGGCTTCAGCGCTCCCAAAAGTGTCCGGCTGATCCTGGGTCCAATGGGGCTTGGTATCTTGGCGGTGATTGCCGCGGCTACCCTAGTGCTCTTCCTTCTGGCTGATACAGACGGCAGCGTCACGGGACTCACCACGCTACCGTCCCGAAGCCCCCGGAATGCGCAGCTAATCGAGCTCTATGCCGCTGCTGGCCGCCTCTATCCGGCGTACGTGGCGGCCTGCCTTCTTCCGGCGACTTTAGCCGCTGCTTCTTCCAGCCTGGCCACGTCAATCCGCTGGGGCGCAGGACTGCTGTCCGTGGCATTTATTGCACTCCCGGCAGGGACGTTCTATCCCCTCTTGCCGGACGAGCTGGGCCCGCTAAAGGCCCTCATCAACTACGTGGCCGCATTGACGCTGGTGGTGGGCCTGCTGACGATCTGGTTGGCCCGCGTTCGGACGCAGGCGGCCGCGCGAAGGTCATCTACTGCAAAGTAGGCTTAGGGCTTTCACAAAATCATTAGAACGTGAGAGAATCATGAAAGTGTGAAAGTGACTGCCGGCTGGCGTCGAGAACGGGGACAATCCGTTCGACTCCGGGCGGCCACTGAGCGCTATTGGGGGGATGAGTGGTGGCGGGCCGTTGGGGACCGCCCCCACTCAGCCTGTTTAACGGCCGGACCACCTCAGCCGCGGGGCCTCAGCGGGCAAACCGCAGCGTGAGCAGCTGGAACGGACGCAACGTCAGCTTGGCGGAATCCCGGCCGGTTTCGACACCCGGGCCCGCTACCGGTCGCTCCAGCAGGTCCACTGCCTGCACTTCCCTGGTATCAAAATTGGCCGTCAAGATCCCCTCGGACCGCTCCCCCAGGGACTCATAGAGACGCACAATGACGTCACCGGACCCGTCCTCCGCCAGCTTCACCGACTCCACCACGATTCCCTGGTTGAACACCGTGAACAGCGGACGGACAGCGTTGGCGCCCCTCACGATCCGCGGGGCCAGGTTGGTCCGGTAGCCCTCCTCCACGGCGTCGGCAATGGCCGCCCCGGGCCTGATGGTCACCAGCAGCTCGTGCCGCCCGCGGTCGGCGTCGGGATCCGGATACTTGGGTGCGCGCAGCAGCGAGGTGCGGACGGTGGTGGTGGTCCCGCCGTCGTCCCTCACAGAGCGGGTGACATCGTGTCCGTAGCTGGAGGCGTTGGTAACCGCCACACCGTAACCCGGCTCCGCCACGTGGATCCAGCGGTGGGCACAGATTTCGAACTTGGCTGCCTCCCAGGATGTGTTGGTGTGGGTGGGCCGGAAGACATGCCCGAACTGCGTCTCCGATGCTGAGCGGTCCGCCCGTACGTCCAGGGGGAAGCCGATCTTGAGCAGCTTTTCGCGTTCCTGCCAATCCACGGAGGTCAGGATGCCCAGCGAGCCGGACCCCGCCTCCAGCGAAATCCGCTGGGTGATCGCGGACGCGCCCGCCAGCCGCTCCACCACGACGACGGCGTCCCAGCCGCCCCGCTCGAGCGTCACCGAATGCGCGTCCGTCAGTGAGGTGACGTTGCGGCGGTAGAACTCGTCGATGTCCCATGCGTCCCACTCGTTGGGCGTATCGCGGTGGAGTTCCAGATGGTTCCCGTACTGGCCGGGGGCGATAGCATCGCGGCCGCTTGCATGGTCGACGAGGGAGGTCACGAGTCCGTTCGAGTCCAGCACGGCCCTGATCACGCCGTTGTCCAGGATGTATCCCCCGGCGTGCTCGGTGACCGTCACCGGGTGATCGCTCCGAACAGGTTCGGCGGCCGCCAGAGCGGATACGCCGCTGCGTTCGTGCGGCGCGGCGTTCAGCAGGAACTCGCGGCTGCCCTCACCGAGCATGGCGCGCGCGGCGTCGGCAATGATGGCCTCAAGGGCTTCCGAGATGGCCGCGTAGTTCCGCTCTGCGTCCTGATGGACCCAGGCAATGGAACTGCCGGGCAGGATGTCGTGGAACTGCTGCAGCAGGACCAGCCGCCATAGTCGCTTCAGCTCGGCCGCCGGATAAGCGAACCCGCCGGCGGTGCGCACGGACGCCGTGGCACACCACAGTTCGGCCTCGCGGAGCAGGTGTTCGCTGCGCCGGTTACCCCGTTTGGTCTTGGCCTGGCTGGTGTAGGTCCCGCGGTGCAGCTCCAGGTACATCTCCCCCACCCACACGGGCAGGGACGTGTATTCAGTCTGCGCCTGGGTGAAGAAATTCGCAGCCGTTCCGATCCGGACCCTCGGCGATCCTTCCAGGTCGGCGGTGCGGTGGGCTGCGGCGATCATCTCCCGCGTCGGTCCGCCGCCGCCATCGCCGTAGCCGAACGGGACCAGGGAGACAGTACCGCGGCCGTGATCGCGGTAGTTCCGTTCCGCGTGCGCCAGTTCCCGGCCGCTCAGCTCCGAATTGTAGGTGTCAACGGGCGGGAAGTGGGTGAACAGCCGAGTGCCGTCGATTCCTTCCCAGTTGAAGGTGTGGTGCGGCATCCTGTTGACCTGGTTCCAGGAGATCTTCTGGGTCAGGAACCACTTGCTGCCGGCAGCCTTGACGATCTGCGGCAGTGCAGCCGAGTAGCCGAAGGAATCGGGCAGCCATGCCTCCCGGCACTCCACGCCAAACTCGTCGAGGAAGAACTTCTTGCCTTCGATGAACTGCCGGGCCATGGCCTCACCGCCCGGCATGTTGGTGTCGGATTCCACCCACATGCCGCCGACCGGCACGAATTGGCCCGCCTTGACCTTCTCGCGGATCCGGCCGAACAGCTCGGGATAGAACTCCTTCATCCACGCGAGCTGCTGCGCCGACGAGCAGGAGAAAACGAAGTCAGGAGACTCGTCCATCAGGGCCACGACGTTGGAGAACGTGCGCGCGCACTTGCGGATGGTCTCCCGGACCGGCCACAGCCACGCCGAATCGATGTGCGCGTGGCCTGTGGCGACCAGCTGATGGGCCGAGGCGTACGCCGGGCGGGAGAGAACCTCAGCCAGGGCTGCACGGCCTGCAGCCGCGGTGCCGGGAACGTCGTCCGGATCCATGACGTCCAGCATCCGCTCCAGGGCGCGCAGGATCTCGTGGCGACGCGGCAGTTCCATCGGGAGCTCATGCATGAGTCCGCTGAGCGTCCATACGTCCTGCTGCAGTTCCCACACCGTCTGGTTGAGCTCGGCGATGGCCATGGCGCCCAGCCGGTATTTGGTGTCGCTCCCCGCCGTTGCCTTGTCGCCGTAGGGCATTGCCGCGAAAGTCCACCCCTGGGCAACATCCGGGTTGGCGGCGGCTTCCACGTAGAAGTCCACTGCCATCCCGCTGCCGAGGAGCTTCAGTGGAATGTACTGGTTCCGCGGCGAGATGGCCTTGATGATGGTGCCGTCCGGCCGCCAGGCGATCCCTTCGCACTGAAAGCCCGGGAGCTCCCGGGTGAACCCGAGGTCCACCACTATTTCCACCGCGGTATCGGGAGCCGTGCCCCAGGAATCGGGCACTTCACCCTGCAGCCTCAGCCATTTGGTGCTCCAGGGGCGGCCCCACGCCGATCCGTGCTCCAGCGGCACGAAGTCGTGGCGGAGGGCCTCCAGAACGGAGACAGGCTCGTCCGGAACGTCCCAGGCGCTGAGGTTCAGCGGAACGCTGCGGGAGTACACCGCGGGGTCCACGCGTTCGCGCATGAAGCGGTCAAGACGGACTTCCGTGATGCGGCGGTCGTCGTGCAATGTAGTCCTCTTTAATGCCTGTTGTATGGAAGCTGACAGCTGGTTCGCGGTATGCGCCCAGGCGTTGGCTTCAGCTTATGTGCAAGCCCGTGGACTCAGCCGAAGGAGCGGATCGGCGCGTCCATTCGATGGATAAAATCTACTGCGCCGGGCCCAATAAACCAAGCATTTTGCCCTAGCCCGGCACGGGGGCGGGAGCCGTGACACGGTGGTCTCCGGCATAAACGTTGAGGGTTGAACCCCTGCTGAAGCCCGCCAGGGTCATGCCGCTGGCGGCGGCAAGTTCAACGGCCAGGCTGGAAGGGGCGCTGACGGCGGCGAGCACCGGAATACCGGCGAGTGCCGCTTTCTGAACGAGTTCGAAGGATGCCCGGCCGGAGACCTGCAACACCGTCCCAGCCAGCGGCAGCAGCCGTTCGCGCAGCGCCCAGCCCACCACCTTGTCCACGGCGTTGTGGCGTCCAACGTCCTCGCGCAGGCACAGCAACTCCGTACCGCCGTCGTCGTTGATCCTGAAGAGACCCGCTGCGTGGACACCCCCGGTGGCGTCGAAGACGGCCTGCGCCGCACGGAGCTTGTCCGGGAGCCCGGACAGCGTCTCCACGGGCACGGTCAGCGGATCAGCCGCCGGGCTGAAATGCGACGACTTGCGGACGGCGTCGATGGAATCGGTCCCGCAGATGCCGCACGAGCTTGACGTAAAGATGTTGCGTCCCCTGTCAGGGCGGGCGACGTCCGGCCTGAGCTGCGCTTCCACGACGTTGAAGGTCTGCACGCCGTTCTCATCCTCGCCCGCGCAGAACCGCAGGGAGATGAGCTGATCGGGGTCCCAGATGATGCCCTCGGAGACCAGGAAACCGGCCACGAGGTCGAAATCGTCGCCGGGCGTGCGCATGGTGACGGTAAACGGAAGGGAATCCAGCCGTATTTCCAGCGGTTCCTCCACAGCCAGGACATCCTCCCGGTGCCGCACGGGAAATTCGAGTGACTGGGGTGAACCGTCCAGGACGAACCTGTGGATCTTGCGGCGTTGCGTCATGCGGGCCACGATGCGCTCCTTATAGTGCGGGATATGACCATCATTGCAAGCCCCGACCGCCTTCACCAGCCGGGACCGTTCTAGCCGAGCAGCGCGCTCCAGTCCACCGGCCCGTCCGAAGCTGATGGCTTTCGCGGGGCCTTGCGGGGAGCGGTCTTGGGCTTCGCGGCGGCGGGTTCCGCCGCCTGGATCGGAGCGCCCCAGGGCAACGCGAAGGCGGGCACCGGCTCGCCCAGCTGAACGCCGTGCGGCGGAACAACAAGGACGCCGTCGGCAGCAGCCAGACCGCGCATCATCCCGGGCCCCGTGTGCCGGGCAGGGGACGCCATGCCGTAGAGCAGCCTGAAGGGCATCAGCCGGGTCCGCCCCGGATCAGGCTCAATCATCGCTCCGCATGGCACCTCGTGGACCGGAGGGAGGGTTCCGTGGCCCAGGGCGGCCAGGAGGGGCGCGCCCACCGTGCAGAGGGCCATCATCGCGGCAAGGGGATTGCCGGGCAGGCCAAGGATGAACCGGCCGTCCGGCAGCTCAGCAAGGACGGCCGGGTGTCCCGGGCGCATGGCGATGCCGTCTATCAGCAGGCGCCCGCCCAGTTCCGCGACTGCGCGGCGGAGGTGGTCGGTCCCGGACCCGCCGGTTCCGCCGGTGGTGATGACGACGTCGGCAGGCGCCTCTTCCGCTGCCGGCCCTTCCGGCAGCACGGAACCGTCCGCCACGGCCTGTTCCCCCGGACCGTCGGGTTCCGGCCCGTCGTCTTCCAAGGCAGCCAGCCATTCGTCGTAGCCGTCGCCGATTTTCTCCTGCCCGGCGCAGATGCCACCGAGCATCTCAACCACGGCCCCAAGCTGCGGGCCGAAGGTGTCGCGGACCTTGCCGGGCGCAGGCAGGCCCGCGGTGACCACTTCGGAGCCTGTCAGCAGGATCCTGACCACCGGTTTCCCCTGGACCCGGAGGGAGTCGTGGCCGGCCAGTGCCGCGAGTGCCAGATGGGCCGGGTTGAGGACTGCACCGCTCTTGACCAGGACGTCACCGGCTGACGCTTCCTCGCCCGCCTTCCGGATGTGCTGCCCGTTCTTCGGTTCACCGGGCCTTGCAGCGCCGCCAAGGGCCAGGACGGGGAGCCCGTCCTCGTCCTTGGTCATCATGCCGCTTTCGCTGCGGAGCACGGCCTTGGCCCCCGGTGGTATGAGGCCGCCGGTAACAATGGGACTGGCCTGATGCGGCGCAAGCCTTTGACCGGGTTCGGCCAAAATCCATGGGCCCGCCCCGTTCACTGCCCAGCCGTCCATGGCGGATGAAGCGTAGTGGGGCATGTCCTGGAGCGCCGTAATATCCGCCGCGAGCGTCCGGCCCAGCGCATTCCTGAGCGCCACCGGTCCCGGCGGGATGGGTGTGGCGCAATCGAATGACCTCTGCCGGGCCTCCTGCCAGGTGTGCGCCAAATGGGTGTGCCCGGCACCCGGGGATCCGGCCTCGGCCGCTACGGAACCGGCCTCGGCCTCGACGGTTGCAGCGAGGCGGGAGGAGTCCCCGCGGTCAGGAACGTCGCTGGCGGCGTCACCGCCGTCCGGCGGCGCAGCCGTCATGCGCCGGTGGTCCCGCTGTTGGTGGACGGGCCGGAGGCATGATCGGTCCGAACCGGGCCTGAACCTGCCACGGTGGGCTGTCCGGGCACCGCCGGATCCACTGCTGCATAGTCCATGGCAAGCGCCCGCGCCACGCCCAAGGCAGCCTGCATGGACACCGCGTCCGGGGCCTGCCCCGAACCCGTCGCCATTCCCGCCGCGAAGCCTGCGATGAAGGTGGTCAGCGGCGCCGCCGGCCGCACGACGGAGTGGGCCGCGACACCGGCCAGCGCGAGCACTTCATTGACATCGACCTCGACGTCCTCCAGCTCGAAGGCTTGCAGCAGCGCCCGGCACCAGTCCTCCAGCGTTTCGTCCTGGCTTTTCACTGTTGCCTCCAAACTCAAAATTCGGTTGCGGTGCCACCGCACGGTCCCACCGACGGTGGCTCAAGACCCTTGGCGGGACACCCCTAGCGCGGTGGCATCGTCCCAGGTGTCCACGTCGTCCGTGGCACCGGCGGGGACGGTAACAGTCCGCACGTCAAGCCTAGCAAGGAGGGCGAACACTGATGCCCCGGCAAGCCCCCCGCTCGTCTCCATTTCGTCAACGGAACGTTGTAGCGCAGCTGTGCTATAAAGGCCTGCGAGCGGTTGGCTGCGGCCGTCGAGGGAAGCGGACATGACACCATCCGGCCCTGCAGGGGCCGGGCCGTGGTCTGCGAGGGCGGCCCGAAGGGCGGCAACTGCCTGGTCCGCTTTGGGCATGTCGCAGGCCAGAATCAGCGTCATCGCGGCCCGGAGCGGACCGCGCGCCCGTTCCAGTGCCCCCATACCGGCAGCAATGGCCGCTGCGGGACCCGTAAAGGCAGGCTCCTCGCGGCACGTCAGGACACCGGCAGGCAGTTCGCCGGGATCCGGTCCCACCACCACTGTGGCGCGAGCTCCGGCAGCCGCCGAGAGCGACCGCGACAGGAGGGTGGCGCCGTCGTACATCAGCTGGGACTTGGGCACGCCGCCCAGGCGCGATGACCGGCCGCCCGCCAGGATTAAGGCATCAAACTCCACAGGGCCAGCCTAGCCATTGAGACGGGTCCTGCGCAGGATCGACGCCTCAGGCGGCGGATTCAGGCAGAAGGAAAGGGTCCCACGCAGGGGTGGGCTTTTCCAGCTCCTTGATCTGCCAGATGGTGCCGTGCGGAGGCGCGGGCACAAACCTGAGCTTCCAGCCCATCTCGGCAGGCGTGTGGTCGCCCTTCACGTTATTGCATCGAAGGCAGGCGGCCACAAGGTTTTCCCAGGAGTCCGCACCACCCCTCGATTTCGGATGGACGTGGTCAATGGTGTGTGCTGCCTTACCGCAATAGGCGCAGCGGTGTGCGTCACGGCGCAAAACGCCCCGGCGGCTCACCGCGGTGGTTGTGTTGTACCGCGGCCGGATGTAACGGTTCAGGAGAATCACGGACGGACGGCCCAGGATCTCCTGCGGCCCGACGACAGGATCGTCGCCCTCGGCCACTACGCTAGCTTTTCCGGTCAGCACAAGAACCAGCGCCCGGCGGAAGGTTACAACCGCCAGCGGTTCATATCCAGCATTAAGAACGAGAGTGCGCATGCACATACCTCTTCACGGCCGCGCCCGTCAGGGGCTCGAGGGCCGGCTGCCCTCTGCTTGTCCGGGCGCTATGGATCGACAACACAAGAGTAAACACTCAAGTGGCCGATCACCGAATCGGGTCCTTACCATACACTCCGTGTCGGCAAAAATTCACCTGCCGGAAACGCAGAAGAACCCCCGCCCGGAGGCAGGGGTTCTTCCGGCAAACGTTAGCTGGAGGCTTTAGCCGCCAACGCGGATGAAGACCGGGCCGGAGCCGACGTTGACGCTGAACAGGGAAGTGGTTCCGCCGTTCCAGCCACCGTGCACGGCCTGGCCGTTGCCGACGTATACAGCGATGTGGGCCATGCCCATGCCGCCGTTCTCGTAGTATGCGAGGTCGCCTGGCTGTGCCTCGGCTGCACTCACGGTACGGCCCAGGGAAAGGTAACCGGCCGGCCAGCCGTGGTAGTTGATGCCTACGGCCGCAAGCGCGTTGGTGGCAAGGGCGGTGCAGTCCTGGGCAACGCCGAGCTGGGCGTACGCCGCAGCTGCGATCGAAGCGCCGTTTCCGCTGGCAGCGGCGGGGGCCGCAGGGGCAGCCGGAGCCGCCGGGGCGGACACAGTCTCTGCAACGGCAGCCGGAGCGGCCGCGGGAGCAGCTTCCTGAACTTCAACAACCGGCTTGGGAGCCTCAACGACCGGAGCCGGGGAGGTGGAAACAGCCGGCTTCTCGAAGGAGATGGCGATGCTGGATGCAGCCGAGATGTTGGCCGGAGCGGAAGACTGGACTTCCAGGGTGGAAGCAGAGGTTGCTTCGCGCTGAACATTGGTGTCGGCAGCGTTGGCTGCGATACCGCTCGTCAGGACCAGACCGGAGGCAGCAGCGATAACCGCAGCCTGACGGCCCATGCCACCGGCGTTGTCGCCGACGGCCTTGGCAATGACAGCAAGCGAGTTGGTCTTTGTAACCTCGGCGCGATGCCGTGCGATGGCACGAGTAGTCATTAGTTCTCTCTTTCGTTTTCCTCAGACTGCATGGCAGGCCGCGGTTTTTGGACGCTCCGGCATCTTGGGGGTAAGCCGGAACGGCCCGAACAGGGTTTTTAGCGAAGAACGCGCACTTCAGCGATGGGAAGCGCGTGTGTTAGCGAAGCGTGTAGAACGCAGAGGTGCCCGTGGCGGACACAGCGTGCAGGAGAGTGCCCTGCGAGGGGTTGAGCGCGCTGATCATCATGCCGTTGCCGACGTAGATGCCAACGTGGGCGCCGCCGTTTTGCATGACAAGATCGCCCGGCGCCGGGGTGGCGGTAGGCGTCATGGCTGTCCATGCGTTGGTGCGGGGGATGCTGATGCCGGCCTGTGCGTATACCCACTGCGTGAAGCCTGAGCAGTCCCAGCCGCTGGGAGTGGTACCGCCCCAGACGTAAGGGCTGCCGATACCGGTGTAAGCGATGGCAGCGAGGCCCGATGCTGCTGCGGAAGATGCGGCGTCAGCAAGCTTGCTTGCCTTGGCCTCTCCGTCAGCCTCAGTGGAGGTCTCGCTGGCGTCCGTACCGGTGGACTGTGCCCGAACGGTTTCAACCTTGGGCGCTGCCTTCGTGGTCACTGCCGGACGCTCGAAGGAAACAGTCGCTGTGGGTTCTGCAGTTACGGTCAGCTGGGCCGACTGTGAGCCGGACTCCGTCGAAGCGGAAACGCCCAGGTTGGTATCGGCGGCATTTGCCGGCATCCCAACACTGAGGATCAGTCCGGAAGCAGCTGCGATAACAGCCGCCTGGCGACCTACGGTCCCGGCGTTGGCAGTAACAGCCCTGGACACGGAGTTTAACGGGTTCGTACGAACCGTTTGCGCGCGGTGGCGCGCAGAATTGTGACGTGTAGACACGAAGGTAGCCTCTCCCAATGCCTACGAGGTGAGCTGTCGGATTCGGATGGGAGTCACCCGGCCGCTCGGCTTCCTGGGAAGCGTTGCGACTTAACCCCAAGGTCTTCTTGCGAAGACCAAAATTGGTTCCCCCGCCTCTGCCAGACGATGTAATGCGAACGGACCTTGAGCGGTGGCAGAGTTAGGCAATCCACTCAAGAGCGCCAACTTCGGAAAAGTTGGCGTGCTCTAAACGGTACAGGAATTCCGAACGAATGTCACATTCAGGTCACGACATGTCACAGGAATGCGAGAGCGGCCGATCGTTTGGATCAGAGCCAGCCGAGCGGGTCGACGACTTCGCCGTTGACCATCACTTCAAAGTGGAGGTGGCAGCCGGTGGAGGCGCCGGTGGTCCCGCTGAGCGCCACCACGTCGCCGCGGTTGACCTTCTGGCCAACCTGGACACTGGACGACGAGAGGTGGTTGTACGTGGTTTCCAGGCCGTTGCCGTGGTCAATCACCACACGGTTGCCACCGCCGTAGGGGTGCCAGCCGGAGAAGGTCACGGTTCCGCTGGCGGCGGCGAATACGCTTGTGCCGCACTGGGCCGCGTAGTCCTGGCCACGGTGGAACTCGCCGGCTCCGCCCGTGATCGGGCTAACCCGGAAACCGAAAGGTGATGCGGTGACCATCTGTTCCAGCGGCGCGCCCAGGCTGCCGGTGGATGCCGCGCGGGTGATGGTTCCGGCTGACTGCGCGCTCAGCAACTGCTTGAGCTTGCCGTCCGGATCCCCCTTGGTGGCTACGGCGGTCCGGTTGAAGTCGATCTTGGCGCTGGCGGCAGCGGAGACCTCCGGCTGCGCCGCGACTGATGCGGCGGCGGTGGATCCCGTGTCTGACGTGGAGACCATGGGGCCGGTTGACGGTACGGTCACGGTAAGGACCAGTCCGGTGGCGGCCAGCGCGATGCCCGCCTTCTGACCCACGCCGCTCGCCGAGGCGAAGTCCGTAACCTGGCTGAACAGGCTCCGGCGCCGGCGCGCATCACGGTGTGCGTCGCGCGGCCTGACCGTCATTACGGCTTCGGCCACGGGGTACTCCGAAGCGGGACCTGTCGCCCTGCGGCGGCCCCTGACGGTCTGCGTGGTCAAGAATTATCCTCTCTGGAAAGCCTGCGGAGTTAGCTGTCGGATTCGGGTCAGAGAGATCAAAGACCCGGTCCGCCAATGCAAGGCATCCGACACAGGGGTATCCCAAAGGAATCCTTCGTCGGAGGTGCTTTGCCGCTGACGGACTTCACCCCAAGGCCGTCTTTCAACGGCCGGTTGTGGTTCCCCCGCCTCTGCCAGGAGGTGATTCGTACCTTGATCCGCTGGCAGAGCTCGGCTTCGGATCAGGTAACGCTTTCGTATCGGCGCTAGTCCTCAACTATAGGTGATTAATCAGCACGGTAATAATTCCGTTATCTGCGTCTCAACGTGTTGTAGGTGGTCCTACGAGGTGCACGGTTAGCGGACCGTAACAAATACGTGGGCCGCAACTTCGGGCGGCAGTTCCAGGGCGCCTTCGATCTCGGGTACGCGCACCGAGATGTACTCCCCCACGCGCTCCAGGGCGAGGGACGCCCCCGGCCGGATGCCGCCTTCATCGAGCTGGACCAGCAGCTCCGGCTCAACCTGGATGGGCTCGGCCAGGCGGCTCACGGTAATGCGGGAGTCGGCCCCGTATCCGGCCATGGCGTCAAGAAGGTTCACCACTCCGTCGGTGAACGCGGGAGTGGGCTGTCCGCCAAGTGCCGCCAGGCCGGGAATGGGGTTGCCGTAAGGGGAAACCGTGGGATGGTCCAGGAGCTCGAAGATGCGCCGCTCAACCCGCTCGCTCATGACGTGTTCCCAGCGGCAGGCTTCGTCATGGACATACGCCCAGTCGAGGCCGATGACGTCGGCGAGGAGCCGCTCCGCAAGGCGGTGCTTGCGCATAACCTCGGTAGCCCGTTTCCGGCCTGTTTCGGTGAGCTCAAGGTGCCGGTCGCCCGAAACAACCACCAGTCCGTCGCGTTCCATCCGGCCGATGGTCTGCGAAACAGTGGGGCCGGAGTGGCGCAGCCGTTCGGCAATCCGCGCACGGAGAGCAACGATGTTCTCTTCCTCAAGCTCCAAGATTGTCCGAAGATACATCTCCGTGGTGTCGATCAGATCCGTCATCCAGCTCAGCTCCTCGAGCACAGTCCTTGCGTCAGTCCCACCGTACCGCGCGGAGGCGTTTCCCGTTGGCCGCGGCGAAGTGGACCTGCATCCACCGATCAGCCTTGGGGAACGGCCTCCCGGGATCAGTCCGGCCGGCATCGCGGCCCGCTATACGTCAGGGACCAGCTTAGCCTATTTTGAATTACTCCGGATAATTCGGCGCCGAGCTTCACAGGGACGTACCGCCTGCGCCTCAGGGATGTCTCAGTGACTGGACTATGACGGATACCGTTCCGTTCCCCACCGGCGCGTCAGGCAGAATATAGGGGATTCCCCCGGCAGGAACCCGTGCACTGCCAGGCCTCCCCCACGTCCACGCCGAAAAATTGGAGCCATTGTGAGCGACACCAGCATCACTATCCCCGCCAACCTCCTGCCCAAGGACGGACGGTTCGGCGCCGGGCCTTCAAAGGTCCGTCCCGAGCAGATCGAGGCCCTGTCTGCCGCCTCCGCCACGCTTCTTGGCACCTCGCACCGCCAGGCTCCGGTCAAGAACCTCGTAGGGTCCGTCCGCAACGGCCTGAGCGAGTTCTTCCGCGCCCCGGACGGCTACGAAGTCATCCTCGGAGTGGGCGGCTCCACCGCGTTCTGGGATGTCGCGGCGTTCGGGCTGGTGGACAGCAAGGCCCAGCACCTCTCCTTTGGGGAGTTCGGTTCCAAGTTCGCCTCCGCCACCAACAAGGCTCCGTTCCTGGACGCATCCTCCATCATCAAGGCCGAGCCCGGTACCCGGCCCGTAGCGCAGGCGGAAGCCGGCATTGACGTGTACGCCTGGCCCCAGAATGAGACCTCCACGGGTGTCGCTGCCCCGGTCACGCGGGTTGCCGGCGCGGATGAAGGATCGCTGGTCCTTATCGATGCCACCTCCGCTGCCGGCGGGCTGGACGTCGATGTGTCGGAAGCTGACGTGTACTACTTTGCGCCGCAGAAGAACTTCGCGTCCGACGGCGGCCTGTGGCTGGGCCTCTTCTCCCCCGCCGCCCTTGAGCGTGCTGCGCGGATCAAGGCAAGCGGCCGGTGGATCCCCGATTTCCTGGACCTGCAGACTGCCATCGACAATTCCCGGCTCAACCAGACCTACAACACCCCGGCGCTGGCCACCCTGGTCACCCTGGACGCTCAGGTGCAGTGGCTGAACGTCAGCGGCGGGCTCGATTTTGCCGCGGCCCGTACCGCCGACTCGGCCGGACGCATCTACTCCTGGGCAGAGGCCTCCGAATACGCCACGCCGTTCGTTGCCAAGGCCGAAGACCGTTCAAACGTGATCGCCACGATCGACTTCGACGATTCGATCGACGCTGCGGCCATCGCGAAGGTCCTCCGTTCCAACGGGATTGTGGACACTGAGCCGTACCGCAAGCTGGGACGCAACCAGCTGCGCATCGCCACCTTCGTGGCGATCGACCCTGACGACGTCTCCGCTCTCCTGTCCAGCATCGACTACGTCGTGGGAGAACTGCGCAAGTAAGGAACCAGCCAACGCAGACGCGTTAGCGTTCGACGGCGTCGTCCGGGTTTTGCTCCCGGACGGCGCCTTCGTCTTTGCGCACTCTGCTTTCAGCTTTGCCATCGTGGTTGGGCCCGGCGGATACCAACCGGAAGTAGCGCAGTCCCCGGGCTCGGCGGTTGAATCCGAGCCTCAGCTGCTTGGCCCGGATAATCCACACCATGCCTATCAGCGCGGCCAGCAGCCCGGATGCCGCCGCCACGGACATGGACCAGCGGGGACCGGCAACATTGGCCACCCATCCCACCAGCGGAGCGCCGACGGGTGTGCCGCCCATGAAGATGGCCATGTAGAGGGCCATCACCCGGCCGCGCATCACAGGGTCCGTCGTGGTCTGCACATAGCCGTTGGCGCTGGTCATCATCGTGATGGCAAAAAGGCCTACCGGCACCAGGGCCACGCCGAACCAGAAGTAGTTGGGCGCCAGGGCCGCCAGCCCGGACGTGACCCCGAACGCGCCGGCTGCCCCGAAAATGATCCGGAGCCTGGGCTTGGACCGCCCGGCGGACAGCAGCGCGCCCGCCACGGAGCCGATGGCCATGATGGAGTTCATCAAACCGAAAGCACTGGCATCCAGCCCGAATTCCGTGCCCACCATGGCCGCGATGAACAGGACGAAGTTGAGCCCGAGGGTTCCCACGATGAAGACGGCCACAAGCACCACCACGATATCCGGGCGGAACCGCACATAGCGCAGCCCCTCACGGATCCGGCCCTTGCCGGGAGCCGCCCGGGGAAGGACACGCAGGGATGAAGCCGGTATCTTCCACAGGCTGAACAGGAGGGCCAGGAACGTCACAGTGTTGATCAGGAACACCCACCCCGGCCCCACGGCCACCGTCAGCACGCCGGCCACCGCGGGTCCGATCATCCTGGCCACGTTGAAGGATGCACTGTTGAGTGCCACCGCATTGGGCAGGTAATCGTCCCGCACCAGTTCCGAGACGAACGTCTGCCTGACGGGAGCATCGAGGGCGGAGACAAGGCCCAGCAGTAGGGCAAAGGCGTAGACATGCCACAGTTGGCCGGCACCCGTGACCACAAGGAGCCCCAGGCCCGTGCTCAGCAGCGCCATGGCGGACTGTGTCATCACCAGGAGGTGGCGGCGGTTAAAGCGGTCCGCCACCAGCCCGGCCACGGGTGCGAGGAACAGCTGCGGACCCAGTTGCAGGGCCATGGTGATACCCATGGCCCCGGCGTCGTGGTCTGTCAGGTGGTCAAAGACCAGCCAGTCCTGGGCTGTGCGCTGCATCCAGGTCCCGATGTTGGAAATCAGGGCGCCCACAAACCAAAGGCGGTAATTGAGGACATGCAAGGACTTGAAGGTGGACATCATCGCCGGCCTCCGAGATCCTCAGTCCCCCATGGTTCCAACTGGCTAGTCGACCTCGCGGGCGGAGCCGGGTTCTTCCTCCGGTGCCTCGCTGACGGCGCCGTCCGAATCGGTAACCTCGTCGGCGTCGAAATCGGCAACCCCGTCGGCGGCCGAATCGGCAACCTCACCGGCGTCCGAAACGGCCGGGACGGCGTCCACGGTGTCGGCGTCCAGTTCATCGTCCTGGGCGTCCTCCGGGCGCACCCGTTCAGCCCACGGCACCCACTCGGGCGCCAGGATCGAATCCTCCGAAGGCAGCAGGCCAAGTTCGTTCACCGTGATGACCTTGGACCGGGAATTGCGCGTGATCACGGCGTACCACTGCCACCCCTGATACCCGGCCAGTCTGGACTCGAAGAGATGCGTGACAATACGGTCCCCTTCGCTCTTCGCGCCCAGATGCTGTCCGATCTGCTCGGCCGGGGCGATGCCCTCTACCGCAGCCCGGGCAAAGTCCACGGCCGCAGCGAGCACCGCATCCGGTTTCCCGGTGCGCCACACGGGAACGCCGGCACGGGGTTTTGAAGCCGGTTTGGGGGTGCTCTGGTCAGGTTGGGAAGTCATGTGGGTGCCTAAGCGTCCAGCTCGTCGGCAACCTTACGGAGGGCGGCGGCGATCGCCTTGGCCTTGTTGCCTTCCGGGTACTTTCCGGCGGACAGCGTTCCGGACAAATTGTCCAGCACGGTCACCAGATCCTGGACGAGCGGCGCCAGGTCCTTGGCGCTGGGACGCTTAGCCTTGGCAATGGACGGTGTCTTGTCCAGCACGCGCAGGCCGAGGGCCTGGGCTCCCTTGCGGCCGTCAGCCACACCGAACTCCACGCGGGTGCCGGCCTTGAGTTCCGTTACGCCCTCGGGCAGGGCGGATTTGGGCAGGAATACTTCCTGGCCGTCCTCACCTGCGAGGAATCCGAAGCCTTTTTCCTTGTCATACCACTTGACCTTGCCGGTAGGCACGTAATCAACCTTCTTCGTTCTGGACTTCCTGTGACACGGCCGGCGGCCACCGCATCCGCATTGATATGCGGGTTCAGGGTATGACTGCCTGGACCATGTTGGTCTGTATCTTCAAGGTTATCCTGCCGGGGCCCGGTTTCCCGCTTTGCGGCACGGGCACAGCCGGGCTGTTAGCGTTACTTCCATGACACCCTCCCGCTACCGGCGGCCACTGATGATAGTTGCGGCGGTTATGGCCATCCTCTCGCTGGCTGCCGTGGGCGCCGTCATGGCCATTGCCTTTGCCGGCAGCGCCGCCCCGGTGTGGGTGACTTCCCTGGCCCTGTATGGCCTGCCGCTGGCTTTCCTCCTCATGATCGTCCTGGTGATCGACGGCGTCGCCGCCCGCCGCCGGGCAGGAAAGTCCGGCGGGCGGTAACGTTGGACTGATGTCCTTTATTCGCGCGCTCAGCAAGGAACTGGAGGCACGCAGCGACGACTCGTTGCGGGCTTTGTTCTCCGCGCGGCCGGATCTGGTCTCACCCAACGTTCCGGACTTTGCGGCCCTGGCGGCCCGGGCCAGCGCGAGGGTCAGCGTCCAACGGGCCCTGGAGCGGCTGAACCGGCCGCAGATGCAGGTATTGGAGACCCTCCACCTCTGCACGAATACGGACACGGCCCACAGTGCCTCGGCCGCGGGACTCAAGAAAGTCATCCACGGCGCCTCGCTGTCCGCCATCGAACGAATCCTGCAGTCCCTTGAAGAACTGGCCCTTGTGCACCGTGCAGAGCCCCCGCACGGCGCCGCCGTGCCAGCCGGTCCCCGCCAGCGGTTCTACCTTCCGGTGGGCAGCCTCCGTGATGTCGTGGGGATCTATCCGGCAGGACTGGGCCGGAGTTATACGGAACTGGTCCGGCTGCAGCCGGCCTTCGCCCAGCGGGTGGTGCAACTTGTGGCTGAACTGCACCACAGCGGGGCCGCCATTCATCCCGCCACGACCCCTATGGAAGCAGCGCTGTCGCTGCAGCATTGGACGGCCAACCCGGATGCCCTGCAACAGATCCTCGCCACCGCCCCGGACCGCACCACCGCTCTCCTTGCCCGTTTCGGGAACTGGGCCATGGGGGCCGTACCCCAAGCGCAACGGCGGGCGTCGGTGCTCAACGAAGGTTCCGACGTCGGCCCCGTGGACTGGCTCCTGGCAAGGGGCCTGCTGGTGCCGCTGGATGCCGCCCACGTGGAATTGCCGCACAGTGTGGGGATCGCCCTCCGCGGCGGCGCGGTGATCGAGGACTTCACGCTGACTCCCCCGGCACCCAGGCTTGGACAGACCACCGCGGCGCTGCGGCGCAATGCCGCCCTGGGTGCCATCGCGGAAACCCTCCGCCTGACAGGCGAACTCCTGTACGCCGTGCGCGAGCAGCCCCTCGTGACGTTGCGGAGCGGCGGCGTCGGCGTCCGTGAGATGAAGAGGCTGGCCGACTCGCTCCGGATCGATCTGCACCGCGCCGGACTGCTGGTTGAACTCTGCGCCCTGGCCGGACTGCTCCGGCTGGACGTTGACAGCTCCGCCTGGGTGCAGCCGGAACAGCTGGAGTGGCTGACTCTGCCACGGCAGGAACAGTGGCTCTGGCTCGTGAACGCCTGGCTGGCCAGCGAGCGCGCCCCGTCGCTGGTGGGCCAGCCCGCCACGGGTCCGGGTGCGGGGCCGGCTCCGCATCGTGCAGCGGCCGGTACCACGATCAACGCACTATCCGCCGAAGCGCAGCGGCCGGACGCGCCCGTGGTGCGGAGGCGGATCCTGGAGATCCTCAATGAACTGACCCTTGAGGCCGAGGAAGCGGACGGCAAGGCGCCGGTCCTGGACGCCGCGGCGGTGCTTCAACGGGCCGAATGGACCCAGCCCCGGATGGCCAGGCGCTTCAGTTCCCTGATCCGGGGTGTCCTGGCCGAAGCGGAAATGCTGGGTCTCATCGGCTCGGGCGCGCTCAGCCAGCTGGGTTCGGCCATTGCCGCGGAACGGCCTGATGACGCGCTGGACATCCTCGGAGAGCATCTGCCGGCCGCCCTTAACCACGTCCTGCTGCAGGCTGACCTCACCGCCGTGGCGCCGGGCTACTTGGCGCCGGAGTTGAGCGAAAAGCTCCTGGTGATGGCCGATGCCGAAGGCCAGGGCCCTGCCACGATCTACCGGTTCTCGGTGGCATCCGTCCGCCGCGCCCTTGACGCCGGCCATGACGCCGGCAGCCTGTTGGGTTTCCTGCGCGAACACTCGGCCACTGCCGTACCGCAGCCGCTCGAATACCTGGTGGAGGACACCGCGGCACGGCACGGCAGGCTGCGGGTGGGGGCGGCCTCGAGCTTCATCCAGAGCGACGACGAAGATGCCTTGCTGGAGCTGGTCAAGGAATCCAGCGCGTCAGGGCTGGGTCTGGTCCGCATTGCCCCCACGGTCCTCATCTCCCACGCGGCCCCGAAGGAAACCGCGCAGGTATTGCGTGCGCTGGGATTGTCGCCGGCAGTCGAGGAACCGCAGTCAACGCTGATCCGGCTGCGCCGGACCACAGCCGTACCGGGCAGCGGACGTCCCGTGTACAGTGCACCGCGCACGGCGCCCGCGGAGGCCGACGTCGACGCCCAGCTGGCGATCCTCCGCAGCCAGCGGTCCCCGCACGGTTCAGACGGCAATGGAAGCCACCGCCCGCCGTCGGCCACAACCGGCGAGGAAGCTACGCAGCTCGGGCTCGAAACCCTGCAGAAGGCCATCCGTCTCCGGCAGGCAGTGGTAATGAACGTTGTGGACAGCCAGGGGAATTCCAGCAGGGAAACGGTTGTTCCGGTTTCTGTGAGCGGCGGACGGGTAAGGGTCTTCGACCCGGCCCGCGAAACCGAACGCGTGCTCTCCATCCACCGGATCATCGATATTGAGGCGGAAGAGGAATTCCAGCAGTGACCAGCACCCCACAGACCTGCGGCACGAAGGCTTGGACGCCGTGAACGACGGGCCCCTGATCGTCCAGAGCGACAAGACAATCCTGCTCGAAGTGGACCATGAGCAGGCAACAGAAGCCAGGCACGCCATCGCCGCTTTTGCGGAACTGGAGCGGGCGCCCGAGCACGTGCACAGCTACCGGCTTACTCCGCTGGGCCTGTGGAACGCCCGAGCGGCAGGCCTGGACGCGGAACGCGTACTGGACACGCTGTTGAAGTATTCGCGCTTCCCTGTGCCGCATTCCCTGCTGATCGACATCGAAGAGACGATGTCCCGGTACGGCAGGCTGCGGCTGGAAAAGGACCCGCAGCACGGGCTGGTGATGCGGACCAGCGACTACCCGGTGCTTGAGGAAGTGTCCCGCGCCAAGAAAATCCAGCCGTTGCTGGGGCCGCGGATCGACGGTGAAACCGTGGTGGTCCATTCCTCCCAGCGGGGGCAGCTGAAGCAGCTGCTCCTGAAGATCGGCTGGCCCGCCGAAGACCTGGCCGGCTACGTGGACGGGACGCCGCACCCCATCATGCTCAACGAATCCGGCTGGAAGCTCCGGCCGTACCAGAAACTGGCCACGGAGAACTTCTGGGCCGGCGGCAGCGGCGTCGTCGTACTCCCCTGCGGCGCAGGCAAGACGCTGGTGGGCGCAGCGGCCATGGCCACGAGCTCCACCACAACGCTGATCCTGGTGACCAATACCGTGTCCGCCCGGCAGTGGAAGGACGAACTGATCAAACGGACCTCGCTGACGGCCGACGAAATCGGCGAGTACTCGGGATCGGTCAAGGAAGTCCGCCCGGTCACCATCGCGACGTACCAGGTCCTGACAACGAAGCGCGGCGGGCTCTACCCCCACCTTGAACTGGTGGACGGCCACGACTGGGGCCTGATCATCTACGACGAGGTCCATCTTCTGCCGGCACCCATCTTCCGGATGACGGCGGACCTGCAGGCCCGGAGACGGCTTGGGCTGACGGCAACGCTGGTGCGCGAGGACGGCCGCGAAGGCGAAGTCTTCAGCCTGATCGGTCCGAAGCGCTACGACGCGCCCTGGAAGGACATCGAGGCCCAGGGCTACATCGCGCCCGCGGACTGCGTGGAAGTGAGGGTGGACCTCCCGCACGACGAACGTGTTGCCTACGCGATGGCCGAGGACGCCGACAAGTACCGGCTGTGCGCCACCTCCGAAACGAAGACCGCCGTGGTGGAACAACTCGTAGAGCAACACCGGGGTGAGCAGCTCCTGGTCATCGGCCAGTACATTGACCAGCTGGACGAGCTGGGTGAACGGCTCCAAGCCCCCGTAATTAAGGGTGACACGTCCGTGAAGGAACGCCAGAAGCTGTTCGAAGCCTTCCGTGCGGGCGAGGTGCAGACCCTGGTGGTTTCCAAGGTGGCCAACTTCTCCATCGACCTTCCGGAGGCTTCGGTAGCCATCCAGGTGTCCGGCTCGTTCGGTTCCCGGCAGGAGGAGGCCCAGCGCCTGGGCCGCCTGCTGCGCCCCAAGCAGGACGGCCGCGCGGCACGGTTCTACTCACTGGTGGCGCGGGACACTCTCGACCAGGACTTCGCGGCAAAGCGCCAGCGTTTCCTGGCGGAACAGGGATACGCCTACCGGATCATGGACGCCAAAGACGTGGGACGGAATCCCACGGCCACCTGATCCCACGGCAGCCCCATGTGACGCCGTCCCCGCACTTGCTGCATACGGCCTTCCGTCAGCTAACCCCCCACGAGCCGTCCCGTTCCGTGGTTCCGGTCCGCGGATCAAGCTGCGGTGCCTGGTAGGCCAGCTCCCCGCCGCTGCGCCCGCCGAAGGGGCGCCCGTGGTCAGCGAATTCCTCGCGGAAATACGCCAGGCACCACTGCCCCATCTGGATCCGCGCGCCCGTGCGAAGGACCGACTCACCTGTTGACGCGACGCTTCCTGTGACCTTCCCGTGCGGCACCAGTACGTACTCGTCGTCAGCGTTATGGACAATTTCAGCGTGGAGCCCCTCCAGCCCGGCAAGTTGGACGTCCGAGGACGCGTCGCTGCCTATCCTCACGATCTCCCGGCTCAGCGTGAATTCGCGCGGCACCTGGCCGTTCCACGTGGCCGAGTCCTGCACAAAGATGAGCCGTGGCCTGCCGCTCCCCCGTGTGTGGTGGGTGGTGGTGGCGCGGCGGACGATGCTCCGCCTGACAGTCGGCATCAACGGCAGCGGTGTCTGCGGGGGCAGCAGCGAGAATCCCCGCGCCGAGCGCCGTCCACGCTTTATGAGCGGCGCCAAGGCACCGAGCTTTCCCAGTTTGATATGGGGCGAGCGGGTGATGAGCCGCTGCGATGCCGGGCTGGTGACCGCGCCGAGGCTCACGATATGTCCGTCCGGACCGTCAACCACCACGGTGAGCCCCCGGTCCGCCAGGGTCCGGGCCAGCGGGCGGATGTCATCGAGCGACGGCATGCCGCTGGAACTGAACGATTCCAGGCCGTCAACGGCGATTCGTACTTCGCTGCCGCCCGCCCGGGCCGTTCCCCGCGTTACCGTTCCGGACTCATCGGTGAACGAGAAGTCCAGATCCATGTCGAGGCGGAAGCCGTTCACGTCCGGCTCAGCTCCGGTTCTCGTCTGACCCCGCGGCGTCTTTGTCGCTGGTGGTTACCCGGAGGCTGCCGTTGAGCTTCCAGGTAGCCCGCGGGGCATCCGGGCCGATGTCACGCGGAACCTCCACCGTCATGTCGATGAAGTTGTAGTTGATCGCAGCACCCTTACCCGTCAGGTAGGACCACATCTCCTCAGCCAGGTCTGCCCAGTCGCGGATGCTGCGGTCGGCTGTACGGGTACTCTCAGGCGCGTTTATTTCCGTCATGGTGGAAAATCCCCTTCGTTGGGTGCCGCATGAACGTTTCGTGCCGAGTCCTGGTGGACTCAGTGGCCTCACTCTAGTACTGGCTGGTAGCGGTGGAAACCCTTCGCGGCACGAACGAATTTCCCGCGTAAAGGGTTCCCGCCTCAGCGTCAATCGGTGGCTGCCAGCAGGTCCACGGCGCAGCTGGCAGGGGGATACACCCATGAGACATTCAACATTCATTCAGAAAACTCCCAGATTCTGGGAGCATCATAGGAGGTATGAAAAAGAACGGTCCCGAAGCCAAGCTGCTCGTCGTAGATGATGAACCAAACATCCGCGAGCTGCTCTCCACCTCCTTGAGGTTCGCAGGCTTCGAGGTTGTCTCGGCCGGCAACGGACGCGAGGCCCTCGCCGCCGCCGAACTCCACGCCCCCGACCTTGCCGTGCTGGACGTCATGCTGCCGGACATGGACGGGTTTACGGTGACCCGCCGGCTGCGTGCGTCCGGCAAGCATTTCCCGGTCCTCTTCCTCACCGCGAAGGACGATACCGAGGACAAGGTCACCGGACTCACCGTGGGCGGCGACGACTATGTCACGAAGCCCTTCAGCCTGGACGAGGTGGTGGCCCGGATCCGCGCCGTCCTGCGCCGCACCCAGCCCCTGCTTGACGACGACGCCGTGATCCGCGTGGACGACCTCGAGCTCGACGACGACGCCCACGAGGTGCGCCGGGGCGGCACCGTGATTGAGCTCTCGCCGACCGAATTCAAGCTCCTCCGCTACCTGATGCTGAACCCGAACCGGGTGCTGTCCAAGTCCCAGATCCTGGATCATGTCTGGGAGTACGATTTCAACGGCGACGCGTCCATCGTGGAGTCCTACATCTCGTACCTGCGGCGCAAGGTGGACATCGACCCCGACGCGCCGGCCCTGATCCAGACCAAGCGTGGGGTGGGCTACGTACTGCGGACAGCCGAGAAGCGCTGACCTTGCTGCACCGTTGGAAGTCGGCCTCACTGCGTTCCCAGCTGGTGGCCATCATGATGGCACTGATGCTGGTGGCGCTCGCCGTGACCGGTTCCGGCACCCTGACACTCCTGCACAGCTATCTGCAGGGGCAGGTCGACGACAAGCTCAAGGTCGCCGTCAATTCCGTGAAGCAGCAGCAGTCCTTCAGCCAGTTGCTCCAGCAGAATCCGAACATCCCCACGGACTACTCCCTGATGCTCCTGCGCCAGGACCAGGACGCATTTCCCTTCGGCGGCAGCAAGGACTCGCACCCGGCCATCGACAGCCTGTCCCCCGCCGAAGCGAACAGGCTGGACCTGGCCCCGTTCCAGGTCAGGGGTACGGACGGACGCAACTGGCGCGTCGTGGCGCTGCCCGTCCTGGACGGCAACCAGCGTAATGCCGTCGTCATCATCGGCCTGCCCCTGGCTCCCGTGGACTCGGTCATGGAGCATGCCTCACTGGTGGTGATCGGGGTGGGCTTCCTGACCCTGGTGCTGGCCTTCTTCATTGCCACCTGGACGGTCTCCAGGTCCTTCCGGCCGCTTGCGCGTGTGGAACGGACCGCCGCCGCCATCGCGGCGGGTGACCTCTCCCGCCGAGTGGATGTGGAGAATCCTGCCACGGAAGTGGGCCGGCTGGGTGGCTCCCTCAACGCGATGCTGAGCCATATCGAGTCCGCCTTCGCGGCCAGGATGGCATCGGAAGAGCGGATGCGCCGCTTTGCCGCTGACGCTTCACATGAACTCCGCACCCCGTTGGTAACAATCCGCGGTTTCTCGGAGCTCTACCGCCAGGGTGCGTTGACCAAGGAAGAGGACGTGGCCACCGCGATGGGTCGGATTGAAAGTGAGGCCAAGCGGATGGGCTCCATGGTTGAGGATCTCCTGCTCCTCGCAAGGCTGGATGAACAGCGTCCGCTCCAGCAGAAGCCTGTGGATCTGCTGCTCCTCGCCAATGACGCCGTGGTGGACACCCAGGCCAGCGACCGGGACCGGACCATTTCGCTGACAGGCCTCGACGGCGGGTCGCCGTCTCCTGCGCCGGTGCTGGGCGATGAGGCAAAGCTGCGCCAGGTGGTGGGCAACCTGGTGGGCAACGCCCTCCGCTACACCCCGGCGGGGACACCGGTTGAGCTCGCGGTAGGGGTCCGGACTGACGATGCCGGCCTGCGGTCCTCCGTCATCGAGGTGCGGGACCATGGTGCCGGGATCCCGGAGGACGAAGCATCCCGGATCTTTGAGCGTTTCTACCGCGCGGACACCTCGCGGACCCGCGAAACCGGCGGCAGCGGCCTCGGCCTGGCCATCGTTGCCGCCATTGTCGGGTCGCATTCAGGCTCTGTCCGGGTGGTTCCGACCGACGGCGGGGGCGCCACCATGGTGGTGAGCCTCCCGTTCCAGGACGAGGCGGCCGGCTACGCCGACAGTGAGCCCGACGGCGGCGACAGCGGCGAAGTTGTCCACATATAGCCAGCAGCTGTAGCGCGGCTTTCCACGCGCTTCCTAGGCTCGACGTAGCGGCCCGAATACCCCGGCCGCCCGCAAGCTTGAAAAAGCTTTCGAACAGCGTCGAAGGGCAATACCAATGAGCATCATCTCCGTTGATACCGAACTGCTCCAGCTCAAATCTGCCAACGTCAAAGCTACGGTTGACCGTATCAGCACGGACGTCCAGGCGATGAAGAGGGGTCTGGATGAGCTGCAGGGAACGTGGCGCGGATCGGCGGCCACCAACTTCCAAGGACTGATCACCGAGTGGACCATCACACAGGGCAAAGTGGAGGCCGCTCTCGCGTCCATCAACACAGCCCTCGCTTCGGCGGCCGCCACGTATGCCCAGGCAGAGCAGGGCAACACGCAGCGGTTCAGCTGACCGGCACTAGGCTTCCGGTGTTCCCTGGTGGAAGCGCAGGCGCCAGCGTTTTCCATCGAGAACCCAGAGCGAGCTCCGGAGCGAGGATCCCTCCCGGCCCTTGCTGCGGTAGGTCAGAAGGACCGCTTCAGCGCCGATCCGCTCGGCGCCGATTATCTCCAGCTCAGCTGCACCGCCAGGATTCTCCTCGAGCGACATCATCATTGAATCCCGCGTCCACAGCCTGCCGGAACTGCCGATTTCCGTAAACTCCGGGTGGAGCAGCACACCGGTCCGTCCGATGTCGGCGCGGGTATCGGGGCTTAGCAGCTCCCGTTCCAGTGCTTCAACAACGGCCTCGGGAGCTGCTTCCCGCCCGGCTGGCGCCGCGAACGGATCTGTCTCCAGCTCACTGAAAAGATCCGGCTCGGTAAAGAGATCCGGCTGGTTGCTGCCGCCCGGTGTCAGGGACTCCCGCGCCGCCGGCACGCTGGCTGCGGGGGATGCAGAGGCGCCGACGCCGCGGACGAAACCCGGCCCGGACCGCACGGCAATGCCCTGCTGATAGGCGGTCGCAGCAGCCCGCGCACGGTCGTCGGCGGCCTCATTCAGGTCGTGTCCGGCGTGGCCGCGGACCCACTCGAAGCGGTATTTGCGTCCGCTCAGCGCCTGGTCGATTTCCCGCAGGATCTCCACGTTCAAGACCGGCTTGCCATCAGCTTTGCGCCAGCCCTTGCGTTTCCATCCGGGCATCCACTTGGTGACCGAGTTGATGACGTATTGGCTGTCGCAGAGAATATGCAGCTCCTCCCCGGGAAGGTGCGCCGTGCAACGGAAGAGATCCAGCACAGCCATCAGCTCGCCCTGGTTATTGGTGCCGTGCGGCCAGCCGCCGGCCCGCCAGCAGTCGTCATTCACGTACCAGGCCCATCCGGCCGGACCGGGATTTCCTAAAGCCGAACCGTCGGCTGCTGCAGTAATCGTCACCGCACTATCCTGCCAGACCGGCCCGACATTGTGGCTTCCAGCCGTCCGCCGCCCTCCCGGAAAACGCTTACCCCGTATCGTTGACAGGCTGAGATTGCGCGTGCAAGAATCAAAACTCCCGCTCAGAAAACGTTTTCTCAGCGGCTGTTCGGCATTCATGCGCCTTTGCGGCGCGCCACCTCAGTTTCACCATTCCACGGCTGTACACAGGAAGGCGTATCAATGAAGATCTCGTCCGGAAGCAGGTTTCGACTCAAGATTGGAGCCACCGCTGCTGCCCTCGCGATGCTGGTCACGGGCTGCGGCGCGTCAGCAGGTTCCGGCGCCGACAAGGAGGTCACACTGCGCTTTGCCTGGTGGGGCAACGAGTACCTCAACGCCCAGACCCAAAAGGTGATCGACGCGTTCCAGGCCGAACACCCAAACATCAAGATCAAAGCGGCCCCGGGGGAATGGAGCGGATACTGGGACAAGCTGGCCACCACCACCGCAGCCAATGATGCACCGGACGTGATCCAGATGGATCAGAAATACATTGCCGAGTACGGTGGCCGCGGAGCTCTCCTTGACCTGGCCAAGCAAGACGGCATCGACCTGTCGAAAATGGACAAGGAACAGCTCGCCTCCGGCCAGTACGACAATGCCCAGTACGGCCTCAGCACGGGCAAGAACGCCTACGTGGTAATGGCGAACACCAAGGTGTTCGAGGCGGCCAACGTCCCGCTTCCCGACGACGCCACCTGGACCTGGGATGACTTCAACGACATCGCCACGAAGCTCACACAGGCGGGAGGGGGTACAAACTACGGGGCTGCATACGGCAGCAACGAAGCCGACCTCATCATCTGGCTTCGGCAGCACGGCGAAAACCTGTATTCACAGGACGGCAAGCTGGCCTTCACCGCCGGGACTGCGGCGTCGTTTTGGGAACGCCTGAAAAATCAGCGGGATTCCCAGGCAAGCCCGCCCGCCACCGTCGCCACGGAGGACGCAGGCGCCGGCCTGGAAGAGAGCCTGTTCGGGACCAACCGGATCGGCATGGCGTGGTGGTGGACCAATCAGCTCGGATCCCTGGAGACCACCACGGGAAGCAGCATCAAGATGCTCCGCGCACCGAGCGTGGACGGAAAAGCAGCAGACAACGGCATGTACTACAAGCCATCAATGTTCTGGTCCGCCTCTTCGAGGTCCAAGAATCCGGAAGCAGCGGCAACGTTCATCAACTACCTGGCAAACAGCCCGGAGGCTGGATCGATCCTGATGACCGACCGCGGGGTCCCTGCCAATTCCGAAGTTCTGGCGGCAATTACTCCGAAACTGAAGACTGCGGACTCAACGGTGGTCGGTTTCCTCCAGGACATCAAACCGGAGATGGCCGAGGCGCCCCCAGTACCGCCGGTCGGGTCGGGCAGTGTGCAGAATGTCATCAAGCGTTACACCGACGAAGTCCTCTATGACCGCAAATCGCCTTCGACGGCCGCGGAGGAGTTCAAGAAGGAAGTCGAAGGGATGCTGGCGTCAGCCCGCAAATAATCCAGTACCGGCCCTTCACGTCCCAGTCAAAAGCAAAGTGCGGCTCCCTCGAAGCGAGGGAGCCGCACTTTGTTTATGCGTCAGGTGCGCAGGGCAGGTTAGAAACCGCCCATGCCGCCCATACCGCCCATGTCGTCGCCGCCGCCCATGGCCGGAGCGTTCTTCTCCGGCTTGTCGGCCACTACAGCCTCGGTGGTGAGGAAGAGGCCCGCGATGGAAGCAGCGTTCTGCAGGGCAGAGCGCGTTACCTTGACGGGGTCGTTGATGCCGGCGGCCAGCAGGTCAACGTACTGTCCGGTTGCGGCGTTCAGGCCGTGACCTGCGGGCAGGCCGCGGACCTTGTCCACAACAACGCCCGGCTCGAGGCCGGCGTTGAATGCAATCTGCTTCAGCGGCGCGTCAATGGCAACGCGGACGATGTTGGCGCCCGTTGCTTCGTCGCCTTCGAGCTGCAGGTTGGCGAATGCCTTGGCGCCGGCCTGGATCAGGGCAACGCCACCACCGGCAACGATGCCTTCTTCAACGGCAGCCTTCGCGTTGCGGACAGCGTCCTCAATGCGGTGCTTGCGTTCCTTGAGCTCAACTTCGGTTGCGGCACCGGCCTTGATGACTGCAACGCCGCCGGCCAGCTTGGCCAGGCGCTCCTGCAGCTTCTCGCGGTCATAGTCGGAATCGGAGTTCTCGATCTCGGAACGGATCTGGGAAACGCGGCCGGCGATCTGGTCGGCGTCGCCTGCACCTTCGACGATGGTGGTCTCATCCTTGGTGACAACAACCTTGCGTGCCTTGCCCAGGAGTTCGAGGCCGGCGGTCTCAAGCTTGAGGCCGACTTCCTCGGAGATGACCTGGCCACCGGTGAGGATGGCGATGTCAGCGAGCTGAGCCTTGCGGCGGTCGCCGAAGCCCGGAGCCTTGACGGCGACGGACTTGAAAGTGCCACGGATCTTGTTGACGATCAGGGTGGCCAGGGCTTCGCCCTCGATGTCTTCGGCGATGATCAGCAGCGGCTTGTTGGACTGCATGACCTTTTCGAGGACAGCAACCAGTTCCTTGACGTTGGAGATCTTGGAGTTGACGATCAGGATGTACGGGTCTTCGAGGACCGTTTCCTGGCGCTCAGCGTCGGTGACGAAGTAAGCGGAGATGTAGCCCTTGTCGAACCGCATGCCCTCGGTCAGCTCGAGCTCGAGTCCGAAGGTGTTGGACTCCTCGACGGTGATAACACCTTCCTTGCCGACCTTGTCCAGCGCCTCTGCGATCAGCGCGCCGATTTCATCGTCACCGGCAGAAATCGATGCCGTAGCGGCGATCTCTTCCTTGGTTTCGATTTCCTTGGCGGACGCCAGCAGTTCGGCGGTGACGGCTTCAACAGCCTTCTCGATGCCGCGCTTCAGGGACAACGGATCAGCGCCGGCCGCGACGTTGCGCAGGCCTTCCTTGACCAGGGCCTGTGCAAGCACGGTCGCCGTGGTGGTGCCGTCGCCAGCGACGTCATCCGTCTTCTTGGCAACTTCCTTGACCAGCTCGGCGCCGATCTTCTCGTAGGGATCGTCCAGCTCGATCTCCTTGGCGATGGAAACACCATCGTTGGTGATCGTGGGGGCGCCCCACTTCTTTTCGAGGACGACGTTGCGTCCACGCGGGCCGAGGGTGACCTTGACGGCGTCGGCGAGGATGTTCAGGCCCCGCTCAAGACCGCGGCGTGCCTCTTCATCAAATGCAATGATCTTGGCCATAACGGCAGTAGTCCTTTCGGGACAGTCGTTAAGAATGAACCTTCACTGCGGTGCCCGCGACGGACGATCCTTCACCGACGGCCTCTGTATGCCGCGCGGATGGGATCTCACCCCAGCAAGGTATTTCTTTCGCTCCTTGTCCTTCCCGCTCTCTCCGCAGCCGGCCGGAACCGGGCGTTGATTTAGCAGTCAGTCCGTGGGAGTGCTAAGTCAATAATTAGCACTCCCCCGGGGAGAGTGCAAGCAGGGATTGCGCCGAAAGGCCCTCCTGCGGCCCGCACTACGCTAGGAGCGATCAGCTGCCCGCCCGGGCGGCAGTTTCGCTTCCACTCATTCGGGCGGTGTTGTCCGCGGCGTAAGTGAACACCATGTAGTGGGCGGTGGTGACGTCCCCGTTTGAATCAAAGCCGATGGGCCCCGATTCGCCGTCGTAATCCACCGGCCTACCGGCCTTGATGGCATCCCCGCATTCTTTGTAGCTCCTGCAGGGTTGAACCGCTTCCGCGCCGTGCTGCCCGGAAACCGCGATCAGCTTCGCCGCGATGGATGATCCGGCGTCGTCCTGGGCAGCGGCCGCGGCGATGGCGGCCAGGTTCACGGCGTCGTAAGTTTCCGCTGCGAACGTCATGTCCTTGAGCCCGGGATCAACAGCTACCAGTTCCCCTTGGAAGTGCGCCGAAGGGAAGATACCGGGCAGGATCCCGCGCGCGCCCTCAAGTGCTTTGGACCCGAGGGCGGAACCGTATTGGTTGATGGCGCCGTCGCTGAGAATCAGCTTGCTGCCTGCCACCCCCGCGTTGTTGAGCTCCGCGATTGCGCCCTGGGCGCCGGCCCGGGCCACCAGAATGACTGAATCCGGACCCGCTGCCTTGGCGGAAGCTGCCGCCTGTTGCGCCTGGCCGGCAGTGAAGGCGGCCTCAGCCACCGTTCCAAGGCCGGCAGCTTTCGCTGCCGCGGCAACGGCCACAGAGACATCCTTGCCGTACATCCCGTCCTCGTGGACGATCGCTATTGTCCGGGCGCCGCTGTCCTTGGCCAGTTTCACCAGCACGGGCGCCTGGGCCGTGTCTGCCGCTGACGTACGGAAGTAATATCCGCCGCTCCTGTAACGCGTGAGGCCGTGCGCGGCATTCGCCGGAGAGATGATGGCCACCTCGGCCCGCGACAGGACATCAATTGCCCCCGGGGCGCGGCTCGAATCCGTGGGACCGATGACGACATCCGCCCCTGCGGCCACCAGTTCCTTGGCCTGCGAGGCGGTGTCCTCGCTGATTTTTTCAGGCAACAGCTGTACCGGCCGGCCTTTGTGGCCCCCCGCGGCATTGACCTCCTGAACCGCCAGCTTGGCCGCGGCGAGTTGCGAGGCGTTGAGGAAGGACTGCTTCCCCGTGTTGTCCAGCAGCAGGCCTATCCGCAAGGTGCCATCGCCGCCGGCGTCGACTGCATCAACACGGGCGTTGCCGGCCTGGCCGGAGCAACCGGCCAGCAGGAGCGCCGTTCCCGCCGCAAGAACCGCTGCTGCGGTGAACCGCGGCCGCGCGGGTCCGAACCGGGCGGGGCTGCCTGTGCCATGCATTGCCGCGGCGGATGGCATCAGGCCGTCCGGACGTTCTCTGCCTGGGGACCCTTCTCGCCTTCTCCTACCTCGAACTGCACCCGTTGCCCTTCGTCCAGAGCCCGGTAGCCTTCCCCCTCGATGGCCGACCAGTGGACGAAGACATCGTCTCCGGAGTCGTCAACAGTGATGAAGCCATAGCCTTTTTCGGCGTTGAACCACTTAACGGTTCCCAATGCCATGTTGCCCACACTTTCCGGTTGCTCTGTGTCCGGCCCACCTCACTGTGCGCCGTCGGGACGGTCCGCGTTGAGGCGCGGCACCCGGAATCACTTTAGCCATTGCCATTTGCCGGGGGCAGGACCAGGCCCTGCGAGCCCCCAATAGTTATTCAGGCGTAACCGAAATTCCTTACTGGAAGCCGGGCCCGAGAACCACAACCACCGGCAACTGGAACTCGGCAGAGTCCACCAGCGACGTGATATTCAGGAGTTCCCCCAGAGCCTCCGCGTTCGCTTTCTGCAAGGCCCCGCTGTAGTAGATGACGGAGGACTGCTGCGGCATTCCGCCCCAGTTCCCCACGGGTCCCAGCGTCCAGCCGTCACCGGCGACGATACTGCTCACGCGGCCGGCAAGTCCCGCGGTGGTGGTCCCGTTGTAGACCGCCACGGCTTGGGTTTTATCAACAGCCGGCGCATCGGCGGAAGGAACCGCGGAGGGCGAGCTGCTGGCAGCGGGCGTCTCGCTGGCGGAAGGAGCCGCGCTCGGCTCGGAACCGGCCTCAGCGCCAGGAGACGCGGTGCCTTGCGGCGCCTCGGCGGAAGGGGATGCGGAGGGGCTGACCAGGGCGGACCCCGCCGCCATCAGCGGGCTGCCGGCAGGAGCAAATCCGAGCTTGGGAAGGAACAGGAAGGCCACCAGTCCAATGGCCAGCGCCGCCACGCCCACGGTCAGGATTGGTCCCAGCCGGCGCCTGGGAGCCCCGGAGGCGACCCTATGGACACCCTGTCGCGAGGAGGCCTCAGGGACCCTGTCGAATTCATCCCGAGCATATTTGGTCATGGTAAAACGATGTCCTTGTTGGTTCTTGCTGATTGCCCGGCCCCGACGTCTAAGCGTCAGAGCCCAATCGGCGCGCCGTGCGTGCCCGTTGGCGTGACGTACGTAGTCTACGCAATCTCTTTACGAGCATGGGGTCGTGGGCCAGGGCGTCCTCGGTGTCAATCAGCGTGTTGAGGATCTGGTAGTAGTGCGTGGCGGAGAGGTCGAACAGCTCTCGAATGGCTTGTTCCTTGGCCCCTGCGTACTTCCACCACTGCCGTTCGAGGGCCAGCATCTGTTGGTCCCGCTCACTCAGCCGTGAGCCCGGCTGCGGAGCCGGCGTAAGGTCTGCACCGGACACGGTTTCGCTGCCGGTGTCCGCAAGTGACAGGTCATCGCGCACTGGTTCGGCCACGGCAAAATCCTCCACTTGATCCGGTCAAAGTCTCTTTCCATGGTACGGGCGAATAACACGCCTGTCATTTACGCAGTATGACGCGGCAGCGGGGAGTCGGGTAACAGCAAGGTACGCCCGCACAAAAGACAGTGGCGCCCTGCCGGGCGATGCGGCCCGCCAGCCTCTTGGAGCCCAACACTGCGAGAATGGACTCGTGTTTGATTCTGAAGCCTTGTTCGAGTTGGAGCCTGCCGTGGAGGGGGCTGACTTTGCCGAGATGGCACACATGCCGCTGGACCGCCTCATGGCTGCAGACTGGGCTGCGGCGCTGGCTCCCGTGGATGCGGAGCTGCGGAGCGTCCTGGAGAACCTTGCTGGTGAAGTGGGCGCCGGGCACCAGGTGCTGCCGTCGCCGTCGAACGTTTTGCGCGCATTCCAACAGCCGCTGGCCGGCGTCAAGGTCCTCATCGTCGGCCAGGACCCTTACCCGACGCCGGGCCATCCGATCGGGTTGTCCTTCGCAGTGGAAGGGCACACCAGGCCGATTCCCCGCAGCCTCGCGAACATCTACAAGGAACTCGAATCCGATCTCGGCCTTCCGGCCCGTGTCCACGGGGACCTCACGCGCTGGGCGGACCAGGGCGTCCTGCTCTTGAATCGCGTCCTTACGGTCCGGGCCGGGGCGGCGGGTTCCCACCGGGGCAAAGGCTGGGAACCGATCACGACGGCGGCAATCGCCGCCGTCGCCGGCCGCCGCGCTGCAGACGGGACGGCAGCGCCGCTCGTGGCGGTGCTGTGGGGCAAGGATGCCGAGGGCGTCCGCCCGCTGCTTGGAGACACTCCGGTGCTCGCCAGCGCCCATCCCAGCCCGTTGTCGGCCGCGCGCGGATTCTTTGGGTCCAGGCCGTTCAGCAGGGCAAACGAACTCCTTCGGGCCCAGGGTTCGGAGCCCGTTGACTGGGAACTTCCCCCCGTTGCTTAGCCTAGGCTTACTTCCATGACTTCCCTTCCCGCTGCTACGTCAGCCAGCCGAAAATCGCGCCCCCAGACGAACCTCACGGTCCTCCGGCGCGAGGAACTCTCGCCGCACATGGTGCGGATCGTGGCCGGCGGCGAAGGCTTCGCCAGCTATGTGAACAACGAATACATAGACAGGTACGTGAAGATCGCCTTCCCGCAGCCCGGCGTCGAGTACCCGCTCCCCCTCGACCTTTGGGCCATCCGGGAAACCCTGCCACGCGAGCAGTGGCCGTACACCCGGACGTACACCGTCCGCTGGGTGGATGAAGCGGCGCGCGAGCTGGCCATCGATTTCGTGATTCACGGTGACGAGGGCCTGGCTGGCCCCTGGGCGGCCAACGCCCGGCCCGGCGACAGCCTGGTGTTCACCGGCCCGGGCGGCGGTTACAACCCCGATCCCGCGGCCGACTGGCACCTGTTCGCCGGCGATGAGGCCGCCCTGCCTGCCATTTCCGCAGCCATCGAGTCACTGCCGCCCGAAGCCCGGGGACTTGCGTTCCTGGAAGTGGACAGCGATGCCGAGGTCCAGCCCATCCAGGCCCCCGCCGGACTCCAGGTCCACTGGCTGCCGCGGAACGGCGTTCCTGCGGGCAGCAGCGAACTCCTGGTCAGCGCCGTACGGAATGCCGAGTGGCCCGGCGGCCGGGTGCAGGTCTTCGCCCACGGCGAGCGGGGCTACATGAAGTCCCTCCGCGAGGTCCTCTACCGTGAGCGCGGCCTGGAGCGCGCGCAGGTATCGTTGTCCGGCTACTGGGCCAAGGGCCGGGTGGAGGACGACTTCCAGGCCGAAAAGAAGCTCCCCATCGGCCAGATCTAGGACATCCGCACCCGGCCGATCAGGCTGCGGCGGCACCGGGCCGGCTAGCGGCGCCGGGCGCGGCGGCGTTCGTTGCTGGCCAGGCTTCGGGTCAGCGGACGGGCAAGGGTGTCACCGAGGACGATTCCGGCCGCCACCCCGAGGACGATCGCACCGGCATTGAGCATGCCTCCGGCACCCATCAGGATCTCCGACTCTTCAATGGTCAAGACATACATCGAGCGGAATATAGTCAGGCCGGGTAGAAGGATCAGGGCCGCAGGAACGGCCACCACGAGCTGGGGGGCGCCCATCTTCAAGGCGACCACCCTGGCCAGAAGGCCGATGACCACCGCGGCGACGGCCGGGGAAAACCGCGCACCCATGCCGATCAGGTCCGCGCCGAGCAGCACAAGATGGCCCACTACGCCCACCGCCGCGGTGGGAAGGAGCAGCTTCCAGGCGGTCTGTTCCGTGATGCCAATTGCTACGACCGCTATTGCCACCAGGATGATGAGCGCCCACAGCGGATACGCCGGCGGGAATGTTTCCGTGACGTCGATTTCCTCCATACCCATCTTCGAACCCAGCACGAAGGCGACGGAGATGCCGGACACCAGTGCACCGAAGGTCAGCATGGTGGACAGGAACCGGCCCGCCGCCGTGACGGGGAATCCGTTGATGGCGTCCTGCACCGACGAGACAAGCCGGCCGGTGGGCAGGAGCAGCAGGATGCCGCCCACCACGACGATCGCGGGCGCGATTTGGATGCCCACGGGGCTGCCGAACCGCCAGAGCAGCAGGGCGATGAACGTCACCAGGAATGCACATGATGCCGTGGCGAAGAAGTCCGGAACCCGCCATCGGCTCAACTGCCGGGCGAGCAGGCTCACCAGGATGTTCGAACCGAACGCGACGGCCGAAGCGCCGGGGCCCCCGCCCAGTACGCCTACGAAAACCGCGGCGAACACCGCAAAGGCCACGGTGACCATCCAGCGCGGAAAAGGCTTGGAGCTGCGGATGATTTCGTCCAGGCGGCGCACTGCCTCGTCCCGGCCAACTCCGCCGGCCACAATGTCCGTAACCAGCTGGTGCACCTGTGCGAGGCCCGCATAGTTGTTAGTCCAGGACCGCACTACCCTGAGCAGGGAAATGGGGGTCTGGTCCTTGGGTGCGTAGTTGATGGCCACCGACTGGTTGGTGATGTCCACTTCGATGTGTTTCAGGCCAAGGGCAGCGGTGATCGCAATAATGCTGGTTTCCACTTCCAGGGCGCCGGCGCCGTATCGGAACATGGACTCGGCCAGGTGGAGCGCAAAGTCGATGGTTTTCCGCGCGGAGGTATCCACTCCCCCCACTTGGATCATGGGGTTGGCATAGGGGCTGCCTGCGAGCCGGTCCACAATGCTCATGGGGGCGGTGGGCGGGTTTTCGCCCTGCACCAGCCTGCGAAGCATGCGCTTGGCTGCGGCGTTCTGCCGTACCTGGGACGCGGTGAGCGGTTGGGTCGGGGGCAGCGCCGCCGTGGGCGGCCTGCGGCGACCGTCGGGTGCTTTGGTCATTGCGGCCTCCTCAAGGGCTTCACAAAGGGATTTAGTAGAACTGCTGGCCTGTTCGCCTGGTGTACAGCTGGCGTGCCACACGTTCGCCGACGGCCATCCAGGCCTTGTATTTCAGCGGGTTGAGCACCTGGTCGTAGCAGCCTACGAAGTCGGTGACCGTCTTGCTGAAGCTGGTCTTGAACAAGCCCAGCCCGTGGAACGGGTTCGAAGTGTCCTTGAGTTTGTCGCTCGGAGGGGTGCCGCAGAAGTCATATTCCGTGCAGCCGAGTTCCTTGACCTGGTTGATGGCCGTCCACTGGACCAGGTGGGAGTCGCCGTACTGGCTGCGCTTCTGGAGCGAGCCGCCGTCCTTGTACGTCCCCTTCCGGCCGTAGTTGATCACAAACGCGCCCACGGAGGGAACGCCGTTCTCATAGACGAACAGCAGCCGGCCCTGCCCGCGGTTAATGAAGTTGGTCCAGAACTGCCGGTAGTAGTCGTACTCACGGACCCTGACCTGCGACTTCGCTTCCACCGTGGTGGTCATGAGCGCGTACATGGACCGGAAGTTCTCCTCCGTGGGATCGACGTTGTGGACTTCCACGCCCTCCCGGATGGCCCGGCGGACAGCGTTGCGTCCCCTGGAGTGCAGGTTCCGCAGCAGCTGGTTCTCCTCCGGCGCGATGTCCAACAACGCGGTGGAGTCATTGGGCTGCAGGTTGTGCGTCTTCACCAGGCCCGCGCCCTCGAGCACCCGCTTTGCGTCCTCGGAAAGGATGATGTCCGGCTCGATCTTGATGGCAAAGACGCCCAGCTTCGCGCGCTTCACGAACTCCGCGTTCGCGGCGGCGATGCCAGGGATATCCTCGACGGCCGCCACGTCCGGCCCCTTGATGAGGTACCACAGCTTGCCCAGCACAGGAAAGGACTTCTGCAGCACCAGGTTGTAGCTCGTGTAGTCCGCGGTTTCGTAGACCATGTGGAGGGGCTTCCAGCCAAAGTGTTGTTTGACCTCGGCGAAGGCCTCGGACTGAAGCAGGTTTCCGCCGTTCGGGTTCGCGATGACGTGGTTGTCCCAGTTGGCGACCTCCTCGGCGGAGGCAAAGCGGGCGGTGAATTCTCGCAAGTGCGCGGTGTCCAATCTTTGCGGTCGGTGCTTCGGCTGCATGCCGGGCATGCAAGCCACAAGTCTATCGGCCCTCCCTAGGAGGGCGCTGACCGGTTGGCTCCCCCGCGGTGTCCGGGTTCAGAGCCGGATCTGCTCCATGGACTTGAGTCGCACGGCCAGGGGTTCCTTGCCCAGGGCTCGTTGGCTCTTGGCCAGCCGGTCCGCATTTTCGAGCCGGGACAGGCTCAGCCCGGTCAATTCGGCGATCCGGGCCACCGGAACCTGAAAGGTGCGGAAGGGGCCCAGCGGCGGCGGTTCATCGGCCAGGAGCCGTTCCCGGATAGCCTTCTTGAGCTCCACTTTCCCCAGCAGCGGGGACTGGTCCAGCAGGAATCCGGCAGCAGCGAGTTTTCCGTCCATGGTCCAGGCCGCGATCTTCCAGAACATCCGGGGAATCTGTACTCCCCGGTAGGGCAGGTCGTCGTCCTCCAGGACCGGCCCCGTGAACACGCTGAGCTTGGCATCGTTGAGGTCTGCGTGGCTGAGCACATGGTCTTCCAGGCCCACCCACAGTTCCTTGCCCTGGTTGAAGTCGTCGACCTGGGGCGCGGCATTGGTGAACGCGAAGGTGTCCTGGTTGGCTGCCCTGGCCGTCGCCTCATCGCCCCACACCGGATCCAGGCGCCGCACAAGGTGCCCCCGGTCAAAGGCGTTGTTCTTGTACACCTCCGGACCTGCCTGTTGCTCCTTCGGGATCCGGGGATCGAAATGCCAGGTCCCCTCGCGGGCCAGCGGCACCAGCTCGCGTCCGTGAATATTGACGCCGACGACGGCGGCCAGCTTGCGCGCCGTGCGCAGCCGGACGGAAAAGTGGATGTAGTCAAGTAGAACCGTTGCTGCCGACGGACTGGGCAGCTCAAGGCGTGCCCGCAGAAAGTCCCGGTCATATCCCCCAGTCATAGCTCCATAGTGGCACTCCACCCGCAGGGTGACCAGAGTGGTAGACAGCGGGGCTGGCCAGGGCATGACGTGCGCACGTCACCGCCGGCGGCGTGGCTCCGGGCTGACGCTTGACTCGAGGGGCCGGACTGGCAAGGGTTGAAGCATGAAGGCTCCGCACGAACGGTCCATGGCAGGCGCCGCTGACGGCGGCGGGTCTGGCGGCGGGTCTGGCGCCCGCCCCGGAAGCCGCAGTACGGGTGCGCAGCTGCTCGGTCTGGCCGTTTTCCTGGGAGCCTCCGCGCTGGTTGCCTGGCTGGGTGCTTTCGCCACCCTGGGCAGTGTGGACGGCTGGTACGCCACAGCGGACAAGGCCCCGTGGTCCCCGCCGAACTGGGTTTTCGGTCCGGCCTGGACAGTGCTCTACACTGCCATGGCAGTGGCCGCATGGCTCGTCTGGCGGCGCGGCGGACAGCGCACCGGCCCCGCCCTGAGGGCGTACGGGATGCAGCTGGGGTTGAACCTGTTGTGGACGCCGGTGTTCTTCGGCCTCTATCCGGTCATGGGCACGGCGGCGCTGTGGCTGGGGCTTGCGATCATCATTTCCCTGATCATCGCCGTGACCGTGACTGTCCTGTACTTCGGCCCCATCAGCCGAACCGCCGGCCTCCTGCTGCTGCCCTATATCTCATGGCTGGTTTTCGCCACCAGCCTGAACTGGTGGGCGGCCCTGCACAACTAGGTCCCGACAGGCCCGGGCACTGTACCCTCAGCCATTGAACTGCGGGCTCAGCATTCCACGACGTTGACGGCGAGGCCGCCCATCGCGGTTTCCTTGTATTTGGAGGACATGTCCCTGCCGGTTTCGCGCATGGTCACGATCACCTCGTCCAGGGACACCCGGTGCGTGCCGTCCCCCCACAACGCCATCTTCGCGGCGTTGATCGCCTTCGCCGCCGCGATCGCGTTCCGCTCAATACACGGGATCTGCACCAGCCCGCCGATCGGATCACACGTCAGCCCCAGATTGTGCTCCATCGCGATCTCCGCGGCATTCTCCACCTGCGCCGGCGTCCCGCCCATCACCTCCGCCAGGCCAGCGGCCGCCATCGACGACGCCGAACCCACCTCGCCCTGGCAACCCACCTCCGCCCCCGAGATCGAGGCCTGCTCCTTATAGAGCACCCCCACCGCGGCGGCAGCGAGCAGGAACTTCACCACCACATCGTCCCGGTCCCCCTGGCTGGCCCGGTCCATGCCCGGCGCGAAATGCAACGCGTAATACAGCACCGCCGGGATGATCCCGGCAGCCCCGTTCGTCGGCGCCGTAACCACCCGGCCACCGGAAGCGTTCTCCTCATTGACCGCCAGCGCGATCAGGTTCACCCACTCCTGCCAGTACTTCGGATCGCGGTAGGCGGGGTCCTGGCCGCGGTTCTCCTTCAACAGGCGTTCGTGCCAGTCCGGGGCCCGACGGCGGACCTTCAGCCCGCCCGGCAGCAACCCCTCCCGCTTCAGGGACACCGCGACGCACTCCTCCATCACCGAATAGATGTGCAGCAGGCCCTCGCGGATCTCCTGCTCCGAGCGGGAGGCGCGTTCGTTGACGAACATGATCTCCCCGATGGACAGGCCCTTGGACTGGCACCGGCCCAGCAGCTCCGCCGCGGTCCGGAACGGCAGCGGCAGCTCCTTCTTCGACTCCTCCAGCTCCTGCTGCGCCGCGTCCTCCTCGCCCTCACGGACAATGAAGCCGCCGCCCACAGAAAAGAACGTCGCCGCATGCAGGACCTCCCCGGCAGCATCCGTGACCGTGAACGTCATCCCGTTCGTATGCCGCGGCAGGATCGTCAACGGCCGCAGCACCATGTCCTTCACCCCGTACGGCAGCGAAACCGCACCCGCCAGCTCCAGGGTCCCGGTCTCCGCGATCGCCGCGAGCCGCTCCTCCACCTCAGCCGGGAGGATCTTCTCCGGGTGGTACCCCTCCAACCCCAGCAGGATCGCCGTCATGGTCCCGTGACCATGCCCCGTCGCAGCAAGGGAACCATACAAATCCACCCGCAACCCGGCCACCTTCTCAAGGTCCCCGGACGCCCGAAGCTCCTCGGCGAACACCGCGGCAGCCCGCATCGGACCCACCGTATGCGAACTCGAAGGCCCAATCCCGATGGAAAAAAGATCAAAGACACCAACGGCCATGGTCGGTTCCTAACTAGGTGTAGCTGTGGCCCGGCAGATGGTCCTGCCGGAGGGCGGTGCAACCGCCGGTGGGCGGTCGTCCTGCCGGATGCACAACGACGGGCGGCAGCTTGTGGCGGCCGCCCGGCGTCGTGATCTGTACTTCTGTAATACGTGCTCTAGCCGAGGTTCGCAACCGACGGGTAGAGCGGGTGGGCGGCGGCCAGCGCCTCCACGCGGGAGCGCAGGCCGGACAGGTCCGCCCCGGCGTCGGCAATCAAGGCCTCAGCGATGATATCGGCAACCTCGGCGAAGGCGGCTTCGCCGAAACCGCGGGTCGCGAGGGCCGGGGTTCCGATACGCAGACCCGAGGTGACCATCGGCGGCCTCGGGTCAAAGGGCACGGCGTTGCGGTTGACGGTGATGTCGATTTCCGCGAGGCGGTCCTCTGCCTGCTGGCCATCCAACTCACAGTTGCGCAGGTCCACCAGGACCAGGTGGACGTCGGTGCCGCCGGAGATCACGTTGATCCCCTTGGCGGTGACGTCCGGCTGGACCAGGCGGTCCGCCAGGATCCGGGCACCGGCGAGGACACGTTCCTGGCGTTCCTTGAATTCCGGGGACGCGGCGATCTTGAACGCCACGGCCTTGCCGGCGATGACGTGCTCCAGCGGACCGCCCTGCTGACCGGGGAACACTGCCGAGTTGATCTTCTTGGCGATGTCGGCGTCGTTGGAGAGGATGATGCCGCCGCGGGGACCGGCGAGGGTCTTGTGCGTGGTGGACGTGGTGACGTGCGCATGCGGCACGGGTGAGGGGTGCAGCCCGGCTGCAACCAGACCGGCGAAGTGCGCCATGTCCACCATCAGGTAAGCGCCCACGGAGTCGGCGATGCGGCGGAACTCGGCGAAGTCCAGCTGGCGGGCGTAGGCGGACCAGCCGGCGACGATCAGCTGCGGCTTGTGCTCCTGGGCCAGGCGCTCCACCTCGGCCATGTCGATCCGGTGGTCCTCTTCGCGGACCTGGTACGGGATCACGTTGTACAGCCGGCCGGAGAAGTTGATCCGCATACCGTGGGTCAGGTGGCCGCCGTGGGCCAGGTTCAGGCCCATGATGGTGTCGCCCGGCTTGATCAGCGCGTGCATCACCGAGGCGTTGGCCTGCGCGCCGGAGTGCGGCTGCACGTTGGCGTATTCCGCTCCAAACAGGGCCTTCACCCGGTCGATAGCCAGCTGCTCGATCACGTCAACGTGTTCGCAGCCGCCGTAGTAGCGCTTGCCCGGGTAGCCCTCGGCGTACTTGTTCGTCAGCACGGAGCCCTGTGCCTGCATGACAGCCTTGGCGGTGTGGTTCTCCGAGGCGATCATTTCCAGGCCGGTGCGCTGGCGGGCCAGTTCGTCGTCGATCTTCGCCGCGATCTCAGGGTCCAGTGCGGACAGGTCCGCATCCAGGGACGGGGAGACTACCTGCTCGAAGGCGACAGTTCCGGTGCCTGCGCCCGCGGTTGCGCCGCTCACAGTTCGCCGCCGTTCTTGGAAGCGTATTCCTCGGCGGAGAGCAGCGGGCCGTCGGAATCCGCGGCCACCTTGAAGAGCCAGCCGGCACCGTACGGATCGCTGTTGATCAGTGCGGGGTCGTCGACGACGGCGGAATTGGTTTCCGTGACCTCGCCGGTGACCGGGGAGTACAGGTCCGAAACGGACTTGGTGGACTCGACCTCGCCGCAGGTCTCCCCTGCCGTCACGGTGGAGCCGACCTCGGGCAGGTCAACGTACACGATGTCGCCGAGGGCGTCCGTGGCCACGGCGGAAATGCCGATCGAGACCAGGTTGCCGGCCTCGCGGGCCACCCACTCGTGCTCGTCGGAGTACTGCAGTTCAGCGGCTACTTTTGCCATGTGTTTTTCCTTCAGATTGGTTTGCGAAAAGTGAGAGAGCGTTGGCCCAAACACTGCAGGAAGTGAGAGAGCGTCGGGGCTGGGATCCGGCAGCGTGCGTCAGAGCGACGAAGGAGCAGCACGCAGCGGATCTCAGGCCCAACGCAACCCAAAAGCTACTTTTGGCGCTTGTAGAAAGGCAGTGCGACGACTTCGAAAGGCTCTGCCTTGCCGCGCAGGTCGATGTCCAGGGCGGTGCCCACCTCGGAGAATTCGACGTCGACATAGGCCAGGGCCACGGGGTAGCCCAGCGTGGGGCTCGGCTGGCCGGAGGTCACTTCGCCAACAACTGCGCCGTCCTTGAGCACCGGGTAATGGCCGCGCCCCGCGCGCCGGCCCAGGCCCTTGAGGCCCACCAGCTTGCGTCCGCTCGTGGCACCGGCGCCGCCGGCCTTGAGTGCTTCGAGCGCCGCACGCCCCACGAAGTCGCTTTCCTTGGCGAGTGAGACTACCGGACCGAGGCCTGCTGCATAGGGGTTGCCTTCGCGGGAGAGCTCATTGCCGTAGAGCGGCATTCCGGCTTCCAGGCGCAGCGAGTCGCGGCATGCCAGGCCGGCGGGCACGAGCTCGCCCTCCTCGGCGACGGCCGCTATGGCCTGCCACAGGGCTGCGGCGTCGTCGTTGTCCACGAAGATCTCGAAGCCGTCCTCACCCGTATAGCCGGTCCGGGCCAGCAGGAGGTCCTTGGGGGCGCCGGCCACCAGGAAGGGAACTTCGACGGCGGCGTAGTACTTCAGTCCGGTAACCAGCTCGTGCTGTGCCGCCGGAACCAGGCGAAGCAGGATGGCTTCGGCCTTGGGACCCTGGACGGCGATCAGCGAGGTCGTTGCGGAAGCGTCCTCCACAACGACGTCGAACTTCGCAGCCCGTTCGGCGAGGGCGGCGGCGACCACAGCGGCGTTGCCGGCGTTGGGCACCACCAGGAACTTGTCCGTGCTGTTTCCTGCGGCGTCCGCCGCCGGGCGACGGTAAACGATGAGGTCGTCGATGATGCCGCCGTCTTCCTGGCAGATCAGCGAGTACTTGGCCTTGCCCACGGACATGGCGGAAATTTTGCCGACCAGAGCGTAGTCCAGGAAGGCTGCGGCGTCCGGGCCGGTGACCCAGACTTCGCCCATATGGGAGAGGTCGAACAGTCCGGCAGACTTGCGGACGGCGTGGTGCTCGGCCAGCTCGGAGGAGTACTTCAGGGGCATCTGCCAGCCACCGAAATCGGTGAAGGACGCGCCGAGCTTCTTGTGCTCTTCATAGAGCGCGGTGTAGTTCTCAGTCATCGCGGGAATCCTTAGTTTTCGAAGTCTTCGATGGGCGGGCAGGAGCAGATCAGGTTGCGGTCCCCTGCTGCGCCGTCGATGCGGCCCACGGGCGGGAAGTACTTGTCCTGCTTGAGGTGGTGGACGGGGAAGGCGGCCTGCTCGCGCGGGTATTCGCGGCTCCAGTCGGAGGAGACGACGGCGGCCGCGGTGTGCGGTGCGTTGCGCAGCGGGGAGTTCTCCACCGTGAAGTCGCCGTTGGCCACCTGGTCGATTTCCTGGCGGATGGTGATCATGGCATCGATGAAGCGGTCAATCTCCACGAGGTCCTCGGACTCGGTGGGCTCCACCATGAGCGTGCCGGCAACCGGGAATGCCAGCGTGGGGGCGTGGAAGCCGAAGTCGATGAGGCGCTTGGCCACGTCTTCCGCCGTGACTCCCGTCTTGGCCGTCAGGGCACGCAGGTCCAGGATGCACTCGTGCGCCACGAGTCCGCCTTCGCCGGTATACAGGACCGGGAAGAACTCGTTCAGGCGGGAAGCGATGTAGTTCGCCGCCAGCAGCGCGGACTTGGTGGCCTCGGTCAGGCCGGTACCGCCCATCAGCTTCACGTAGGCCCAGGAGATCGGGAGCACCCCGGCGGAACCGAAGCGCGAGGCCGAGATTGCCACGCCGTGACCGTCTTCGTGGGCAGCCTTGTTGGCATCGCCCGGCATGAACGGCGCAAGATGGGCCTTGGCTGCTACCGGGCCGACGCCCGGCCCGCCGCCGCCGTGCGGGATGCAGAAGGTCTTGTGGAGGTTCAGGTGGGACACGTCGCCGCCGAACTTGCCCGGCTGCGCCAGGCCCACCAGGGCGTTCAGGTTGGCGCCGTCAACGTAGACCTGCCCGCCGGCCGCGTGCACCGAGTCGCAGATTTCGCGGACGTCGGCGTCGTACACACCGTGCGTGGACGGGTAGGTGATCATGATCGCGGACAGGACGTCCTTGTGGGTTTCGATCTTCGCCTGGAAGTCGGCGTGGTCGATGGTGCCGTCGGCCGCGGTGGCCACGACGACCACCTTCATGCCGGCCAGGACGGCGGACGCGGCGTTGGTGCCGTGCGCCGAGGCCGGGATCAGGCAGACGTTGCGCTGGTCATCGCCGCGGGACAGGTGGTAGCCGCGGATCGCCAGCAGGCCCGCGAGCTCGCCCTGCGAGCCGGCGTTCGGCTGGATGGAGACCTGGTCGTAGCCGGTGATCTCCGCGAGGTCCGCTTCCAGGCCCTCGATCAGTTCACGCCAGCCTTCGGTCTGGGAGTCCGGGGCGAAGGGGTGGATGGAGGCAAACTCCGGCCAGGAGATGGCTTCCATCTCGGCGGTGGCGTTCAGCTTCATGGTGCATGAACCCAGCGGGATCATGGTGCGGTCCAGCGCGAGGTCGCGGTCCGAGAGCTTGCGGATGTAGCGCAGCAACTGGGTTTCCGAGCGGTGTGTGTTGAAGACCGGGTGCTGCAGGTAGTCCGACGAACGCTCGACGGCGGCCTCGAGGGCGAAGCCTGCGTCGTCCGAGGCAACCTCGGCGCCGAAGACGGCGGCAACGGCGGCGACGGTTTCCGGCGTCGTGGTTTCGTCAGCGGAGATGCCGACGGTGTCGGCGTCGATGCCGCGCAGGTTGATGCCCCTGGCTTCGGCGGCGGCGACGATGTCGGCGGCCTTGCCCGGCACGCGGACGGTGATGGTGTCGAAGAAGCTGCCGTGCAGGATCTCGAGGCCTGCGCCCTGCAGGGACGCCGCCAGGCTGCGCGCGTTCTGGTGGACGGTCTCGGCGATCGACTTCAGTCCGTCAGGGCCGTGGTAGACGGCGTACATCGACGAAACGATGGCCAGCAGTGCCTGTGCGGTGCAGATGTTGGATGTGGCCTTTTCGCGGCGGATGTGCTGCTCGCGGGTCTGCAGGGCAAGGCGGTAGGCCGGGGTGCCGGCGTTGTCCTTGGACACACCCACCAGGCGGCCGGGCATGGAACGCTCAAGACCCTTCTGGACGGCCATGTAGGCGGCGTGCGGGCCGCCGAAGAACAGCGGCACACCCAGGCGCTGGGTGGAGCCGACGGCGATGTCCGCGCCCTGCTCACCCGGAGGGGTAATCAGGGTCAGCGAGAGGAGGTCGGCCGCCACGGTGACCAGCGCGCCGCGTTCCTTCGCGGCGGCGATTACGGCGGCGTGGTCGAAGACCCGGCCGGAAACGCCCGGCTGCTGCAGAACGATGCCGTTGATGACGCCGTCGGGAAGCCCCTTGGAGAGGTCCGCCACCTCAACCTCGAAGCCGAGCGCCTCGGCACGGCCCTTGACGATGGCGATGGTCTGCGGCAGGACATCGGCGTCCAGGACCGTCTTGCCGTCATGGGCGGCCTTGTTCTTGTTGGCACGCCGCATCATCAGGACTGCTTCAGCCACGGCGGTGGCTTCGTCCAGCAGGGAGGCGTTGGCGATGGGCAGGCCCACGAGGTCCTGGACCATGGTTTGGAAGTTCAGGAGTGCCTCAAGGCGGCCCTGAGAGATTTCCGGCTGGTAGGGGGTGTAGGCGGTGTACCAGGCCGGGGATTCGAGGATGTTGCGGCGGATCACTGCCGGGGTCACCGTGTCGTAGTAGCCCTGGCCGATCATCTGTACTGCCGTCTTGTTCTTGGCAGCCAGCTTGCGCAGTTCGGCCAGTACCTCGACCTCGCTCAGGGCGTCCTGCAACGTCAGGGCGACTTCCTGGCGGATGTCCTTGGGGACCGCGGTGTCTACCAGCGAGTCCACGGTGTCGTAGCCGACGGACTTGAGCATGGTGTCGATGTCGGCCTGGCGGCGGGCGCCAATATGCCGGTCGACGAAGGTGGTGGAGGCTGAACTAACCGTCACGAAGGAACTCCATTACTAATGGCGGCGCAGGGTACGCCGCAGTGGTCCGGGTTCCTCCCCGCTCTGTATTGGACCTGAGAGTTTCCGCAGGACCGTGCTCTCGCACAGCTCCGCTTGCACCGTCGGTGAGCATCGCGTGTCCTGGCTTGTTGCCTCCAACATGGTTGGGACACAAACGGACAGCATGCTGCTTTCCAGAGTTGCCTTGCCACGGCGGTACATGGGCCTGAGAGATTCCTGGGGAGGGTTTGCTCCTACGGCGCCTGCTTGTACCTACTTGCAGAACTCTCCCGCCGCAGATCAAAGGCATATTTAGTTAGCGGTGACAACAGTCACAGCGTCAATTGTCCTACGTGCAGGTCCAGTCTGCAAACTCCGCAACCAGGCCGACGCCGCGTTACGGCCCGGGTCGCGGTGGTGCCGGAAGGCAGGCCTCCGCCCTCGTGGCACCGTCAGCCGCGAAGGCGTTCGACGGCGGCCAGCAGGCTGTCGACGTCGCCGCCCATTTCGGACGGGGCGGCGCCGGGTCCGCTGGCCAGCATGGCATTGAAGTAGAGGCCGTCACCCATGTACAGCACGGCCTTGGCCATGGCCGGGCCGACGTCTCCGGCCAGAAGTTCCAGCCAGCTCCCCTGGACGGCCGCGAAACGATGCAGCGTTTCCTGGTGCGCGACTTCGGCGAGCCGGGTGGCAGCCACAAAGACCCGGTCCAGCGGAGTGTCCGCCCAGAGCGAGGACCTGATGAAATAGACCGCGGCCCCCTCCGGAGCTTTGGCCATGGCGTCCAAATCCCCCGCAACGAGCCGGTCCATGCGCTCGAGCAGGGCGGAAATCATGGCTTCCTTGTTCGGGAAGTGATACAGGAGCCCGCCCTTGGAAACCCCTGCCCGCCGGGCCACAGCATCCAGTGTGGCGGCGCGTTCACCCACCTCGATCAGCAGGGATTCAAAGGCGTCGAGCACAGCCTCGCGGGCAACGGGTTTTCTGGCCATGGTTCCTATCATGCCCGGTGGCCCGGGCTCATTTCTTAACTATACCGTCCAGACGGTACAGTTATATTCATGGGAAACTCGCAGTCACCTTCGACGCCGGCCATGCAGCGCCTCACTTCCGCAGCGCCCGCGGCTGTCGGCAGCCGCTCCCCGATTCCGAAGCGGGGGCGCGACTGGCTGGCCCTGGCGCTTTTGATGTTCCCGGTACTTCTGGTCGCCGTGGACAACACCGCGCTGACGTTCGCGCTGCCCGCCATCGCCGGCAGCCTCGAGCCCACCGGCGTCCAGCTGCTGTGGATTGTTGACGCCTACCCCCTGGTCCTTGCCGGCCTCCTGGTTGCCATGGGAAGTTTCGGCGACAGGATCGGCCGCCGGCGGCTCCTGCTGATCGGAAGCACCGGTTTTGCCGCGGTGTCGGCGGCCACTGCTTTCGCCCCCAGCGCAGAATGGCTGATCGCCGGCCGCGCAGCACTCGGATTCTTCGGTGCGATGCTCATGCCGTCCACCCTGTCCCTGATCCGCAACATCTTTCCGGACCCCAACCGGCGCAGGCTGGCTATCGCCATCTGGGCGGCGGGGTTCTCGGGCGGCGCCGCACTGGGGCCGATTTTTGGCGGCTGGCTCGTGGAGCACTACTGGTGGGGCGCAATCCTGCTGGTGGCCGTGCCCATCATGCTGCCCATCCTGCTGCTTGGCCCGGCCCTGATTCCCGAGTCCAGGGACCCCCGGCCAGGAGCGGTGGATGGTGCCAGCATCGCCCTTTCGCTGCTGACAATGGTTCCGCTGGTCTACGGCATCAAATCGCTGGCAACGGAGGGCTTCCATCCCATGCCGGCAGCGGCCATCGGCTTCGGACTGCTCATGGGCTACGTCTTCGTCCGGCGCCAGAGGAGGCTGTCCAGTCCGCTGCTGGACATGAGCCTCTTCGGAAACAGGATCTTCAGCACGGCCATCACGGCCAACGTCCTGGCACTCTTTTCCTTCAACGGCTTCATCCTGTTCCTGGCCCAGCACCTCCAGCTACTGGAGGGCCAGCGGCCCACGGAGGCCGGAATCGCCATGATCCCGGCCCTGGTTGCCACCGTGGTTGCCGGCCTGTTCGTGGTCCCGCTGGTGCGGAAAGTCCGGCCGGGATTCGTGGTGGCCGGAGGCCTTTCCCTCAGCGCCACCGGCTACTTCATGGTGGCCTTCGGGGACCACTCGGGCGGTCCGGCCGTCCTGCTGGGCGCCCTACTGGTCCTGGCCCTCGGCGTGGGAGCAGCCGAAACGATTTCCAACGACCTGATCCTGGGGTCGGTCCCGCCGGAAAAGTCGGGGGCGGCAGCTGCCATTTCGGAGACCGGCTATGAGATCGGCTCACTCCTCGGCACGGCCATCCTCGGCTCAATCCTGACGGCTTCCTACCAGCGGAACCTGGTCCTGCCGGAGAGCATTGCAGGCGCCGGCCCCGGCAGCGCCGCGGAGGGGATCACGCAGGCCCGCGAAACCCTGGCGGGGGCCATAGAACTCGCTCATTCGCTCCCCGCACCGCTGGCGGACGCCCTGACGTCCGCCGCCCGGATTGCGTTTGAATCGGGCGTCCACGTGACGGCCTCCATCGGGCTGGTACTGATGGCGGGGGCGGCAGCCCTCGTCGCCGTCGTACTCCGCGGAGTACCCAAGGCCACATAGCGCCGGCAGGCCACCAGCCTTCGCCCGCACCCCGCCAAACAGAAAGCCCGGCACCGGAGTCATCCGGTGCCGGGCTCACGTACTGCCGGCCCTACTTGCTGTCGGGAGTGGTCACGCTGGCCGAGGCCTTCATGTTCTCCGCGCCCACCATCCAGGCGTACTGTTCGAGCTTGGCGATGAACTCGTGGAGAAGGTCCGCCGTCGTGGGATCTTCCTCGTCGACTTCATCGTGGACCTTGCGCATGGTGCCCACAGCCGCTTCGAGCGCCGCCACAATGCGGTCCACGGCGCCCTTGGTGCTGATCAGCCCCTGCGGAAACTGCGCAAGGCTCGTGGTCTCGGCAACCGTGGCACTACGGCCGTCCGGCAGGGCATGGAGTGCACGCATGCGCTCCGCCATGTCATCGGCGAAGTTCCGGGCGGCGTCGATGATTTCATCCAGCTGCAGGTGGAGGTCGCGGAAGTTCGTTCCCACGATGTTCCAGTGGGCCTGCTTGCCCTGGATATGCAGTTCAATCAGGTCCGCGAGCACAGCCTGCAGATTATTCGTCAGCGTCGGTGATGCCTTCATTGATCCTCCTGGTGTCAGCGGTTTCTCGGGTAATCCGAAACTATCCCAGCCGCCACAGCGGCGCCACCGAATCTCGCGGGCGGCTTAACAAAATGAATATTCCTCACTTTCCCTTGCCATGAGGCATCTCCGCGTGAATACTAAATGAACGTCATTCATTTAGTGACGACCGTCTCACTGGAGTATTCACCATGATTGAAATCACCTGCCTCGAACCGCCCGTTTCCCTGGCGCGGACCCAGCCCTCTGCCCGTCCCGCCCTGAGGATCGCCGTGGTCCAGCACCGCTGGCACGCCGACCCCGCGGAACTCCGCCTCGAACTTGATGAGGGCATCGGACGGGCCGCCCGGCTGGGAGCCACTGTCGTCTTCCTGCCGGAACTCACGCTGTCCCGCTACCCGGCGGATACGCTCCCTGACAACGACACGTCCCGTTCGTGGGCCGCCCGTCCCCGCCCGTCGGACCTCGCCGAGGACCTGCTGACCGGCCCCACGTTCCGGTTCGCCGCCGGGGCCGCACGCCGGCACGGGATCACCGTCCACGCCTCCCTGTACCAGCGCGCGGAGAACCCCGACGGTTCGGACGACGGCCTGGGACTGAACACGTCCATCCTGGTGTCCCCCGAGGGCGAACTGCTGGCCCGCACGCATAAGCTTCACATCCCGGTGACCGCAGGCTACTACGAGGACAAGTTCTTCCGCCCGGGCCCGGCCGTGGAGGACGCCTACGAGGTCCACTCCCCCGCCGAACTGGGCGGCGCCCGGCTGGGCATGCCCACCTGCTGGGACGAATGGTTCCCGGAACTCGCGCGCCTGTATTCCCTGGGTGGCGCGGAAATCCTGGTCTATCCCACGGCCATCGGCTCCGAACCCGACCACCCGGACTTCGACACCCGGCCGCTCTGGCAGCAGGTGATCGTCGGCAACGGCATCGCCAACGGCCTGTTCATGGTGGCGCCGAACCGCTGGGGAAGTGAGGGGACGCTGAACTTCTACGGTTCCTCCTTCATCTCGGACCCCTACGGCCGGATCCTGGCGCAGGCTCCACGCGACGAATCCGCCGTCCTCGTCGCCGACCTGGACCTGGACCAGCGCAAGGACTGGCTCACGCTGTTCCCGTTCCTTGCCACCCGCCGCCCGGACACCTACGCCCGGCTCACCGAACCGGTGCGGCCCGAACAACCGCTCGGCGGTCCTGCCCCCGTCTACTTGGAGGTGACCGCGTGAGCCGCTGGCGCATGCCCGCCGAGACGGCTCCGCAGGAGCGCATCTGGATGGCCTTCCCCACAGGCGGCTACACCCTCGGCGACACCCCCCAAGAGGCACACGCCGCGCGGACCGTGTGGTCCGCCGTCGCCAACGCCGCCGTCGAGTTCGAGCCGGTCACCATGGTGGTGACCCCCGACGACGTCGGCACAGCCGCGCGCTACCTGGATCCCGCCGTCGAGGTGCTCACCGCGGACCTGAACGATGCGTGGATGCGGGACATCGGCCCCACCTTTGTCCTCGACGACGCCGGTCGCCTCGGCGCCGTCGACTGGGTCTTCAACGGCTGGGGCGGGCAGGACTGGGCCCGCTGGGACAAGGACTCGCTGATCGGCGCGGAAGTCGCCGGCCGGTCCGGCGCCCGGCACATTGCCTCCGCCCTCGTTAATGAAGGCGGCGGCATCCAGGTGGACGGCGAAGGCACCGTGCTGGTGACCGAGACCGTGCAGCTGGATCCGGGACGCAACCCCGGGCTGTCCAGGGCCGACGTGGAAGCAGAGCTCGCCCGCACCATCGGCGCCACCCATGCCATCTGGCTTCCCCGCGGCCTGACCAGGGACTCAGAGCGGTTCGGCACCCGGGGCCACGTGGACATAGTGGTCGCCATCCCGTCTCCCGGCACGCTACTGGTGCACTCCCAGCAGGACCCGGAACATCCCGATTTCGAGGTCAGCCGCGAAATCATCAGTTTCCTCTCGGCCACCCAGGACGCAGCCGGCCGCGAGTGGAACATCATCGAAGTCCCCGCTCCCGTGGCACTCAGTGACCCGGAGGGCTTTGTGGACTACAGCTACATCAACCACCTCGTGGTCAACGGCGGCGTAATTGCCTGCACCTTCGGCGACCCCAACGACGAAAAGGCCCTCCGGATCCTCGCCGATGCCTACCCCGGCCGCCGCATCGTGGGCATCGACGCCCGCGAACTGTTCGCCAGGGGCGGCGGCATCCACTGCATCACCCAGCAGCAGCCCGCTGCCTCCTAAAACGTACGGACCACCCAGAAAGGGCCTGACATGACCCAAACCATCCGCCACAGCTCCGCGGCCGGTGCTGCCGGCACGGCATTAGCAGGCACTGACGCACCCGGCACCCCGCACGGCATTACCGGAAAGGGACTGAAGGGCGGGCAACTGGGCCTCCTCGCCGTCGTCGTCCTCGGCATTTCCACCATTGCACCGGCCTACACGCTCACCAGCGCCCTTGGCCCCACCGTGAACGAGGCCGGGCTGCAGTTGCCCGTCATCTTCCTCATCGGCTTCATCCCCATGATCCTGGTGTCCCTGGCCTACCGGGAACTCAACGCAGATTCGCCGGACAGCGGCACCACCTTCACCTGGGTCACCAAGGCCTTCGGCCCATGGGTGGGATGGATGGGAGGCTGGGGGCTCCTCGCCGCGAACATCATCGTGCTATCCAACCTGGCCGCAGTGGCGGTGGACTTCTTCTATTTGTTCCTCGCCCAGCTCACGGGCGTGCCGGAGCTGGCGGACCTCGCCGCCGACAAGGTGCTGAACGTCGCCACCTGCGTCGTGTTTGTGGCGCTGGCCGTCTGGATCAGCTACCGCGGCCTGCACACCACCAAGATTGTGCAGTACGGCCTGGTGGGTTTCCAGCTGCTGGTGCTCGGACTGTTCGTGGCCATGGCCTTTGCCAACTGGTCTTCCTCGGAAACCTCCATCCCGTTCAGCTGGGAATGGTTTGACGTCACCAAAATCGAGACTTTCGGCCAGATTGCCGCCGGAATTTCGCTGTCCATCTTCGTGTACTGGGGCTGGGACGTCTGCCTCACCGTGAACGAGGAAACGGCCAATGGCAAAAAGACGGCGGGCATCGCCGGCACCCTTACCGCCGTCGTGGTCCTGGGCATCTACCTCCTGGTCAGCATCGCCACCATGATGTTCGCCGGTGTGGGCACCGAGGGCGTCGGACTGAACAACGAAGAGAACCACGCAAACATCTTCACCGCGCTGGCGTCCCCCGTCATGGGCCCGTTCGCCATCCTCATGTCGCTGGCGGTCCTGTCCAGCTCGGCGGCTTCGCTGCAGTCCACGTTTACCTCGCCGTCCCGGAGCCTGCTGGCCATGGCCCACTACGGGGCCTTGCCAAAGCCTTTTAGCCACATGAGCAAGAAGTTTGCGACGCCGGGCTTCGCAACGATCGCAGCGGGCGTCCTCTCCGCAGGGTTCTACGCAGTGATGCATGTGGTCAGCGAAAACGTCCTGAACGACACCATCCTGGCCCTCGGGCTGATGATCTGCTTCTACTACGGGCTGACGGCGTTCGCGTGCGCGTGGTACTTCCGCAACACCGTCTTCAGCAGCGTCCGGAACTTCATCCTGCGGTTGCTCTGCCCGCTGCTGGGCGGGCTGGGTCTGCTGGTGGTGTTCCTGCAGACTGCCGCGGACAGCCTAGCACCGGAGTTCGGCAGCGGATCGGAGATCTTCGGCGTGGGACTGGTCTTCGTCCTCGGGGTGGGGATCCTCGCGCTGGGGGCGGTATTCATGCTGCTCATGGCCAGGCTGAATCCCGGTTTCTTCCGCGGCGAAACCATCCGCAAGGACACCCCTGCCCTGGTGGTTCCGGAGTAGGACCGGTCAGGTTGTTCCGGCGGGTCACCAATAATGGGCCACGTCAATGACCAGGCGGGATCCTGTCGCGGGCCCGTCCAGGCTGAACACCCGGAAGGGAAGGCGTCCGCGGACGCCAAGGCCCATGGTCGAATAACCCTCGAAGCTCCCGGCCCAGGCCACCTGGCGGAAGGTCTGGTAGCCGCCAACGTTGGACAGTTCATTCCGGTCGGCCGGATTGTAGGTGGAGTTTCCGCTGTCGTCATAGGCGGGGGCATTGACGGTGATCTGGAGGAACGCCCGGCCCCTGAGTGGAACCGGCAAGCCCGAACCGTCCTGCACCACCGTGGGGACATACCTGACCGTGTAGCCCTCCACCGGACCGTTGAGGTCTACCACCAGGCGGTCGAAGCAGTAGTGCTGCCCGGTGCGCACGTTGGTGACCTTCGCGGTGCTCATGGCCGCCTCGGACTTCGCCAGCGATCCCCACACCAGTCCGCAATAGGAGGCGGACGCCGGCGCAGGCGCCACCAGGCCCAGTCCCGCTGCCACCAGGATTGCCGCCAGCCACACTTGGAACTTCTTCATTTCAGCCACCCTTGGAAGTGATGAGATACCTCAAGGGTAGGAGGCCTGACAGGCGAAAACGAGGGCCGAAATGCCTTCGGCGCCCAACCGTTAGCCTGCTTCCGGGCAGCATACAGCGAGGCGCCGGCAGCCCCTGCGGGCCGCCGGCGCCTCGTGACGCCGTGCGTGTGAAATTGTGGTGCGCGCCGGGAGCTTCTTAGCCTTCGCAGTCGCGGCAGTACTTCATGCCATTCTTTTCGCGCGCAACCTGGGACCGGTGGCGGACCAGGAAGCAGGAGGAGCAAGTGAATTCATCGGACTGTTCGGGGACAACAGTCACCGTAAGTTCCTCGCCGGAAAGATCCGCTCCGGGGAGGTCGATGCCCTCGGCCGTATCGTTCTCATCAACATCGATAACGGCGGTCTGGGCTCCGCCACCGCGGGACGCCTGAAGGGCCTCCAGGGATTCAGCCGGAGACTCTTCTTCTGTCTTGCGTGGGGCGTCGTAATCGGTAGCCATTTGGGGGTTCACTTTCGTTGCTGCTCAGCGCCATTTCAGGCACCTCAGTGAAGCAGTTTAGGTCATTATGCCGGTAGTTGAAGAAAAGTGTGTTCAACCCGACAAATTACTTCGCCGGACGGCGGAGACCAGGCTTCCCGAGCAGCAGGCCGGCGGTTATCCCTTGCTGGCCGCGGCAGCCGTTTCCCGGTGCACCGTCGCCGCGTGGTCGGCAGCAATCGACACTCCGCTCAGCGCCGGCAGCCAGCCCCATCTGGTGACATCGGCGATGGCGGCGTTCCCTTGTTCCCAGGTGCCGCGGCCCGCGGAGGATGCAGCGGCCGGCGTGGGACTGGCCTCGAACCACGAGGCGATTCTGGTGAGCAGGCGTGTAGTCATAGGCCCAAAGTAGGCGCCCCATGTTGTGGGCAGGTTTCGCCGCAGTCTCCACGGCGTTACTTTTTCGGGAGCGGCCGGCCACTGGCGGTCCGCGCACCGTGGATCTAGCCTTGACGCACACAACATCCGCGCCCCCCGGAGGTATGTCATGGCCACGAAACTGAACAAGAAGGCGCTCGAACACGCGCGCAGCCTCGTGAAGGACGGAAAGGTTGTCCGTGACACCCGGGACGACTGGAGCGAGCACGCACCGTCGACGGACCAGGAAAATGCCTATATCGACAAGCACGGCTTTTCGGAATTCTCCAAATGGCACCTCGGCGTGGACCCTGACGAGACGGAGGGAACCAAGGGCAGTGTGAGTTTCCCTTTTGGCGATTTTAAGAAAGTCCACCGTTGCGCTGTTGTTTCCCTGGAAAGCAGGGCTGCGCAATATGACCACGATGACATCGCAAAGGCCGCCAAGGACCTGCTCGAAAAGATTGACGCAGAGGACTAGGCGCTGGGACTCAGCACGACACCCCGGGCGCTACGACTCAAGCCACGGGCCACACCACCAAGGTCTTCCACGTGGCGGGATCCGGCTCCTTGGCGGGGTCGCTGAGGTAGTACTCCCACATTGAATCAGCCGGCGTGAACCCCTCTTCCGTCATCCGTTCCTGGATGGCGTCGTAAGTGGTGACCAGTGTGTCGTAAGGACCGGTGTGGGTGGCTTCGAAAGCCCGGCACGCGGGGAGGGTTCCCGCTTCCACCCCTGCCGACGCGCTGACTGGCGCCGTCACGGGAAAGCCCGCCTCGACGTCAACAGTGTCAGTGGGCATGCCCCGGTACAGGCCAAAAGGGGGCCCGGATATCTGTACGCCCTGGTCCCGGGCTGCCGCCATGACGGCGCCAAAGGCACGGCCAAAAAATCCCTGCAGCTCGTTCATGGGCACTTTTTCGCGGATGACGGCGGTGGGCTGTTCGGGGCGCTGGACCAGCCGGACTCCTGTTTTGTCTTGGCTCATACGCCAACCATCCGCGAAGCGAGCGCTGCAGCCAAGGGTCGAAGGACCCGGAGCCGGGGCCCTGCGCCGTGACCGGAACCGTTCTTCACTAGTGCATCCGCAACAGCGCGCGCGTCAGCTCAGTGATCGGCGCGCACGCCCTCTTTGAGCCACAGCGTGTCGCCCTCAACCCGGTCAAGCTCATCCGAGGCGAGGTACGCGTGCCCGGCGAAAAGACCCGATCTGTCAACCTTTACATAACCGATCCGCAGCAGCCTCTCCGCGGTGTGGCGAGGCAGCCTGGAGGTCTCCGCGAAATTGTCGATCACCGTGCTAACCAGGCCTCCTGTTTCAGCATCTGTCTGGCCGTCCGAAGTAACCGCCTCAGGATCACCCATTTTCAGGTCCTCGACCTTGCCGATCTTCTTACCATCCGGTGCTACCACGTGCATTCCTTCACGCACGTGTTCAATGATGGCCATGACGCCCTCCTTCGTGCATTGCACCGCTGGATGCAACACAGTGTAGGCCTCACACGGAGCCAGCAATAGGCGCGAACGATGGCCGCCTGGCAGGGTTGTTCGGGGAGGAGTGCGAGCAGCGTTTGAAGGACGGCAAGGGCCTCGCCTACGGGCGGGCAGTGAAGTCGCCGAAACTCGCGGGTCGGCTGCCGACCTTTGCCAACGGCGGTTGGGCGAAACGGCTCAGTTTTCGACCATCACTGACACGGTGGCCTAATATTTCGCTTCGGCCATGGTGTCCATATTTCTCCGGAGAGTTGTTCCCTTCTGAACTGGACATTGAAGGATCCGGCGAAGCCGTTCTGCCAGGGTGATCACGGGTCTATGAACGCAGTGTCCACGTCGGCGGTGTGGCACCACTGGATCAGGGCCGGGGCTCTGGATTCCGGGCCGTGGCCGACTGTTCTATCGGGAGCCCTGTCGCCTTCCACTCGGGGAAGCCATCCTCAAGCCTTGTGGCGAGGCGCCCTTCGTCCGTGAGCAGCCTCACGGCCTCGTCCGCATACAGGCAGTATGGTCCGCGGCAGTAAGCGACGATTTCACTCCCCTGGGGAACCTCGCGCAGTCGAGACTTGACGTCCGAGAAGGGCACGGAAAGCGCCCCCGGGATGTGACCGGCTTCGTACTCTGGCTGCGGCCGCACGTCCAGCACAACGACGTCGCCCTGCCGCAGCCGCAGCAGCAGTTCGTCACGCGTGATCATGTTCAGGTCGGCGCGATCGCCGATGTAGGCACGGACGAGGTCGCCCAGCTCCCCCGAGTGCGCTTCGGCTGTCTCCCGAAGTGCTCGCCATAGCCGCTCCACTGCCGGGCTGGCAAGGGAGTAGTAGATCCGCGTCCCCGAGCGTCGCGAGTGGACGATGCCGGCACGCAGCAAGCGCTGCAGGTGCTGGGATGTGTTGGCCATACTCTGGTGGATCTCCGCGGCAAGCTCGTCAACCGACCGCTCGCCCTGCCCAAGGACATCGATCAGCTGCGCCCTTCTGCCGTTCCCCAACGCCTTGGCAGCTTCTACGAGGGCGTCGAAGAGCGCATCCTTTTCCTGCTGGTCCCCCACTCGCGCCTCCTACTCAAGAGTTCTCTTGACAAGCCTACCGTCAGGGGACTCTTATTCAAGTACCTACTTAAATTAAGAAAGGGGGTGGTGGCCGTGTCCACCATCCAAACTCCCCAAGGAGAACAGTCCCGCCTCCGGACAGGAGCCGCTCTCATGACGCTGGCCGGGCTGGCCTTCGTGGGGTACGCCGTAATCTTCTTGGTGCTCAACTTCACGGACGCCTTCCTTGAGCTGGGCATCGGCCCCGATCAAGTGGACAAAGGGAAGGCGGACATCGAGGCGTTCAGCCCGCAGCTGTATCACTACATCAGCCATTTGCACATCGCGGTCAGCGGCTTCATCGCTGCGACCGGGCTGGCCGTCGCAGGCCTGTCCTGGTATGGGGTGCGCCGCGGAGAACGGTGGGCCTTCGCCACAGCCGTTATCGTCCCGGTTGTTGGACTCGCCGTTGCCCTCCCCGCGCACTACCCATGGGGTCTGGCCACCCTTGGGCACCTCGGCCTGATCTACCTCGCCGTCCTCATCTTCCTGGTAGGGGTCGTGGCAGCCTACAGCGGAATGCGAAGCACCGCGGTGACGCGCCACTGACACTCAAACGACGGGCTGAATCCCTTGAACCAGCCAGACGCCCTGTCATGAACCGGCATCCGGTCATGTTGCCCAATCCTGCGCGACACCTGAAGCGGTAAATCGTGGGGACTGGTCTTTCCCTCGTCCACGGCAAAATTGTGTGATTCGAAGATTGCCGGCAAAACGTGGCGAAGAGCGGCAGACGCAATGGGGTGTCCTTGGGTAACACTGAAGACGTTCCGCAGGGCCACCGAGACACAGATTGCCTGAACCATGGGCGCCGAAACAGGCTTAGCCCACCACTGATAGGGGTTCGTGGAGCCCCCTGTCGGATTCGAACCGACGACCCCCGCTTTACAAGAGCGGTGCTCTGGCCAACTGAGCTAAGGAGGCGTGCCTGTTTCTGCCGGAGGTATCCGGCGCAACAGGCGGCACTGGGTGCAGTGCTAGATAAGGTTAGCCCAAGGACGCCCCGCTGGTAAAAACGGCAGTGGCCAGGTTCCGGGGTTCCGGAACCTGGCCACTGGAATGCCGCACGGGTCAGGCGGTGCTAGCCCTTGGCGTCGATGGCGGCCTGGATGAACGGGATCAGGTCAGTGTTGGCGGAGTCGCCCTTGCCCCACTGCTTGCCGTCCACAAAAGCAGTCGGAGTGCCGGTCACACCGATGGCCGCTGCTTCCTGGGTGGCCACCTTGACATAAGGCCTGAATTTCTTCTCTTCCACACATGAATCGATGCTCTTGGCTCCGACGTCCGTGGCCAGCTTCTTCAGGTCGTTGTCCGAGAGGCCAGCACTGCCTTCTGCAGGCTGCTTCTCGAAGAGTGCATTGAGGAAGTCAGAGTACTTTTCCGGGGATTCATTGACCACGCAGGCGGCTGCGTTGGCGGCGCGGGAAGAGTAGTTGGTGGTGGACTGCTGGTCCAGGAAGCCGAGCGGACGGTACTCCAGCGAGATCTTGCCTTCGTTGCGGAGGCTGGTCAGCTGCTCGTTATAGGTGGTTTCGAACCGTTTGCAGACGGGGCAGATGAAATCGATGTAGACGACCACCTTCACGGGCTTGCCGGCTTCCGCCTCGGCGCCGGGAGCCTTAACTTCCGCGGGAGCCGTTTCCGGCTTGGTCGGGACGTCCTTCACGTTGACAGTGGCGGGGTCCGACTTCACGACCTCAGAGTTGGCCAGCAGTGTCACACCGCCGTGGATGTTGCCGTTGGCCGGGGTGGGGCCTTCGTCCGCCACCGGTGCGTTGTTCCTGATGTTGGAACTGACTACCAGGGCGACGATCGCGAGGATGGCAACGACTGCCACCACAATGCCCCAACCGATCAGGAGCTTGTTGCGCTTGTCCTTCTTCAGCTGCACCTCACGGATCTCACGGGCTTTCTCGCGGGCCTCGGCAGTGCGTTCTGCTTTGGACTTGCGGGGTTCGTTTGCGGCGCTCATCAGTTCCTCGGGTCGATCGGCCAGGTGCGGACCACATCAGTGGCAACTTTGTCAGTTTAGGGGAGAAACCTGAGAGCTTGCGCCTTCAAGTTTCTGTCCGTTTGCCCAACGGATGAATGGCCCGGAAGATTCCGGCCGACTAGGGTTGACTTCGAGCCATTAGCTACCCAAGGGGCACCAATGCAGACTACGCACCGTGAAAAATCCGAAGCAAGCGCCGAAGGAAAACCCGCGCGCGGCGGCAGCCACGCGGCTGACGCGCTCTATGACTTCATGGTGGTGTCCAACCGTCTTCCGGTTGACCGCTGCGCCCCGGAAGACAGTGGGTGCGAGGACGGTTGGCGGCGGTCGCCCGGCGGCCTGGTGACCGCGTTGGCCCCGATGATGACCAAAACCGACGGCGCTTGGGTGGGCTGGCACGGCGCCCCGGATGAAACCGTCAAGCCCTTCAGCCACGGCGGAATGGACCTGGTCCCGGTGCAGCTGAGCACGGACGACGTCGAACTTTTTTATGAGGGCTTTTCCAACGCCACCCTCTGGCCGCTCTACCACGACGTCATCGCGCCGCCGGAATTCCACCGCACGTGGTGGGATTCATATCGGAAGGTCAACCGGCGGTTCGCCGACGCCGTCGTGCGCCACGCCGACCACGGAGCCACCGTCTGGGTGCAGGACTACCAGCTGCAGCTGGTTCCCAAGATGCTCCGCGAAGCACGCCCGGACCTCAAGATCGGGTTCTTCAACCACATCCCCTTCCCCCCGCCGGAAATCTTCGCCCAGCTCCCGTGGCGCCGGGCCATCATTGACGGACTCCTTGGCGCCGACCTGGTGGGTTTCCAGCGCCCCAGCGATGCCGGCAACTTCATGCGCTCCGCCCGGCGTTTCCTGGGTGCCAGCGTCAAGCAGCAGCAGGTCCACGTCAAGGGCCCTGACGGCCAGACCACCCACATTGCCCGCGCGCAGGCATTCCCCATCTCCATCGACGTCAAGCAGATCAGCGAGCTGGCCCGCAAGCCCGAAATCATCGAACGCGCCCGGCAGATCCGCCGGGACCTTGGCAACCCCAAGACCATCCTCCTGGGCGTCGACCGCCTCGACTACACCAAGGGCATCCGCCACCGGCTCAAGGCCTACGAGGAACTGTTGGCGGACGGAAAGGTCACCGTGGAAGACGCGGCACTGATCCAAGTGGCGAGCCCGAGCCGGGAGCGGGTGGAGCAATACCGCCTCCTCCGCGAAGAGGTTGAGGGCACCGTGGGCCACATCAACGGCACCTACGACACCATGCAGAACACCGCCGTCCGCTACCTGCACCACAGCTACCCCATCGACGAAATGGTGGCGCTGTACCTGGCGGCCGACGTCATGCTGGTGACGGCACTGCGGGACGGCATGAACCTGGTTGCCAAGGAATACGTGACCGCACGCACCAACAACGACGGCGCACTGGTACTGAGTGAATTCGCCGGCGCCGCGGACCAACTCAAGCAGGCGTTGCTGATGAACCCGCACGACATCGACGGACTCAAGGACACCATCATGAGGGCCGTCAACATGCAGCCGGCCGAGGCAGCCCGCCGGATGCGGTCCATGCGAAAGCAGATCCTCGACCACGACGTCGACCACTGGTCAGCCGAGTTCCTTGCAGCACTCAAAGAGAAAGTGGTCCGCGATGACACCTGATGCAGCCCCGGGCAAGGCCCCCCGCACCCTCCAGCCTGAACTCCTGGCGGCACTCAAGAAGGTTGCCGCCACCGAGCACCTCCTGGTGGCCATGGATTTTGACGGAACAATCTCGCCGCTGGTTGACCACGCTGCTGACGCCCGCCCACTCCCCCGGTCCGCCGCAGCCTTCGCCGCCCTCGCGGCGCTCCCGCGGACGACGACGGCACTCATCTCGGGCCGGGCCCTGAAAAGCCTCCGGGCTGTCGCTTCGCCGCCCCCGGAGACCCTCCTCATCGGCAGCCACGGGGCCGAAGCCTGGCTGGGACCAGGCTCGTCGGAACTGACGCTTGACCCTGACCAGCTGACCCTGCTGGCAGACGTCCGGCGGATCCTTGAGGAAATCGTGGAGCAGGCGCCGGGCACGTTGCTGGAAGACAAACCGGCAGGCGTGGTGCTGCACACCCGCCTGGCCGCCGACGACGTGGCCGAGGACGCCGTCGCTGCTGCACGCGCGGCACTGCAGGGCCGGCCCGACGTGCATCTGAAGAACGGCAACCGGGTACTCGAGACGTCCGTGGTCCACGCTTCCAAGGGCGAGGGCATGGCATTCCTCCGCCAGGCGACCGACGCCACCGCGGTGGTGTTCGCCGGCGACGACACCACGGATGAGGACGCGTTGGGACGCCTGTATCCCGGCGACGTGGGCGTGAAAGTGGGGCTGGACTTCACCCAGGCTCAGTTCCGCGTCGAAGCGCCCGTGCACATCGCCGAACTGCTGGAGACGTTGCTCCGGGAGCGGACCCTCGCTGTTGGGGAAACCCCGTAAATCCGCCTCAATTGGCGGGCCTGCCGGTCCCCGGTTACGAATCTCACATGTGACGCCCGTAACATTTGCACCCAAATGCATAAAATCTGACATACTCTGTTTGTGATGTGGCGCACAGACACCGTGCGGCGTCACGCGATACTCCTCGGCTTCGGCCGGGGAGTACACGGCTGGAAAACCGTGAACAACTGAATAAACATGAACCATTCACAACGGATCGTCCGGCACGTACCTGCCGGTGAAGGGATTGATAACTGTGGCAACAGTTACTTTTGATAACGCAACACGTCTGTACCCGGGCACCGAAAAGCCCGCCGTCGATAAGCTCAACATCGACATCGCCGATGGCGAATTCCTGGTCCTCGTTGGACCCTCCGGCTGCGGTAAGTCCACCTCCCTGCGCATGCTCGCAGGCCTTGAGGACGTCAACGCAGGCCGTATCCTCATTGGCGACCGCGACGTCACCGATGTTCCCCCGAAGGACCGCGACATCGCGATGGTCTTCCAGAACTACGCCCTGTACCCGCACATGACCGTTGCGGACAACATGGGCTTCGCGCTGAAGATCGCCGGCGTCAGCAAGGAAGAGCGCGCGGAGCGTGTCCGCGAAGCAGCCAAGCTCCTTGACCTCGAACCGTACCTGGACCGCAAGCCGAAGGCACTCTCCGGCGGTCAGCGCCAGCGTGTTGCCATGGGCCGCGCCATCGTGCGTAACCCGCAGGTCTTCCTCATGGACGAGCCGCTTTCAAACCTTGACGCCAAGCTCCGCGTCCAGACCCGTACGCAGATCGCGTCCCTGACCCGTCGCCTGGGCGTCACCACCGTCTACGTGACCCACGACCAGGTCGAGGCCATGACCATGGGTGACCGTGTGGCTGTGCTGAAGGACGGCCTGCTGATGCAGGTTGACACCCCGCGCAACCTCTACGACAAGCCCAAGAACGTCTTCGTAGCCGGCTTCATCGGCTCCCCGGCCATGAACCTGCTGGAACTCCCCGTCGTCGACGGCGGCGTCCAGTTCGGCGGAACCGTGTACCCGGTTCCCCGCGATGTCCTCGAAGAAGCACACGGCCGCACCGTCACGCTGGGTTCACGCCCGGAGGACCTCGAGCAGGTCGCCGCAGGCGAAGGCCTCCAGGTTGAGGTCGACGTCGTCGAAGAACTCGGCGCCGACGCCTACGTCTACGGCCACACCACGCTGGACGGCAAGAGCCACGACATCGTGGCCCGCGTCGACGGTCGTCGCCCCCCGATGAAGGGCGAGTCCATCTACGTTCGCCCGCAGTCCGGACATGTGCACCTGTTCGACACCAAGACCGGCCTGCGCCTCGGCGACTAGTTTCCGGTTGCGGAGCTGAATCGGGTGGTTGCAGCAGCAGCCAGCACCTGACCGGCACCTTGCAGCACTGACCGACGGCGGCCCCTCCTCAACAGGACGGGCCGCCGTCGCGATTTAAGCGCGGTTCCCTGACTTTGTTTAGGCGGCCTGCCCCTACGTACGGAAGAATTGGCACATGACCGAGGAAAGCAATGCCCAATGGCACGACGAACCCACCGACTACGGCCAGATCGGCAAACTGCCTCGGTTTGAAGCGGCCAGCGCCAACGACGACAAGAATTCCAGCGTCTCCAGCAACCTGAGCATCACCGCCGCCTCGGCTGATCCCGAACTTCTGGACCTGCCGTGGCACGTTGCGCTGGAGGACTGGCCGGCTGAATTCCTCGCTGCCCTCCCCCGCGGCATTTCCCGGCACATCGTGCGGTTCGCCCACCTGGGCGGCTCCGTGATCGCCATCAAGGAAACGTCCGAACACGTGGCCCGTCACGAGTACCACATGCTCCGCAAGCTGGCGCGCCTGGACGTACCCTGCGTTGAGCCTGTGGCCGTCATAACGGGCCGCACCACGCCGGACGGCAGGCCGCTGAATCCGGTGCTGGTCACCCGCCACCTTAAGTTCTCCATGCCCTACCGGGCGCTCTTCTCCCAGATGCTGCGCAAGGACACCCTCACACGCCTGATCGACGCCCAGGCCCTGCTGATGGTGCGGTTGCACCTCATCGGTTTCTACTGGGGCGACGTCTCTCTGTCCAACACCCTCTTCCGCCGCGATGCCGGCGCCTTCGCCGCCTACCTGGTGGATGCCGAGACCGGCGAGCTGTATCCGGACCTGTCCACCGGCCAGCGCGAGTACGATCTCGAGATCGCCCGGGTCAACATCGCCGGTGAGCTGATGGATCTGCTGGACGGCGGCCTGATCGAAGAAAAGGTGGACCCGGTGGCCACCAGCGAACTCATCATGGACAGCTACAGGCGGCTCTGGACCGAGCTGACGGAGAAGGAATCCTTCGAGATCGGCGAACGCTGGCGCGTGGCCGCCCGTATCCGGAAACTCAACGAACTGGGGTTCGATGTTGAGGAATACGCGATCAAGACCACCCAGAACGGCTCCACCATCCAGCTCCAGCCCAAGGTGGTGGACGCAGGCCACCACCAGCGCCGGCTGCTGCGGCTGACCGGACTGGACGCCCAGGAGAACCAGGCCCGCCGCCTGCTCAACGACATGGACTCGTTCCGTGCGGACAACAACCCCGCCATGGATGAGGAATACAGCGCCCACCTGTGGGTCAGCCAGATCTTCGAGCCCATTGTCCGTTCGATTCCGCGCGACCTCTCCGGCAAACTCGAACCGGCGGAGGCCGTCCACGAAGTGCTGGAACACCGCTGGTACATGTCAGAGAAGCAGGAACGGCACATTCCGCTGGCCGAGGCCGTGCAGTCCTACATCGATTCCATCCTCCGGCACCGCCGCGACGAGGCAGCGATCATGCTCAACCCGGACACGGAACTGCTCAAGATCCTGGAGGTGGAAACCGAGCAGTCCCGGTACGGCGATGAAGACATCGACGAGTACCCGGACTCCGATGACTAGCTAGATCGCTTTTCCGGGATTCAGGATGCCGGCCGGATCAAAGAGGTGCTTGATCCGGCGCTGCAGCTCCCGTACGGGTTCGGGCTGTTCCAGGCCCAGCCACCGCAGTTTGTACTGCCCGATCCCGTGCTCGCCGGTGATGGTCCCACCCATGGCCAGAGCCACGGTGATTGACCTGTCCAGGGCCTCGCCCAGCCGCCGCATTGCATCGGCGTCCACCTGGTTGTCCAGGCGGTCCACCCAGAAGGTGGGGTGCAGGTTGCCGTCGCCGGCGTGGGCCACGACTTTGAGCTGCACACCGTGGGCCACAGCCATGGCTTCAAGTTCGCCGATGTAGTCCACCAGCCGCGAGCGCGGCACGGCCACGTCCTCCCCCACCCTGTATTCGTCATCCACTTCAACGCCGCGGCTGTTGCGCCGCAGTTCCACCAGCTGTTCGGCTTCTGCGCTGGCCTCGGTGGTCACTGTTGCTCCGCCGGCGGCAAGGACTTCGCGGACCACCTCAGCCTCCGCGGCTGCCCCGAAGCCGTCCGTCTGGATCAGCAGGAGCGAGGCTCCCCGCGAGCTCAGGTCCGAGCCATGGATTTCGTCGAGCTGATGCAGCGAGCCGCCGTCGAGCAGTTCCATGATGGCGGGCTGGACGCGGGCCTTACCCACGGCCAGGACGCCCGCCGCGGCGCTGCGGAAGTCCGGGTAGAACGCGGCGATGGTGTGGACTTCGCGGGGCAGGTACTTCAGCCGCACTGTCGCCCCCACCACGATTCCGAGTGTTCCCTCCGATCCGACGAACAGCCCGGTCAGGTCATAGCCGGCAACGCCCTTGAACGTCTGGTGACCGGTGTGGATCAGGGAACCGTCCGCCAGCACCACGTCGAGGGCCAGGACCGAATCGCGGGTGACGCCGTATTTTGCGCACCGCAGGCCGCCGGCGTTGGTGGCCACGTTGCCGCCGATGGTGGACATCCGGAAGCTCGCGGGGTCTGGCGCGTACATCAGCCCGTGGACGGCGGCGGCGTCGTTGAGGTCGGCATTGATGACGCCGGGTTCGACGACGGCGGTCTCGTCATCCGGATTCAGGTCCAGGATACGGTTCATCCGTTCGAGGCTCAGCACGATGCACCCTTGGCTGGCGTGGGCGCCGCCGGACACACCGGTGCCGGCGCCACGGGCAACGATGGGCACGCTGTGCTTGGCGCACGCACTGACTACGGCCTGGACGTCCGCCACCGTTTCGGCCCTCACCACAGCCAGCGGCAGCTGGTAGTCGAGCACGGGTGCCTGGTCCACGGCGTAGGCCGCCAGGGTCATGTCGTCCACGGCCAGCTTGCCGGGCTCCAGGATGGTTTTGAGCTCGTCAACAATGCTGCTCATGCGGCCTCCAGGTCCGTCGAATCCGGCCTTCAGTCTAGACGGCGGATACCGGCGTCCCGGCAGCACTGCCGGGACCTGCTGCGACTTACGGTGTCCGGGTTCCTGGAAGGACCCACACAGCGGCCGCCGCTTCGCCCGCGCTGATCCGGGTGCCGGCACTCCGGTCCGCCACGTCGGTTCGTAGGTCACCCGTGCAGAACGCGGGATCTGCGGCCAGGGCGGCGTACTGCGCCGGAGACAGTGCGCCGGCTGCGAGGTCGGCCCGGGCGGAGGCGCGGGCCACGAACACCAGGACGGCGCTCTCTGCTGTCTCGCGGATATAGGTGAGCGCGTCGCCGTCGGCATACAGCCAGCGGATTCCGCCCTCGGTGAGCGCCGGCTGCTGCCGCCGCAGGGCTGCCAGGACCGAATAACCGGGACGAAGGTCCGATTCGATCCGGGCGGGGTCGTTCCAGGGCATCGGCGTCCTGGCGTCTTCGCCGTTGTACCCCTTGAGGCCGAACTCGTCCCCGGCGAAGACCACGGGAACACCGGGCATCGTGAACATCATGACGGCCCCGAGCAACTGCCCGCCGTCGATCATCACGGTGGCTGCACGGGCGGTGTCGTGACTGTTCAAGGCGTTCATGTTCTGGAGCCGAAGGTCCCAGCTAAAGGCCGACGCAAGGTCCAGGTGGGTGGCGAGGAAATCCTCGGCTCCCATCCGGTTGGGGCCGGCCAGGGGGGTACCGAAAAAATTGACGTGCGCGGCGTCGCCTGCCAGCCAGGACCACAGTGGGCGGGTGAAGTTGGCGTAGGTCATGGCCCCGTGCCAGTGTTCGCCGGTGAAGTCGGGCGCGGCATCGTTGGTGGCTTCGGCCAGCAATGCTGCTTCCGGGTTGATGTCCCTGACCCGGTCCGCGATCAGGCAGGCCACCTCGCGGTTGAGGTCAGTGGCGCCCAGCCGGCCGGTCATGTTGCCGACGTCGATCCGCCAGCCGTCCAGGTTGAACGGGGGCCTGAGCCAGCGCGCCACGGGCGAGTCATCGTCCAAGACGAACTTGACCCTCAGGTCCTCGGAAGACCAGTTGAGCTTGGGCAGCGAGGCCACGCCGTACCAGGCTTCGTACTCCGTGTGCTCCGCATTGAAGTAGTAGTAGCCGGCTTCGGCGGATGCGGGATCCGCCAGCGCCTGTCTGAACCACTCATGGGCATCGCCGGAATGGTTGGCCGTGAGGTCGCCCATCACTTTGATCCCGCGCGCATGGGCCGCTTCCACCAGCTTCACGAGGGCATCATCCCCGCCCAGGAGCGGATCCACTTCGTTGAAGGTGGAGGCATCGTAGCGGTGGTTGGAACGGGCCGGGAAGAAGGGCGTCAGGTAGATGACGTCGGCGCCGAGTTGCTGGATATGGTCCAGTCTTTCGGCCACCCCGGTGAGGTCGCCGCCATAGAACTGGAAGGGTGTGGCAGGTCCGGTTCCCTGCACTGGCGTGTGGTCCCATCCGGACGGGATGGCCCAGTCAGGCACCGGAAGCGGCCCGGCGTCGGCAGAGCGCGCGAAGCGGTCCGGAAACACCTGGTACATCGTTCCCCGGCGCAGCCACTGCGGCGCAGCCGGGAAGGTGGTCAGCCGGAAGTCCGCGTAGTCGGAGACGTCGCGCCGGAACAGCCCCTGGGCGTTGAGGCTCCAGTACCCCGGCGTGCTGCCCGCCTGTCCGCTGTCTGGAGTACCGTCGTCGTGCTCGCTTTCCGCAACTTCCAGGAGGAAGCGGTACCGGGCCACCGGGTTGGTGACGGTCATCTTCGCTTCCCACCAAACCCAGCCGTTAAACTCCCCCAGGCTGTGCGCGGCGTCGTACCGGGGCTCACCGTCCTGGACCGACCGCACCCAGACCCGGGCGGCACGGCCCCAGGCCGCGGGGATCCGCACGCGGAGCCCGGCGGCATCGCCAAGCCCGGCGCGCCGCGGGACGTGCAGCGGCGAACCGTCGTGGTGCGGGAGGGGGCAGCGCGGGAGGATTGCCGGCATGCTTAGCCCTTGACCGAGCCCTGGGTGAGGCCGCTGACGATGTAGCGCTGAAGGAACAGGAACAGCGCCATTACCGGGACGGCCGCGAGCACTGCGCCGGCGGCGAAGACCCCCCAGTTCTCCGAACGCTGCTGGGCGACGAAGGAGTAGAGCCCTACGGCGAGTGTCTGGCTGTCCGGGTCGGTCAGCACCACGCTGGCTATCACGAATTCGCTGGAGATTCCGATGAAGGCGAGCAGCCCCACCACTGCGAGGATCGGGGTGACCAGGCGCAGGATGATGCCGAAGAAGATCTGCACGTGGCTGGCGCCGTCGATCTTGGCCGCCTCGTCCAGGGACTGCGGGACGGTGTTGAAGAAGCCGTACATGAGGTACGTGTTCACTCCCAGTGCACCGCCAAGGTACACCATGATCAGGCCGAGCTGGCTGCCCAGGCCCAGGGCCGGAATGACCTCGGAGATCCCGCTGAGCAGCAGGAAGATGGCCACCACGGCAAGCAGTTGCGGGAACATCTGGAGCAGGAGAAGGCTCAGCAGCCCGATCCGGCGCCCCTTGAACCGCATGCGGGAGAACGCGTAGGCGGCCATGGCTCCCAGGAACACCGTCGCTGCGGAGGTCACCACGCCCACCACCATGGTGTTGCCGAACCAGCGGCCGAAGGGCCGTGACGGGTCGTTGAACAAGGCGGTGAAATTGCCGAGGTCCAGCTTGCTGAAGAGTGCGTTCGAGCCCACGAGCGTGCCCGTGGAGTTGAACGCGGCGGACAGTACATAGAGAAGCGGAAAGATCGCGAAGATGGTCACGGCGACTCCCACGAGGTGCCGCCAGCCCTTGTCCTTGAACCAGACACCGAACGTGCGCCGCCGGTGCAGCTGCTTCAGCTGCTCGACGGTAGTGTCTGCTGCGGTGCCTGCTCCGGTGACGGCGGAGCCTGTGGCGGGTGCCGCCGTCGTACCGGTGCGTGTCGTTGACCCGTTCATGAGTTCACGTCCTCGAGTGCTTTGGTCTGCTTGAAGCTGATGGCCGACACGGTGGCCACGATGATGAAAATGATGATGGCCAGGGCGCTGGCCAGGCCGTAGTCGCGGCCGGTACCCTGCCCGAAAGCCACCTTGTATACCAGCGTGATCAGGATGTCCGTGGCTCCAATGTCACGGTCGGTGTCCGCGAAGCGCGGCCCGCCGCCGGTGAGCATGTAGATCACATTGAAGTTGTTGAAGTTGAAAGCGAAGGAGGAAATCAGCAGCGGGGCAATCGAGACCAGCAGCAGGGGAAGCTTGATGGACCGGAAGACGCGCCACGGGCCGGCGCCGTCCATCCGCGCAGCCTCGTCGAGCTCGGTGGGCAGCGACTGGAGGGCGCCGGTGCAGACCAGGAACATGTACGGGAAGCCGAGCCACAGGTTGACCACCAGGACGCTGATCTTGGCCAGGACCGGGTCCGTGAGCCAGCCGATGGTGGCGCCGCCCAGCAGCGTTTGGTTGAGCCAGCCGAACTGCGGGTTGAGGATGCCGGACCAGACCAGTCCGGACAGGAACGCCGGGAAGGCGTAGGGCAGGATCATCAGGATCCGGTAGACCTTTTTGCCACGCAGGTCCTCGCGGTTGAAGGTGATGGCCAGGAACAGGCCAAGCGCGAAGGTCAGCGCAACAGAGGCGACGGCGAAGGTGAAGGTCCAGAGGATGACACCCAGCAGCGGACCTCGCAGGCTGGGATCGGTGAAGGCGCGGGCGAAGTTCTCCATGCCGACGTCGATCTTCCAGCCCGTGGTGAGGGTCTGGCCGTTGCTGTCCGCGAAGGCCCCCTTGCCGTTGTCCCGGTAGACGGCTCCCGTGTCGGTGTCGGTGAACGTGTCGGCCGCCGCGTCATAGGTCAGGGCCGGCTTGAACTCGTAGGCGCTGCTGCCGTCCGCCGTGCGGAGGGTGCCGTCCGCCGGGTCCTCCGAGACGGGCACGGTGATGGCCAGGATGTCCTGCTGGTTTGCCACGATTTCCTGGAAGTTCAGCGTCCGGTAGCCGTCAACGGAGTTGGCCTTGCCGGTGGAGTCGGTGCCGGCGCCGGGCACTTCCTGCAGGGGCGAACCGGTGCTGCCGATGGAAGCCTTGCCATCCGGATCGGTAAACAGCAGGTAGAAGTCGTTGCCCTTGGTGAGGACCGCTGCCTTGTAGGCCGGTGAGTCAGGGACACGCTTCTGGGCCGTGAGCTGGATGGCCGCGATTGCGTCGTCCTTGGTGCTGTTGTGCCCGTCTCCGTAGTTGGTAAATGCGATGTAACCGCTGAAGAGCACTACGAAGACCTGGAACACAAGCAGGAACAGCACGCCCGGCGCCAGGTATTTTGCGGGCAGTCCCCCCTTGCGGAGGTAGATCCAGTTAATGGCCAGTACGACGGCGGAGGAGACCGCGAGGGCACCCCAGGACTGGCTCAGGAAGAGCATCATCAGGACATAGACGGCCAGGGCGTCAACGAGGCCCAGGAGCACGATCTTGGCCACGGTCCCCTTGAGGGAATCCTGGCGGGAGCGACGGTTTGGCAACCCCGGCCGGCGGCCCGAGGTGCGGCCGCCCAATGATGGCGAGGTACCCGGCGTCGGCTCGGCTCCCGACGTTGGTCCGGCTCCCGACGACGGGGGCGGCGGGGAATCCTGGAAAAGATCTGTTTTGGGCATGGCTGTCTATGGTCCTTGGGAGAATCGGGGCCGTGGAAAGTGCGGGGCGCTGCGGCAACGGGCGCTGCAGCAACGGGCCGGGCAGCGGCAAAGCTGCCCGGCCCGTGCCGGCCGGAGTGAACCGGCGGGCGGCGTCAGCCGGCCGGAGTGAACCGGCGGGCGGCGTCAGCCGGCGGGCGGCGTCAGCCGGCGGGCGGCGTCAGCCGGCGGGCGGCGTCAGCCGGCGATCTTCGCCTTGATGCTGGCAGCCATCTTGGCCCACTCTGCAGCGGGATCGCCCTGGCCCTTGATCAGCGCGAGTTCAGTGGCTCCCCAGTCGGCCCAGACTGCGCTCATTTCCGGAATGGCGGGCATGGGCACGCCGGTGGCACCGATCTTGCCGAATGCTTCCACCACGGGATCGCTGGCTGCCTTCTCGAAGGAGGCCTTCAGCGCCGGCGGGCGGCCGCCGGCCTTGTACATGGAATCCTGTGCCGCTTCGGAGGTGAGGTAGTTGGTGACGAATTCATTGGTGGCAAGGGCGTTGGCGCTCTTGGCGCTGATGAAGAAGCCGTTGACGCCGATAAACGGCTGGGCGGGCTTGTCACCGGCCGTCGGCAGGGCGTCCACAGCAAACTTGATGCCCTTCTTCTGGACATCCGGAACGTTCCAGGGGCCCGTCAGGAAGTAGGGGGATTCGCCTGCCAGGAACTTCTCCTTGGCAATGTCCCCGGTGATGTTGGAGTTGATGATCTTTTCACCTGCGTCGCCCCAGGCCACGAGCTTCTTGGCGAACTCGACGCCGGCGGCATCACCGATGAGGAGCTGTTTGGGATCGTAACCACCGTCGGCAGACTGGCCGAAGACCTGCGAACCCATGGAGGCCTGCAGCGGGTAGAGGTGGTACGGGTCGCCCTGCTTGGGATCCATGCCCACCAGGAACGGGAACTTGGCCTTGCCGTCCGCCACTGCCTTCTTGCCGTTGGCAACTACTTCGTCCAGCGTTTCCGCGCTCTCGGCCACCAGATCGGTGTTGCGCAGCAGCGCGATGTTTTCGATGGCGTACGGGACACCATAGACGGAGCCGTTGAAGGTCATGGCCTTGATAGAGGAACCCTGGAATGCCGACGACTTGTCCCCGAGTTCGATCGGAGCAATGACGCCGTTCTGGACGAACTTGCCGACCCAGTCATGCGGTCCGACGATCAGGTCCGGGCCCTTGCCCGTGGGGACCTGGGTGATGAAGTCATCGCGGACGGCGGCGAAGTCCTTGACGACGAGTTTGACCTCGATGCCGGTATCGGCCTGGAACTTGGCGGTGATGTCCTTCAGCGCCGGCGACCGTTCGGCGTCGACCCACATGGTGATGGTGCCTGCACCGGCAGACTTCAGGTCCGGCTTAGCGGTAGCGGTTGCCGGTGCGGTGGCCGATGCGCCACCGCAGGCGCTGAGCGCCAAGGCTGCCACGACGGAGAGCGCGCCCGCCGTGAAGACGCGGCGGCTGGTCCCGCTCGTGAGGGTGTTCTGCACCTTCATTGGTGTCCCTTTCATAAAAAATCCTGCATCCACGCGTCGGCCCCCTGGGCCCTGTGGCATCGTCGGTGATGTGGCTCACAGCTGCAAGCGCTTCCAAAGTACACGGGATGACCCATGATGGAAAGTCACCCTACTCGGCAGTAGCCTGGTACGCAAAGCGGGGCACCGACCCTGCCCGGAGGCTTCATTACTCCTGAGAGCCTGCAATCCAAGGGCCGGGTAGCAGACCATCCGCAGGCAATGAGTCCTACGTCACAATTGGAAGCGTTTTCAATTCTGGCTTGTTCCGTTCTACGATTACCGGCATGTCCGTTGACTCAATGCTCAAAGCCCCCGCCGTCGCGGCGGGGCCACTGACCCTGGTCCACACTGCTGATGAAGCTTCCGGCTGGTGGCGGTCCGCCGTCATCTACCAGGTCTATCCGCGGTCCTTTCGGGACCTGAACGGAGACGGCATCGGCGATCTTGCCGGCATCACTGCAGAGCTGCCCCAGTTGGCCCAACTCGATGTGGATGCCGTCTGGCTGTCGCCGTTCTACCGCTCACCGCAAAAGGACGCTGGCTACGACGTCAGCGACTACTGCGACGTCGATCCGCTGTTCGGCACCCTGGCCGACTTCGACGCCATGATGGTGGAGGCAACCCGCCTGAACCTGCGGGTGATCGTGGATCTTGTTCCGAATCACTGCTCGGACCAGCACGCCGCTTTCCAGGCTGCCCTTGCCGCCCCCGCCGGCAGTGCGGAACGTGACATGTTCATCTTCCGGGACGGCCTGGGAACCTATGGTGAAGAGCCTCCCAACAACTGGCAGTCGCACTTTGGCGGACCCGCCTGGACACGCATCACGGAGCCGGACGGCCGGCCCGGGCAGTGGTATCTGCACCTTTTCGACGCCTCCCAGCCCGACTTCAACTGGGACAACCAGGCAGTCCACGATGAATTCGAGCGGGTGCTGCGTTTCTGGCTGGACCGGGGCGTGTCCGGATTCCGCGTGGACGTGGCCCACGCGCTGGTGAAGGCTCCCGGCCTGCCGGAGTGGGGCGGCAGGGCCGACGGCAACAGCTGCGACGGCTACCCCGGCCATGACGCACCGATGTTCGGCCAGCCGGCCCTGCATGACATCTACCGGGCGTGGCGCCGGATTCTTGCCGAGTACGGTCCGGACCGCATCCTCTGTGCCGAAGCCAACGTGGACCCGTTGCCACGTTTGGCTGACTGGGTCCGCCCGGACGAAATGCACCAGGCGTTCAATTTCCCCTACCTCCATGCGGGCCTGGACGTCCACCGCCTACGCGGTGTCATCACGGACTCCCTGGTGGCGTTGGACGCCGTCGGCGCGCCAAGCACGTGGGTACTGTCCAACCACGACGTCGTCCGCCACGCCACCCGCTTCGGCTACGACGGCCCGGGACCGCGCGACGGCGACGGGATCGGCACCTTTGACCGGCAGCCCGACTTTGCCTTGGGCAGGAGCCGGGCTGCCGCCGCCTCCATGTTCATGCTGGGGCTTCCCGGCGGGGCGTATCTCTACCAGGGCGAAGAACTGGGCCTGCCGGACGGAATCGACATCCCGGACAGCCAGCGCCAGGACCCCACGTTCGCGCGCACCGGCGGAGAACGGCTGGGCCGCGACGGCTGCCGGGTGCCCCTTCCCTGGCGTGCCGCCGAACTGCACGCCGGCTTCGGCTCGGGACAAGCTCCCTGGCTGCCGCAGCCGCAGAGCTTCAGCGAACTGGCGCGTGATGCGCAGGCTGAACAGCCGACGTCGCATTTGAACCTCTACCGCCGGATGCTGGCAATGCGGAGGGAGCTGGACCTCGGCCGGGGCTCGCTGGCATGGCTGGAAAGCTGGTGCAGCGATACGTCCCTGGCCTACGTCAACGGCACCACCCTTGTGGTCATGAACACAGGACATGGACCGTTGGAACTCCCGGCAGGCCGGGTGCTGCTGCGCAGCTCCCCGGAGTCAGCTGAGACGAACTCTGGCGGTCATCAGCTAGGCTCGGGTGAGACGGTCTGGCTGAACCTTGAGGTTGGGTGATCCGGCAGTCGTTGGAATTGGCGGTTAAGAACACGGAGAACTGAATATGCCCGGCATCAAGGACGTAGCTGAGCGAGCGGGCCTGTCCATCGCTACTGTGTCACGGGCACTCAGCGGCAAAGGGAATGTGTCCGCCCGCAGCCGCGAACGTGCGCAGGCGGCCGCAGCCGAACTCGGTTTCGTCTTGTCGTACCACGCCTCCAGCCTGGCATCAGGCCGGAACCACAATGTGGGTGTTGTTGTCCCTTCCGTCCACCGCTGGTTTTTCTCCTCGGTGGTGGAAGGGGTTTCGGCCACATTGCTCGACGCCGGGTACGACCTGACCCTGTACAACGTCAGTGAAGGGCCTGACCGCCGGCACAGCGTCTTGAACGACTTCCTGCTGCGAAAACGCGTGGATGCGGTCATTGCGGTGTCACTCGAACTCAGTGAAGCCGAAATACGGCAACTGCTCGCCATCCACCGCCCGATCGTGGGAATCGGCGGCCCCTTGCCCGGTGCCTCCACGATCAGGATTAACGACCCGGGAATCGCCGAAGCAGCAACCAGCCACCTCATCAGGCTGGGGCACACCCGGATCGCCCACATGACCGGCGACGCCTCCTACCAGCAGGATTTCCGGCTCCCCGGAACGCGTCAAGGCGGCTTCGAGAAAGCCATGGCGGCTGCCGGGGTTCCCGTCCGTCCGGAATGGCAGGTCTCCGCCGACTTCACCATCCAGGGCGCCTACGCGAGTGCCCGGCAATTGCTCGGGGGCACGTCCGAACGCCCCACGGCGGTGTTCGCGGCTTCAGACGAGATGGCCATCGGAACCATCCTGGCCGCACGGGACTTCGGTCTGCGGATCCCCTATGACCTGTCCGTCATTGGAATCGACGGACATGAGCTTGGTGAAGTATTCGGCCTCACCACCTTCGACCAGGACGCCCGTGGACAGGGAGCCTTGGCGGTCCGTCTCCTGCTGGCGGGCCTTGAGGACGCAGCCGACGGCGGTGCAACCGATACGGAGTTCCCCACGAACTTCGTGGTCAGGTCCAGCACCTCCGTGCCACCGGCAGACGCTGCGCAGCGCTGACGTCTCCGAGGGTATCGCTAGGCGGCCGGCGCGCGCGAGTACAGCTCCCGCTCCATGATGATCTCTTTCTTCCCGGGATCGAGCGCATAGGCTTCCCGCCGCCCCGTGTCACCGAAGCCGTGGCGCGCGTAGAAAGCCAGGGCACGGGTATTGTCTTCGTGGACGCCGAGCTGCAGCAGTCCGCACTCAAGCTCACCTGCTGCGGCCTCGACCGACCTGCCGAGCATCTCGTCGGCGAGGCCGCTTCCCCGATACGGTACGGCCACATAAACACTAATGAGCATGGCTTGGCGCTGCCGATTAGGCTCCTGGGAATGCTTCACCACCACACGCATCAGGCCACAGAACACATTGGTCCTCGAACCGTCCTCAGCAACGAACGTCACACTTCCGGGAGCGGTCATCGCAGCGGCGCGGCTCCGCCATTGGCCCTCGGTCTGCGCCTGGGCGGACGCCAGGGATTCAACGTAAGCCGTTGGGGTATCGGCCAGCATTTCCAGCCTCACGGCGCGCAAGGATGCCCACTCCCCCTCAGCCATGCGCCGTACCCTAGCCAACTACACCACCCATGAACCGGGCAAAGCGGGCCAGTACGTCCGGCCAGCCGGCATCGTATTCAGCGCGTGTTACGGCAGGGTTTTCGGCACCCTCCCAGCCGTCGTGGACGAGGCGAAGCCCTGTGCCGCCGTCCACTGCCCTAAAAGCCACGCGGAGCTCGGTAGCCCACAACGCAGTGGTCCCCGGGTGCCAGCTGGCATGGAAAGACAACGGCGGCTGCCAGTCGTCGATCATTCCCCACACCGCGGTCCGGCCATCATCCGCGGTTTCCATGACCAGGTTCTCTTCGAACTCCACGTAAGAACCCGTACCGAAGACACTGTGGTCCTCGAGCGGCCACCAGAGGTGGGTGTGTTCGGTGAACCCAATGAACGCCTTGGAGACCGGACCGGGCACCACCACAGTGTGCACCACGGCGTCGAGGCCATCCACGGGATCGGGTGCTTCGTCCGCAGGGAATGCGTGGCTGAAGAGGTTATCCATGCTCACCAACTTTACCCGGGCGCTCTCTCACCTTTCGCACTCCCCCGGGCGACGCTCTCTCAGTTGTGGCGGGTGGTTTCCGGACGCTCTCTCAGTTGTGGCGGGTTGTTTCCGGACGCTCTCTCAGTTGTGGCGGGTTGTTTCGGGATGCTCTCTCGGTGGTGGCGGGGGTTCGAGGGCGGTGCCTGGTTCGGGTGCCCGGGCCGGGTGCCCGGAAGGCGCAGGTAGTGAGAGAGGGTGTGTCGGGAGGGGTGCCGGATCTGAGAGAGGGTGTGTCGGGAGGGGTGCCGGATCTGAGAGAGGATCTGGATGTGGGAGAGGGTGTGGGTGTGGGGTGGGGGTTTTGGTGGTTAACGTGGGAGAGCCCCAACCAGTTGCCTGGTTGGGGCTCTCGACCTGAATGATGTTCCGGCGGTGACCTACTCTCCCACACCCTCCCGGGTGCAGTACCATCGGCGCTGTGGGTCTTAGCTTCCGGGTTCGGAATGGGACCGGGCGTTTCCCCCACGCTATGACCGCCGTAACCCTTCTACCCGGACCCCCGGCATGCGCCCGGGGTTGGGAAATCAGTGGTTACAACATGCTCCTGCCGGTCAGGGCAGGTGTGGTGTTGTTATTTTGTTGTGGTTTTGTTCCTGCAACGCAACGGGTTTGTTGGTTGGGAACCACATAGTGGACGCAAGCAGTCTTGTTTTCTTTTTACCCCTTTCATGGTGTGAACGTCTTTTGAATCCGTTCACGAAAGGGGTGTGTGGTGTAAGTTATCGGCCTATTAGTACCGGTCAGCTTCACGAGTCGTTAGTCCTCGCTTCCACATCCGGCCTATCAACCCAGTGGTCTGGCTGGGGGCCTCTCACACACAAGGTGTATGGAAATCTCATCTCGAAGCGAGCTTCCCGCTTAGATGCTTTCAGCGGTTATCCCATCCGAACGTAGCTAATCAGCGGTGCACTTGGCAGTACAACTGACACACCAGAGGTTCGTCCGTCCCGGTCCTCTCGTACTAAGGACAGCCCTTCTCAAATTTCCTGCGCGCGCAGCGGATAGGGACCGAACTGTCTCACGACGTTCTAAACCCAGCTCGCGTACCGCTTTAATGGGCGAACAGCCCAACCCTTGGGACCTACTCCAGCCCCAGGATGCGACGAGCCGACATCGAGGTGCCAAACCATGCCGTCGATATGGACTCTTGGGCAAGATCAGCCTGTTATCCCCGAGGTACCTTTTATCCGTTGAGCGACGGCCATTCCACAATGTACCGCCGGATCACTAGTCCCGACTTTCGTCCCTGCTCGAGATGTCTCTCTCACAGTCAAGCTCCCTTGTGCACTTACACTCGACACCTGATTGCCAACCAGGCTGAGGGAACCTTTGGGCGCCTCCGTTACTTTTTAGGAGGCAACCGCCCCAGTTAAACTACCCATCAGGCACTGTCCCTGACCCGGATTACGGGCCGAAGTTAGATGTCCAAAGTGACCAGAGTGGTATTTCAACGATGACTCCACCCGAACTGGCGTCCGGGCTTCAACGTCTCCCACCTATCCTACACAAGCCACTCCGAACACCAATACCAAACTATAGTAAAGGTCTCGGGGTCTTTCCGTCCTGCTGCGCGTAACGAGCATCTTTACTCGTACTGCAATTTCGCCGAGTTTATGGTTGAGACAGCGGGGAAGTCGTTACTCCATTCGTGCAGGTCGGAACTTACCCGACAAGGAATTTCGCTACCTTAGGATGGTTATAGTTACCACCGCCGTTTACTGGGGCTTAAATTCTCAGCTTCGCCTTGCGGCTAACCGGTCCTCTTAACCTTCCAGCACCGGGCAGGAGTCAGTCCGTATACATCGTCTTGCGACTTCGCACGGACCTGTGTTTTTAGTAAACAGTCGCTTCCCCCTGGTCTCTGCGGCCCCGATCCCCTCCGGACAGCGTGTGTCCATCAAGGTTGGGGCCCCCCTTCTCCCGAAGTTACGGGGGCATTTTGCCGAGTTCCTTAACCATAATTCTCTCGATCGCCTTAGTATTCTCTACCTGATCACCTGTGTCGGTTTGGGGTACGGGCGGCTAAAACCTCGCGTCGATGCTTTTCTAGGCAGCATAGGATCACCGAATCCCCCCTAAAGGGGTCCCGTCAGGTCTCAGGCATCATGAACGGCGGATTTGCCTACCGTTCGCCCTACATCCTTGGACCGGGACAACCATCGCCCGGCTCGGCTACCTTCCTGCGTCACACCTGTTAATACGCTTACCTCCCAGGATCAGGTCCCGCGCTCCACCAAAACCCTCACACCACAAGGGTGATCGGGCAGGTCTCGGGCGGTTAGTATCCCCTGTTCAGCATGGGCGGTTTTTCGCCGGTACGGGAATATCAACCCGTTGTCCATCGACTACGCCTGTCGGCCTCGCCTTAGGTCCCGACTTACCCAGGGCAGATTAGCTTGACCCTGGAACCCTTGATCATTCGGCGGACGGGTTTCTCACCCGTCTTTCGCTACTCATGCCTGCATTCTCACTCGTGTAGGCTCCACCGCTGGTTTACACCGCGACTTCACTGCCCACACGACGCTCCCCTACCCATCCACACTCCTGAACCAACCCCACAAGGAGGCGGCTTGGATAAAATGTGAATGCCACAACTTCGGCGGTGTACTTGAGCCCCGCTACATTGTCGGCGCGGAATCACTTGACCAGTGAGCTATTACGCACTCTTTTAAGGATGGCTGCTTCTAAGCCAACCTCCTGGTTGTCTTCGCAACTCCACATCCTTTCCCACTTAGCACACGCTTAGGGGCCTTAGTTGGTGGTCTGGGCTGTTTCCCTCTCGACTATGAAGCTTATCCCCCACAGTCTCACTGCTGCGCTCTCACTTACCGGCATTCGGAGTTTGGCTGACGTCAGTAACCTTGTAGGGCCCATTAGCCATCCAGTAGCTCTACCTCCGGTAAGAAACACGCAACGCTGCACCTAAATGCATTTCGGGGAGAACCAGCTATCACGAAGTTTGATTGGCCTTTCACCCCTACCCACAGCTCATCCCCTCCATTTTCAACTGAAGTGGGTTCGGTCCTCCACGACGTCTTACCGTCGCTTCAACCTGGCCATGGGTAGATCACTTCGCTTCGGGTCTAGATCACGCCACTGCAACGCCCTATTCAGACTCGCTTTCGCTACGGCTGCCCCACACGGGTTAACCTCGCGACGTAACACTAACTCGCAGGCTCATTCTTCAAAAGGCACGCCGTCACCAGAATCAGACTGGCTCCGACGGATTGTAAGCACACGGTTTCAGGTACTGTTTCACTCCCCTCCCGGGGTACTTTTCACCTTTCCCTCACGGTACTGGTCCGCTATCGGTCATTAGGGAGTATTTAGGCTTATCAGGTGGTCCTGACAGATTCGCACGGGATTTCTCGGGCCCCGTGCTACTTGGGATACTTCCCAGGCGGTACACAACATTACGGTTACGGGGCTCACACCCTCTCTGGCCGGCCTTTCAAGACCGTTCACCTATGCCTGCACATCACACCTCGCTGTCCCGGCAGAGACAGCACGGAAAGTCCCGCAACCCCGACCATGCAACGCCCGCCGGCTATCACACATGGAACGGTTTAGCCTGATCCGCGTTCGCTCGCCACTACTAACGGAATCACTATTGTTTTCTCTTCCTGCGGGTACTGAGATGTTTCACTTCCCCGCGTTCCCTCCACGCACCCTATGTGTTCAGATGCGGGTCACCAGGCAACTCGCGTCCCTGGCGGGGTTTCCCCATTCGGACACCCTGGGATCACAGTCCGGTTATCGACTCCCCCAGGCTTATCGCAGATTCCTACGTCCTTCTTCGGCTCCTAATGCCAAGGCATCCACCGTGTGCTCTTAAAAACTTGACCACAAAAGATCAAAAACGCTAATTTTCGAGAGAACCACAGAAACCAATCCCCCACCCCGAAAGGCGAAGAACCAGATCCAGGTTCATATTCTTGGAAATTGCTTCTTATAAAAGATGCTCGCGTCCACTATGTAGTTCTCAAACAACAACCCCGTACCACACACCCCACACACGCACCCCCGCAAAGGGACAACAACCGTGTGATCGGTGCAGCCAGGAAACCAGAAACAAACAAAACCCGGGAAGAAACCCTCCCGGTCCTGTTGCCTCAGGACCCAACAGTGTGCCAAACACTAAACCGCCTGCGCCCCGCCCCCGCCGTTCCAGGACACTCAAGAGCATCCGTACTGGGCAAGGACAAAACCATGCGGCCGCTATTTGCTGATATTCCACCCGTGAGCACCCGCCGCAGAACTATCGTCTGCGCAACGGGCGTACTCCTGACAACACCACCACACCCGCATACACGGGGCAGGGTTGCTGTAGGTGCTCCTTAGAAAGGAGGTGATCCAGCCGCACCTTCCGGTACGGCTACCTTGTTACGACTTAGTCCCAATCGCCAGTCCCACCTTCGACAGCTCCCTCCCACAAGGGGTTAGGCCACCGGCTTCGGGTGTTACCAACTTTCGTGACTTGACGGGCGGTGTGTACAAGGCCCGGGAACGTATTCACCGCAGCGTTGCTGATCTGCGATTACTAGCGACTCCGACTTCATGGGGTCGAGTTGCAGACCCCAATCCGAACTGAGACCGGCTTTTTGGGATTAGCTCCACCTCACAGTATCGCAACCCTTTGTACCGGCCATTGTAGCATGCGTGAAGCCCAAGACATAAGGGGCATGATGATTTGACGTCGTCCCCACCTTCCTCCGAGTTGACCCCGGCAGTCTCCCATGAGTCCCCGCCATTACGCGCTGGCAACATGGAACGAGGGTTGCGCTCGTTGCGGGACTTAACCCAACATCTCACGACACGAGCTGACGACAACCATGCACCACCTGTGAACCGGCCCCAAAGGGGAAGGACTGTTTCCAGCCCGGTCCGGCCCATGTCAAGCCTTGGTAAGGTTCTTCGCGTTGCATCGAATTAATCCGCATGCTCCGCCGCTTGTGCGGGCCCCCGTCAATTCCTTTGAGTTTTAGCCTTGCGGCCGTACTCCCCAGGCGGGGCACTTAATGCGTTAGCTACGGCGCGGAAAACGTGGAATGTCCCCCACACCTAGTGCCCAACGTTTACGGCATGGACTACCAGGGTATCTAATCCTGTTCGCTCCCCATGCTTTCGCTCCTCAGCGTCAGTTAATGCCCAGAGACCTGCCTTCGCCATCGGTGTTCCTCCTGATATCTGCGCATTTCACCGCTACACCAGGAATTCCAGTCTCCCCTACATCACTCTAGTCTGCCCGTACCCACCGCAGATCCGGAGTTGAGCCCCGGACTTTCACGGCAGACGCGACAAACCGCCTACGAGCTCTTTACGCCCAATAATTCCGGATAACGCTTGCGCCCTACGTATTACCGCGGCTGCTGGCACGTAGTTAGCCGGCGCTTCTTCTGCAGGTACCGTCACTTTCGCTTCTTCCCTACTGAAAGAGGTTTACAACCCGAAGGCCGTCATCCCTCACGCGGCGTCGCTGCATCAGGCTTTCGCCCATTGTGCAATATTCCCCACTGCTGCCTCCCGTAGGAGTCTGGGCCGTGTCTCAGTCCCAGTGTGGCCGGTCACCCTCTCAGGCCGGCTACCCGTCGTCGCCTTGGTGAGCCATTACCTCACCAACAAGCTGATAGGCCGCGAGTCCATCCAAAACCACAAAAAGCTTTCCACCCCCCACCATGCGATGAGGAGTCATATCCGGTATTAGACCCAGTTTCCCAGGCTTATCCCAGAGTTAAGGGCAGGTTACTCACGTGTTACTCACCCGTTCGCCACTAATCCCCCCACAAGTGAGGTTCATCGTTCGACTTGCATGTGTTAAGCACGCCGCCAGCGTTCATCCTGAGCCAGGATCAAACTCTCCGTTGAAGTAAAACAAAAACAGACACAACCAGGCACCACGGGAAAACGCGGAACCAGACTGCACAAAATTTGAAACCAGCTGTAAAAACCAGACCACACCACGGGGTGGCGGATCCAGTCAATTCAACCAATCCATAAAATAAATTGGTATCAACAAACTTGGCACACTATTGAGTTCTCAAACAACAGACACACCCGGCACCACCACAACATCCCAGCCGTGGATCGCTCCGGAGCAACTTGTCTAACTTACCCGCTCGCTTCACCCGAGTCAATTCGGCCATCCCGACTCACAGTGCTTGTGGCATTCCGTGTTGTCTGGGCTGGCCAACTCCGGGGAGCAGCGCGGAAATAAACTCTACCACCAGTTCGGCGAGGATACAAAGCCGTATCCCACAAGCATGGGAAAAGCCCGGAATCACAAGGATTCCGGGCTTTCCCAGCGACTCAACGCCGCCGGATCAGCTGACAGACTGCCGTCAGGTCAGCTGGCCAGCTTGAAGAACGCGGCGCCGAGCGGAGGCAGCGTAACGGTCAGCGTCGCCGGCTGGCCGTCCTGCCCCTCGGTGCTAGCCGTGAGTGCGCCTTGGTTCAGCACTCCCGAACCGCCGTAGCTGGAGTGGTCCGTGTTGAGGACTTCCTGCCAGGCCCCCGCCGCAGGTACGCCCAGGGTGTAGCCCTGGTGCGGGCCGCCGGAGAAGTTGATCGCGCACACCAGCGGATTGCCATCGGTATCCCACCGGATAAACGACAGGACGTTGCGGTCGGCGTCCCCACCGTTGATCCACTGGAATCCGCCCGGTTCGTTGTCCCGTTCGTAAAGTGCCGGAGTCGATGAGTAGAGCTCGTTCAGGTCCTTGGTGAGCAGCTGGACGCCGCGGTGCGCGGGGATGTCCGCCAAGTACCAGTCCAGGCCGTGCTGTTCGGACCATTCCGCTTCCTGGCCGAATTCAGTGCCCATGAAGATCAGCTGCTTGCCGGGATGAGCCCACTGGTACGCCAGGAACGCACGGAGGTTGGCCAGCTGCTGCCAGCGGTCACCGGGCATTTTCCGGAGCATGGAGCCTTTGCCGTGCACAACTTCGTCGTGACTGATGGGCAGCAGGAAGTTTTCCGTGAATGCGTATACCAGCGAGAAGGTCACCGTTCCGTGGTGCCACTTGCGGTTGATCGGATCTTCGGATGTGTACTTGAGCGAGTCGTGCATCCAGCCCATGTTCCATTTGAGGCCGAAGCCCAGGCCGCCGACGCTGGTCGGGGCGGTCACGCCGGGGAATGCGGTGGACTCCTCCGCGATCATCACAGCGCCCGGGTGGGTCTTGTAGACCGTAGCGTTCGCTTCCTGCAGGAAGGAGATGGCCTCAAGGTTCTCGCGGCCGCCGTACCTGTTGGGCTGCCACTGGCCTTCCTCGCGTGAGTAGTCGAGGTACAGCATCGATGCCACGGCATCCACCCGGAGGCCGTCGATGTGGAACTCGTCCAGCCAGTAGAGCGCATTGGATACCAGGAAGTTGCGGACTTCCGTCCGGCCGAAGTCGAAGATCAGCGTGCCCCAGTCGGGGTGCTCGCCAAGGTTAGGGTCGGCGTGCTCGTACAATGGCTCGCCGTCGAACTGGGCCAGGGCCCATGCGTCCTTGGGGAAGTGGGCCGGCACCCAGTCAAGAAGGACGCCGATTCCTTCCTGGTGCAGGGCATCCACGAGGAACCTGAATTCGTCGGGGTGGCCGAACCTGGACGTGGGAGCGAAGTAGGACGTCACCTGATAGCCCCACGAGCCGCCGAAGGGGTGCTCCGCCACCGGCATGAACTCCACGTGGGTGAAGCCGAGCCACTTGACGTACTCCACGAGTTCCTTGGCCAGCTCCCGGTACCCCAGCCCGAGCCGCCAGGATCCAAGGTGGACCTCGTACACGCTCATCGGCGAATTGTGCGGGTCCCGCTCGGCGCGGGCCGCCATCCAGTCCTCGTCTTTGAAGGCGTATGCGGACTCAACGACACGCGACGCCGTGAGCGGCGGGACCTCGGTTCCGAATGCCAGGGGGTCGGCTTTTTCCACCCAGTGGCCGGCTTTGGTCTTGATTTCAAACTTGTAGCACGCCCCTGCTAAAACGCCCGGGATGAAGAGTTCCCAGACGCCGGATGAGCCTAGGGAGCGCATCGAGTTTTCCCGGCCGTCCCAGGCGTTGAAGTCACCCTTGACCCTGACAGCCTGTGCATTCGGCGCCCACACGGCGAACGAAACGCCGTCCACGTCGCCGAGCGAAGACTTGTAGTGCTGGACGTGCGCGCCCAGGACTTCCCACAGCTTCTCGTGGCGGCCTTCACCGATCAGGTGCAGGTCCACTTCACCGACCGTGGGCAGGTAGTGGTACGGATCGTCCGTAGCCTGCGGAGGCACACCCTCGTAGGTTACTTCCAGCCGGTAGTCGGGAACGTGGCCCGGCTGGAGGGGTTCGAGCACGGCAGCCCAGACGCCGTCGGCCTCGTGCGTCATGGGTACCGACCCGGCGGCGGTCACCACGGACACGGCGGAGGCAAGGTGCTTCACGGTGCGGACGGTGACATGACCGTGGTCGTCAAGGTGCGCGCCCAGCACGGAGTGCGGGGCGTGGTATTCGCCTGACGCCACCTTTGCAAGCGTCTCCGCGTCCACCTGGAGGGGCGAACCGGGCCGGTCTGTACGTGCTGAGCCTGTCATTTTGTTACCTTCCGCTGCGGCTCCGGCTGAAGCGCCGGAACCTGTACTGCTGAGGAGACGTCGTGAGGCATTCACCGGAATGTCCAGCCATCCGGGCCTGTTCCGCAACTCATAAACAACTTCATACAACGCCTTGTCCAGCCACAATGCCACAAACAGGGGCGAGCCGCGGTCAATGGTCCCGGGCGTAATTTCGCCATACCCCGCAAGGAACGCTTCGGCGCAGTCGTCCACCCACGAACCGGGTACATGCACGCCTTCCCGCTCGCGTTCGGCGGCACCGGCGGCATAGTCGAAGGACCGCAGCATGCCGACGACGTCGCGCAGCGGCACGTCAGGGAAGTTGCGTTCCGCGATGGGCCTCAGCGGCTCACCTTCGAAGTCCAGGATGGCCCAGCGTTCCGGCTCCCCCGGGTGCCCCGGCACCTGCAGGATCTGCCCCAGGTGGAGGTCACCGTGGATCCGCTGCAGCGCCCCGGCGTTGCTCCCTTCCAGCTGCGTGAGCAGGCCGGCAAGCGCGTCGTCGTACTGCCCGACGGCGCGACCGGCTTCCGCCCACGACTGACGTACGCGCTGGGCTACTCCGGGAGCTATGTCCTTTCCCGGCGCGGATTCCGCAGCCAGGCCCAGCGCCTCTGCCAGGCGGCGGTGCACTGTCGCGGTTGCTACGCCCAGGGAATGGGCTTCGGAAGTGAAGTCAGTGCCGGAACTTGCGGCATCGACGGCCAGCCGCCAGGCGTCCCGGCCGCCGGCCAGAAACTCATGGGCGACAGCCAGTTCGCCTTCAACGGTCCGCGGATTGTCCGCGGCGGCGTCCAGCGGATCTTGCCACTCGCCCGTGACCCAGCCGAGAGTGGCGGGCACTTCGGAGGTCCCGGCCTGGGTGAGGGCAGCACCGATTTCCACTTCCGGATTCCGTCCTTCGGACAGCACACGGAAGAATTTGACGATCGCCGCGGAGCCGCCGTCGTCCACTATCACCGAACTGTTTGACTGCTCACCGGAGAGGACCTTCACGGTCCCGGTGGCGGTGGGCAGCCGGTAGTCGGAGGGCACGAGGTGGCCAACGGCCTTTCCTTCCGGCGAGGTCCCGCCGCTTCGCATCAGTTCCAGCCACGCCGAGACAAACACGGGGTCATGGACGGCGTCGTAGATCCAGCGCCGTTCATGGGCGGCGTCGCCGCCCTCGCCGACCAGCGCCGCCTCCTTGCCGGTCAGGGGTTCAACGCGATAGCTGAGCGGGACCTGTACAACATCGGTGCGGCTGCCGCCGTCGGCCGTGGAATAGGTGACAGCCGCGAGGAACACCTCAAGGCCCACCTCGCCGCTGCCGTCGTCCAGGCGCACCCCGCCGACGGGTGACAGCGTGAAGTCACCCGTCTTGACGGGGAACCAGCGCTGGCGCGGCAGCCAGCCGCGGAGCAGTTCGGCGAGAGAGGGGTGGAGTGTGGATTGGGTCATTTCAGCCTTCGATGGACAGGACCGGCATGGCCTGGGTAAACGGCGAGGCCGGGTTGGAAGCAGCGGATCGGATCCGCAGCCAGAAGAAATCGTGGCTGCCGAGCGTCAGCGTAAGACGTCCGTCGTCGCCGATGGCCGGGAACGGCTGGCCGCCGAAAACGTCCCGGAGGCCGCGGCCGGCATACTGCGGAATCCGCAGCGTGGTGGCCACGGGATGCTGCGAGAGGTTGAAGGCGCACAGGATCGATTCGGCGTCTTCACCCGCCGCGTTGTCCGGGCCCAGCTCCCGCAGGTAGGCAAGCACGACGTCGTGATCCGCCTCGACGTGCTTGAACGTGCCAAGCCCGAAAGCGGGGTGGTTCTTCCGGACGCTGAGGATCTGCCGGGTCCACCGGAGCAGCGAGCCGGAGTGCGCGGCCTCGGCCTCCACATTGGCCATGCCGTAGTTGTACACCAGCGACTGGATGACCGGCAGGTAGAGCTTGCCCGGATCCGCGTGCGAGAAGCCCGCATTGCGGTCCGGGTTCCACTGCATGGGGGTGCGGACGGCGTCGCGGTCCTCAAGCCAGATGTTGTCGCCCATGCCGATTTCATCGCCGTAATACAGGAACGGGCTCCCTGGCAGCGAAAGCAGCAGGGCATTGATGAGCTCAATCTCGGACCGGGAATTATCCAGCAGTGGTGCCAGCCTGCGGCGGATGCCAATGTTGGCTCGCATGCGGGGGTCCGGTGCGTACCAGCCGAGCATGGCCGCGCGTTCGTCGGCAGTGACCATTTCCAGAGTGAGTTCGTCGTGGTTGCGCAGGAAGGTTCCCCACTGGGCGCCTTCGGGAATGTCAGGGGTGTCCTTCATCGTCTCGATGATGGGCGCCGCTTTCTGGTCCCGCAGCGCGTAGTAGAGGCGCGGCATGATCGGGAAGTGGAAGGCCATGTGGCACTCGGGTTCTTCCTCGGTGCCGAAGTACTCCACTACCTCGACCGGCGGCTGGTTGGCCTCGGCAATGATGACCCTGCCCGGGTAGTTCTCGTCCACCATCTTCCGCAGCTTGCGCAGGAAATCGTGAGTGGCGGGCAGGTTCTCGCAGTTGGTGCCCTCTTCCTCGAACAGGTACGGGATGGCGTCTGCGCGGAAACCGTCGATCCCCTGATCCAGCCAGAACCGGACGACGTCGAAAAGAGCGTCGATGACCTTCGGGTTCTCAAAGTTCAGGTCGGGCTGGTGGCTGAAGAACCGGTGCCAGAAGAACTGCCGCCGGATGGGGTCGAAGGTCCAGTTGGATTCTTCGGTGTCCACGAAGATGATGCGGGCATCCTGGTACTTCTCGTCGGTATCGCTCCAGACGTAGAAGTCGCCGAACGGTCCGTCAGGGTCCTTGCGGGACTCCTGGAACCACGGGTGCTGGTCCGAGGTGTGGTTCAGCGGCAGGTCGATGATCACGCGCACGCCGCGGGCGTGGGCTTCGGCCACGAGCCGCTTGAAGTCGCTGATGGTGCCGAACTCGTCCAGGACAGAGTTGTAGTCCGAGATGTCGTAGCCACCGTCACGGAGCGGCGACTGGAAGAACGGCGGCAGCCAGAGGCAGTCGACGCCCAGCCACTGCAGGTAGTCCAGTTTTTCGATGAGCCCGTGGAAATCGCCCGACCCGTCGCCGTTTCCGTCTGCAAAGCCGCGGACCAGGACTTCGTAAAACACTGCTTTGCGGTACCACAGGGGATCGTGTTGCAGGCCGGGGGCGTTGAGTTCGAACGTGCCCTTGGGGGTGAAATGCTGGCTCGGGTTCTGCGGACTAAAACTCACGTATGCTACCTCCGGATGTTCAGGATGTGTGCCGGCTCCACGTGGGCGTCAAGCCGCACGTAGTTGTATTCGCCCCATTCCCAGCTCTCGCCGGTCAGCAAATCATCCACCCTGAAGCCGCCGTTATGCGTGAGGTCGGCCGGGTCGAGGTCAAGTGCGGCCAGATCCAGGGAAACGGTGCTCTCCCGGGTGCTGTGCGGGTCGACGTTCACCACGATGATCAGGGTGTCCTTGGTGCCATCCGGAAGCGTCTTGTGCTTCGAGTAGACGATCGTGGCGTCATCGGTGCTGTGGTGCAGCGTCAGGTTCTGCAGGTCCCCCAGCGCCGGGTGGGTGTGGCGGATTTCGTTGAGCCGGGTGAGGTACGGAGCCAACGTCCGGCCGGATTCCGCCGCAGCGTCCCAGTCGCGGGCCTTGTATTCGAACTTCTCGTTGTCGATGTATTCCTCGGCGCCGGGCCGGGCCACATGCTCGTAGAGTTCGTAGCCGGCGTAGACGCCCCAGAGCGGGCTGGCCGTTGCTGCCAAGGCGGCACGGATCTTGAACGCGGCCGGACCGCCGTACTGCAGGTACTCGGTCAGGATGTCCGGTGTGTTCACGAAGAAGTTCGGCCGGAAATATGCCGGGGACTTCTGGCTGACTTCGGTGAAGTACTCCTCAAGCTCCGTCTTGGTGTTCCGCCAGGTGAAGTACGTGTACGACTGCTGGAAACCGGCACGTCCCAGCGCGTGCATCATGGCCGGCCGGGTGAAGGCCTCCGCGAGGAAGACAACCTCGGGGTGCTTCTTGTTGACCTTGGCAATCAGCCATTCCCAGAACCACACCGGCTTGGTGTGCGGGTTGTCCACCCGGAAGATCTTGACGCCGTGGCTCACCCAGAGCAGCACGATCCGAAGAATCTCCTTGGACAGGCCCTCGGGATCGTTGTCGAAGTTCAACGGGAAAATGTCCTGGTACTTCTTCGGCGGGTTCTCGGCGTAGGCGATGCTGCCGTCAACGCGGGTGGTGAACCATTCCGGGTGCGACTCCACCCACGGGTGGTCCGGGGCCGCCTGCAAGGCAAGGTCCAGGGCAACCTCGAGGCCGAGTTCCCGGGCGCGGGCCACGAAGGCGTCAAAGTCCTCGAAAGTGCCGAGGTCCGGGTGGATGGCGTCGTGGCCGCCTTCCTTGGCACCGATGGCCCAGGGCGAACCGGGATCGTGCGGTCCGGCAATCAGTGTGTTGTTGGGTCCCTTGCGGTGCTGGATGCCGATCGGGTGGATGGGCGGCATGTAGATGACGTCGAAACCCATTTCCGCGACTGCGTCGAGCCGTTTCGCAGCAGTCTGGAACGTGCCTGACTGCCACTCCCCGGTGGTGTGGTTGCGGACGGCACCCTCGGACCGGGGGAAGAACTCGTACCAGGCGCCGCGGCCGGCCAGATCGCGTTCCACGAGAAGGGGGAAGCGTTCCGAGACTGTGACCAGTTCGCGGATGGGCTGGCGTTCGACGACGTCAGTCACCTCGGATCCGAATCCGGCAGCGAGCCGCTCCTCCGGGGACAGCGACGTGTTCGACAGGACCACGACGGCGGTTCGCAGGGTCCGCCTGTCGGCGGACGGACGGGCAGGGTCTTCGGCCGCCTGGGACAGCAGTGCGGCACCTTCGGCCAGCATCAGTTCGACGTCGATGCCCGCCTCGACCTTGACCTCGGCGTTGTGGTGCCAGGTCCCGTACCGGTCATGCCATGCCTCGATGGCGAACGACCAGTTGCCGGTACCGGTCGGCGTGATGATGCCTTCCCACCTGTCGGTCCCCTTGCCGCGGTCGCCGCGGGGCGGCGCCAGCCGAACGCGCTGACGCTCCTTGCCTTTGGGATCAAACAGCACCGCGCTGACTCCGAGCTGATCGTGCCCTTCGCGGAATGCCGTCGCGCCGACTACGAGCCCTTCACCGGGCAGCGCCTTCGCCGGAAACCTACCTCCGTCCACTACTGGCTGTACGGCGGTGATCGGGAACCTGCCAAACTGCAGGCCTTCCGTGATCAGGGCCTTAGGCTTTTTGCTGGATCCGGCACTGGTTCGCGTATTAGTCGTCACAAACTCGACGTTATCGAGAAATCCCCCATTTTGCTAAGGGAACTTTCGTTTTTCCCCAAGCAATCCGTCATTTACCTAAAAGAAACCTAAACCTGTTCCGGCGGCCCATCTTGTCCGTTAGTGTGACGCAGGTGAAGGCTATCCGCAGATTTACCGTCCGAACCGTTCTTCCGGAATCTATCCGGCCGCTGGCCCGGTTGGCCACCAACCTGCGGTGGTCATGGCACCGGCCCACCCGGGAACTTTTTGAAGGACTGAACCCCGCTATTTGGGATGAGAGCGCACACGACCCCGTCACTTTCCTGGGCCTCGTGAGCCGCGAGGAACTGCAGCGGCTGGCCGCGGACCAGGACGTTGTCCGCCGCGTGCACGCCGCCGCCGAAGACCTGGACCGCTACCTGGACCAGCCCCGCTGGTACCAGAGCCTGGGCGACGACGCTCCGTCCTGCATCGCGTATTTCTCACCGGAATTCGGAATCACCGAAGTCTTGCCGCAGTATTCCGGCGGCCTGGGAATTCTGGCCGGCGACCACCTTAAGGCGGCATCGGACCTCGGTGTGCCGCTCATCGGCGTCGGCCTGCTCTACCAGGCCGGCTATTTCAAGCAGTCCCTGTCCAGGGACGCCTGGCAGCAGGAAACGTACCCTGTCCTAGACCCGGACGGGCTCCCGTTGACCCTCCTGCGCGAGGAGACCCCCGACGGCAATGGCAAGCCCATCCAGATCTCGCTGCCGCTCCCCCACGGGCGCCGGCTGCTGGCACACATCTGGCGTGCCGACGTCGGGCGTGTTCCCTTGCTGCTGCTCGATTCGAATGTGCCGGGCAACGACGACGCCGCCCGCGGCATTACGGACCGTTTGTACGGCGGCGGCGGCGACCACCGCCTCCAGCAGGAGCTGCTGCTGGGAATGGGCGGCGTGAAGGCGCTGCGCGTCTACCAGCGCCTCACGGGTTGCGCAGCGCCGGAGGTGTTCCACACCAACGAGGGCCACGCCGGTTTCCTGGGTGTTGAGCGCATCCAGGAGCTGATGTCGTCGGACAGTCCGCTGAGCTGGGAGGAAGCCCTCGCGGCGGGGCGTGCCTCCACCGTCTTCACCACGCACACCCCGGTACCAGCGGGCATCGACCGTTTCGAAGTTTCCCAGATCCAGCACTTCTTCGAGGGCGGACTGGCTCCCGACGTTCCGGTGTCCCGGATCCTGGACCTGGGCCGCGAAAACTTTGCGGACGGCAACCCCTCGGTGTTCAACATGGCCGTGATGGGGTTGCGCCTGGCACAGCGCGCCAACGGCGTGGCCAAGCTCCACGGGGTGGTGTCCCGCGGGATGTTCTCGGCCCTTTGGCCGGGATTCGACCACTCGGAAGTTCCCATCACCTCCGTGACCAACGGAGTCCACGTCCCCACGTGGGTGGACAGCCGCGTGTCCAAGCTGGCCCGCGAGCAGTTCGGTGCCGAGGCGGAAGCCATGGGCCGCTGGGACCTTGCTTACAACGTCAGCGACGAGGACGTCTGGGCTCTCCGGCGCGAGATGCGTGTCTCGCTCGTGGAGGACGTCCGCAAGCGGCTGCGCGCGGCCTGGAAGAAGCGCGGGGCGGCAGACGCGGAGCTCGGCTGGACCGATTCCGTGCTGGACCCGGACGTGCTCACCATCGGTTTTGCCCGCCGCGTGCCCACGTATAAGCGGCTTACCCTGATGCTCCGGGAACCCGCCCGGCTCAAGGCCCTGCTGCTGCACGAGACACACCCCATCCAGCTGGTGATCGCGGGTAAGTCCCACCCGGCGGATGATGCCGGTAAGAAGATGATCCAGGACCTCGTCCGGTTCACCGACGATCCTGAAGTGCGCCACCGGATCGCGTTCCTGCCCAACTACGACATCGCCATGGCGCGTACGCTCTTCCCCGGTTGCGATGTATGGCTGAACAACCCGCTGCGCCCGCTCGAAGCCTGCGGTACGTCCGGAATGAAAGCGGCCATCAACGGTTCGCTGAACCTCTCGGTGCTGGACGGCTGGTGGGATGAGATGTACGACGGCGAAAACGGCTGGGCCATCCCCACGGCCAACAACAACGCGTCGCCCGAGGAACGGGACGACATTGAAGCAGCGGCGCTGTACGAGCTCCTCGAGACGCAGGTGGCACCCCGCTTCTACGGACTCACCGTGTCCGACGGCGCCGGAGCCGCAGGACCATCGGAGCCCGGACCGCAGAAAGTGCCCACCCACTGGGTATCGATGATCAAACACACCATGGCGCACCTGGGTCCGGCCGTGTCCGCTGAGCGGATGCTGCAGGACTATGTGAACATCCTCTACCGCCCCGCTGCGATCGCCGGACGGAGCGCCGTCGCGGACAACTTCGCCCAGTCGAAGTCCCTGGCGGCCTGGACGTCACAGATCCGTGCTGCGTGGCCGCAGATCCAGGTGGAGCACGTCGATTCGGTTGGCGTGTCCGAGGACCCGCAGATCGGCGACACGCTCCAGGTGAACGCCTACATCGCGCTGCACGACCTCGATCCGGACGACGTCGCCGTGGAAGTGGCGTATGGCCGGGCCGAGGAAAGCGACGAACTGGCCGACGTCACGGTGGCGGACCTGGTGCCAAAGGAGGACCTCGGCAAGGGACGCTTCCTCTTCAGCGGCTCGCTGCTGATCGATCGTTCCGGGTCCTTCGGCTACACGGTGCGTGTACTGCCCAAACATTCGGCCCTCGCCTCGCGGGCGGAACTCGGGCTTATCGTCAACGCCTGATCCGCCGTCGAACGAAACGCTCCCTCGCTGAGGGAGCGTTTCGTTTTTAACGGCGAAAAGTGACGGAGCGTTTGGGTTTAGGCGGCAGGAGGTGAGAGAGCGTCCGGCTAGAGGCAGACGGTGATCACCGACAGGCTCTTGCCCGCATAGCTCTCCGCGTCCTGCAGGATCTCGCAGATGATGCCGAAGGACCGGTCCGAACGGAAGGCGGCCGGGACCTGCCAGATGAACGTCAGAGGTTCCTTGCCGTCGTCCGTGACGGTGTCCGCGAAGTCGTGCAGCGAGTCGTTGAGCGCGTCGAGGTTCACTCCGTAGTGTTCGGGGAAATCCAGCACTTCCCCGAACGTCTGGAGCACTGCTCTTTTCGTGTCGGCAGCGGGAATCACCAGCACTCGGCGGCCGGCATCAGACGCCTGCTCGCGGAGCTCCTCGACGGTCCAGGTATCAGCGGAGTAAATCTTCATGCGTGCCTCTATTTGCCTTCCAGAATAAGCAAAAACGATTCGTAGTGATCGGGCGTGTAATACTTCTCGGCGGACCCTCCGACGACGATCCGGCGGGCGCCCCGGTCCGATTCGCCGGGGGTCCTGACCGTGAATTCCTTGTAGTAGCCGGCCGGCTTCCGGGGCAGCAGTCGCTCAAAATTGCTGAAGACAGCGCCGTCACGCGCATACGGATACGGCCCGCCGCGGGCAATCAGGGCCAGGGTCGAGCGTGCCTCCGGCGGAAGGGCGGACGCGGCGACGGCTTCCAGGCCCGAGGTGTTTTGCACGTCGGGACCGGCAGGGGCGGTACCCTCGACGGCCGGGGCGGGCGCCGCCGTCGAACCCGCCGTGATATCCGGACTGACCGGGCTCCCCGGTGTATCGGACAGGACCAGGCCCAGGGCGGCCACGAGCACCAGGACCCCGGCCAGGACCAGGAGCCTCGCGATCCCCCTCATGCATTCCCCATGTGCCGGGCCTACGTGCGGTAGATGCTGATGGTGTTGGACTGCACCACGTCACGTTCGCCGGCGGCAACCCTGACACCTTGGCGGCGGTCGTGGAGTTCCGACGTGGTCAACCGGAGTTCGAAGAGCCGCTTGCCCGTGCCGTCGTCATTGCTGACGTCCGGCAGCGTGATCTTGATGTCGTGGGCGCTGCCGTTCACCACCACGAGTCCGTCCACCTGGCCGTCGTCCGAGCCCAGCAGCAACTGGACCACCCGGTGCTGCGGATCGTTCCAGCGGTCCATGGACATGGGCTTGCCGTGTTCGTCGAACCAGTGCAGGTAGGCCTGTTTGTCCCGCGTGGGGTAGTGGTGCGGCTGCCCGGCCAGGAACTCCTTCCGGAGCCGGATGACGCGCTTGGTGCTCCGAAGCATGGCATGGGATTCGGGCGTGCTGGTCCAGTCGAGCCAGGTGATGTGGTTGTCCTGGCAGTAGGCGTTGTTGTTGCCCTGCTGGGTGCGGCCGATTTCGTCGCCGGCGGTGATCATGGGGATGCCCATGGACACCATCAGGGTGGCCATCAGGTTGCGGCTGGTCTGGGCCCGGAGCGCCAGGATCTCCTCGTCTTCGGTCGGTCCCTCGAAACCGTGGTTGTAGCTGCGGTTGTCCCCGTGGCCGTCGCGGTTCTGCTCACCGTTGGCCTCATTGTGCTTGCGGTCGTAGGACACGAGGTCGGCCAGCGTGAAGCCGTCGTGGGCGGTGACGAGGTTGACGGAGGCCATCCGGGAACGTCCGGATTCCGCGAAAAGGCTTGCCGAGCCGGAAATGGAGTCGGCCAGACGGGCAACGGAACCACCCTGGCCGCCAGCCTCGATCGCGGCCCGGTCGCTGAGCCAGAACGAGCGCAGGGCGTCACGGTAGTGGTCGTTCCAGTCCACCCAGCCGGGCGGAAAACGTCCGGTCTGCCAGCCGCCGTAGCCCACGTCCCACGGCTCGGCGATCAGCTTGACGGAGGACAGCACCGGGTCCGCGGCAACGGCCACGAGGAAGGGATGGTGCGGGTCGAAGTCATTCGCGGCGTTGCGGCACAGTGTTACCGCGAGATCGAAGCGGAAGCCGTCGATGTGGAACTCGTCCACCCAGTACCTCAGCGAATCAAGGACCAGCTGGACCACGCGGGGGTGGCCGAAGTTCAGGCTGTTGCCGCACCCGGTAGTATCCACATACCTGCCGTGGCCGTCATTGCGGTAATACTGCATCTCCCCCAGACCGCGGAAGCTGAGCGTCTGCCCGTCTCGACCTCCCTCGGCCGTGTGGTTGTACACAACGTCCAGGATCACTTCCAGGCCCGCCGCATGCAGGAGCTTGACCATGCCCTTGAATTCGTCCTGCACCGCCTGCGGTCCTGCCGCCTGGGCGGCTTGCGTGGCGTAGGCCGGATGGGGCGCAAAGAACGCCGCCGTGTTGTAGCCCCAGTAATTGGTCATGCCCAGGTTCTGGAGATGCGGCTCGTCCAGGTGGAAATGGACGGGCAACAGCTGGACCGAGGTGATGCCCAGGCCGGTGAGGTGCTCAATCATTGCCGGGTGCGCCATGCCGGCGTACGTGCCCCGGAGCTCCTCGGGGATGTCCGGATGGAGCATGCTCTGGCCGCGGACGTGGGCTTCGTAAATGATGGTGTTGCGCCACGAGACGTGCGGATTGCGGTCGCCGCCCCAGTCGAATCCGCCGGACATACGGACATTCGTGAGGAACCCGTCGCGTTGATCCACGGCCCGGCCGTAAGGGTCCAGCAGCAGCGGCTGCTGGCCATCGTCGTCGAACGCCACGGTGGGCACTGACACCGGCAGGGCATCATCCTCCGGCGAGGAGCGGAAGCCGTACCGCGATCCCACGGGGAAGCCGTCCACGATGCCGTGGTGGACGTCGTTGGTGATGTTCGGCAGGGTCTTCAGCTGCCACGTTCCGCCGGGCGCGCAGTAGGCGATTTCCAGCGTGTCCACGCCGGGGGCGTAGACCGCGACGTTGGCGCAGGCACTCTGAGGATCGTCCGTTGCCGGTGACCCCGTGCGCGGAACGCTGATACCCAGTGGAAACGGCCGGGAGGCGTCCACGGTGGAGGCTGTGTCTAGGAGTGGCATGACCATTGCTTAAATATTAGCTGTGCCACACAAATGTCCGATATTCGGCGCTATGTGTCGGGAAATGGGCTGGCCTTGTTCAGCGTTGCCATACTGAAAGGACACGCCAAGTTGGAGGTAATTGTGCGAGTTGCACTTGCTCAGGTAGTTACGGGCCGAGACATTTCCGGGAATCTGGACATCGTGGAAAAGTATGCCCGCAAAGCGAAAGAAGGCGGCGCCGAATTGGTGGTCTTCCCGGAAGCCACCATGCGCGCCTTCGGGAATTCGCTCCTCGACATCGCCGAACCGCTGGACGGTCCGTGGGCGACCCGGGTGCGCCGCATAGCCCGGGCAGCGGACATCGTGATCGTGGCGGGAATGTTCACCCCCGGTGATGGCAGGAAGGTACGCAACACCCTCCTGGTCACCGGTCCCGGAGTGGAGGCCAGCTACGACAAGATCCACCTGTTCGACGCTTTCGGCTTCGCCGAATCGGACACAGTGGATGCCGGAACGCGGGCATCCACCTTCGAGCTCGGCGGCATCAGATTCGGGCTGGCCACCTGCTACGACATCCGGTTCCCGGCGCTGTTCACAGCCAACGCCGATCTGGGCGCCGACGCCAACATCGTGTGTGCATCCTGGGGATCCGGTCCGGGGAAGGTCGATCAGTGGCGTCTGCTGGCCCGCGCCCGCGCCGTGGATACCACCACCTACGTGCTGGCGTGCGGACAGGCCGACCCAGCCACCGAAGGCATCGAAGGCATCGAAACCAAGGGATCCGCGCCCACCGGTGTGGGGCACTCCGCCGTCGTCTCGCCGCTCGGCGAGGTCCTGGAAGAGCTCGACGCCGGGACCGGACTGATGTTCGCCGACCTGGACGCCGCCGTCGTCAAGGAGGCCCGGGCGAAACTCCCGGTCCTGGCCAACCGCCACAAATTCTGAAAAAACGGAAACGCTCCCCCACCGAATGAACTGGTTCAAGGTGGGAGAGCGTTTCGTAAAAAACCGCCAAAAGTGAGAGAGCGTCGCGTGTGAGCCCCGCCTCTACTTGGCGGCGCGCTGCCTGGAAATTTCGTACAGGGAGATGCCGACGGCCATCGACGCGTTGAGCGATTCCATCGCGGAGTCGATCGGGATGGAAACGATCTGGTCGCAGTTCTCGCGGACCAGGCGGCTCAGGCCCTTGCCCTCGGAACCGACCACGATGCACACGGGTTCCTTGGCCAGGCTGAGGTCCGGGAGCGAAACGTCGCCGTCGCCGTCGAGGCCAAGCACGTAGATGCCCATGTTCTTGAAGGCCTTGAGCGTGTTGTTCAGGTTAGCGGCTCGTGCCACGGGAACCCGGACTGCCGCGCCGGCGCTGGTCTTCCAGGCCGAGGCAGTCACGCCGACGGAGCGCCGCTCCGGGACGATCACGCCGTGGCCGCTGAAGGCCGAGACGGAGCGGATGATCGCACCGAGGTTGCGCGGGTCCGTGATGCCGTCCAAGGCGACGAAGAGGGGCGCGTTGGCAACGTGGCCCTTCTTCCAGCTCTCCACGGTTTCCTCGGCCAGCTCGTACGCGTCCTGGTATTCGTAGGGCGGAATCTGCAGCACTAGACCCTGGTGGATGGCGTCGTCCGTCATTCGGTCCAGTTCCGGCTTGCCGGTTTCCATCAGCGGAATGCCGCGTTCGGCCGCGAGCTTGAGTGACTCCTTGACGCGGTCATCCATTTCAATGCGGATGGCGACATGGAGCGCCTTGGCCGGGATTCCGGCGCGGAGCGCTTCGACGACGGAGTTGCGGCCGGTGACGACTTCCTCCGTGGCACGGCCCTTCGGGCCGGAGCGGGCGCCGGCACCGCGGGCTGCGCCCGGACGCTTGGCGGCCGACCGCTCGGCGAGCTGCTTGTTCTTGTGCGCCTTGTGGTAGGGGCGGTCCTCCGCCTTGGGAGTGGGGCCCTTGCCTTCGAGGGCCTTGCGGCCGTGGCCACCCGTTCCGATGGTGGGGCCCTTCTTTGCTTTGACCGACCGGCGACCGTTGTTGGCCATGAGTTTCACCCTTGCTTTGTTGAGTAAGTCTGACCTCCAGTCTACTTACTCAGGGTAAATCGCCGGCCCAAGCTCCCGCCCCGCCTTCGGACTGCAGCAGCTCAGCCGCGCTTGAGGCTCCAGCTGGCACCATCCGGACCATCCTCGACAACGACGCCCGCCGCCGCCAGGGTATCCCGGATGGCATCCGAAGCGGCCCAGTCCTTGGTGGCCCGCGCCTGTGCCCGCGCACCCAGCTGGGCTTCGACAAGGACCCCCAGGGCTGTGTCAGCCTGCTCATCCCGGGCGGGCGCCGCGACGTCATTCAGGCCCAGGACGCGCAGCATGTCGGTGACGGAGTGCAGCGCTGTCCGGGCCGCGGAGTCATCGCCGGCAGTCAGGGCGGTGTTCCCGGCCCGCACGGTGTCATGCAGGGCAGCCAGCGCCTGCGGAACATTGAGGTCGTCATCCATGGCCGCAGCGAAGGCGTCCGGAACCTCGCCGTAGCTGGCGAAGCCGTAGCTTGCCGTGGTGCCGCCGTCAGCACCGACAAGGGTCCGTACGGCGCGGGCGATGAACCCGTCAATCCGTTCCACTGCGGCGGCCGCTTCCTGCAGCGAAGTGGGCTGGTAGTCCAGCACCGAGCGGTACTGCGCCTGGCCGAGGTAGTACCGAACAACGCGCGGTGAAGCGGACTCCAGCATTTCCGCAGGGCTGACAGTATTGCCGATGGACTTGGACATCTTTTCGCCCTGGTATGTCACCATGCCGTTGTGCATCCAGAAGTTGGCGAAGGCGTGGCCGGCCGCCTGCGACTGGGCCATTTCGTTCTCATGGTGCGGGAACCGGAGGTCCAGGCCGCCGCCATGGATGTCGAACTCGGTGCCGAGGTATTTGGTGACCATGGCCGAGCACTCCAGGTGCCAGCCCGGACGGCCGGCGCCCCAAGGCGAAACCCAACTGGCCGACGTCGGCTCCCCGTCCTTGTGTCCCTTCCATAGCGCAAAATCCCTCGGGTCCTTCTTTCCCCGGGGGTCGGCGTCGGGCGCTCCCTGCATGTCGTCGATCTTCTGACGGGTGAGCGAGCCGTAGCGGTCCCAGGAACGGACGTCGAAGTACACATCGCCGGAGTCGTCGAGGGCGGGGTAGGCATGGCCGCGGTCGATCAGGCGCTGGATCAGCGCGTGCATTTCCGGGATGTGGCCGGTGGCGCGCGGCTCGTAGGTGGGGCGGGAAACGCCGAGCGTGTCGTAGGCCTTGAGGAACGCCTGCTCGTAACGGTAGGCCAGCGCCCACCACTCCTCTTCGCGGATCTCGTCCGGGCCTTCCTCGAAGTCCCGTTCAAAGGAGAGGGCGGACTTGGCGAGGATCTTGTCGTCGATGTCGGTGACGTTGCGGACCACGGTGACGCGAAATCCGCGGTATTCCAGCCAGCGGGTGAGCTGGTCGAAGGCAATGGCCGACCTGATGTGCCCCACGTGCGGCAGGCCCTGCACCGTCGCACCGCAGTAATACAGGCTCACCTTGCCCGGTATCAGAGGGACGAAGTCGCGGACTTCGGCGGATGCTGTGTCGTAAAAGCGCAGGGTCACCGCTCCAGATTAGCCGATGGCCTTGCCACGGGCCCACCGGCTGCGGCAGTGCCCGTCAAGCGCTATTTGCAGACTTCGCCGATCTTGTTGTTCTGCTCGCTCAGCTGCGCAGTCTGTTCGGAGCTTTTGGTGCCCAGTGAGGTTTCGGCGACCTTCTTCATGATGTCCGCCATTTTCTGGATGGGCTCGGCGACCTCGGGAGCTACCTTGTCCGCCACTTCCTGGTAATGCTTGGCGATCTGGTCAGCCTGCTGCTGCTGGTTTCCGTTGGGGACAAAGGTGTCCCCGTTAAGGAACCTGCAGCTTTCCTCAACGCTCATCTTCGGAGTGCCGCAGCCGCTCAGCAGCATCCCGGCAACGAGTACGACGGCGGCAAGCGGCTTCTTCACGAGGGGTCTCCTGGAATGTTCGGCAGAGGAATGGCTTCCTTAAGCCTAGGCGAAACGCGGGACCCGGTTCAGCCCGCCCGGTACACCAGTGCGGTGGCCAGGGCGGAAATGCCCTCCCCGCGGCCGGTGAAGCCAAGGCCGTCGCTGGTGGTGGCGCTGACGCTGACGGCGGCACCCGCCGCTGCGCTCAGGACCGCCTGGGACTCCTCCCGGCGCGGGCCGAATTTGGGTCTGTTGCCGACGAACTGCACCGCAATGTTGCCGATCTCGAACCCTTCCGCCCGGACAATACGGGCCGCCTCGGCAAGGAGGGTGACGCCGGAGGCACCCGCGAACTCCGGACGGTCCGTGCCGAAATGCGTGCCCAGGTCCCCGATCCCCGCGGCCGAAAACAGTGCATCTGCCGCGGCGTGGGCCACGGGATCCCCGTCGGAGTGTCCGGCCAGGCCCTGCTCGCCTTCCCACAGGAGCCCGCCCAGCCAGAGCGCCCGCGGGTTGTCCGGCGAGGCAAAAGCATGAACGTCGATGCCGATGCCGGTCCTCGGAATGAGGGGAGGTGCCATGTTCAGCCCTCCACCCATCGTGCGCCCAGCGGGCCTTCCAGCAGGCCTTCGGCAATGATGAGGTCCAAGGGAGTGGTGATCTTCAGCGACTGGCTGGCGCCGCGGACAGCATGGACGGGGACACCCAGGCGTTCCACCAGCATGGCGTCATCCGTTATGGCGGCGGCCTGGGCTTCGTCGAAACCGGCTGCCTCCCGGTGCGCCTTCATCAACGTGCCAAGGTCGAATCCCTGCGGGGTCTGCACTGCGCGCAGTTTCTCCCGCGGCGCCGTGCCCACCACCACCTCCGGCGCAATGCGGGCGTCCTCATCACTCGTTGCTTCGACGGTCTTGACGGTATCCACTACGGGGATCACGGGAATGACTGCCAACGCGCCGGCCGCCAGGGAGTCGACCACGCGGTGGAAGACGGACTCCGGCGTCAGGGCACGAGCGGCGTCGTGGACCAGCACCGCCTGGGTCCCCTCTTCCAGTGCCGCCAAGGCCGAACGGACCGATTCAGTGCGCGTCGCACCGCCGTCCACGATCGTCAGCAACGGGCCGCCGTCGGCAAGTTCGCCCTTGAAGTCATCGCACATCTTCCGGAGGGCGCCGTCGCCCGGCGGCAGCGCAATGCACACCTGCTGCGCGACGCCAGAGGTAACTATCCCGCGCAGGGCATGCATCAGGATGGGCTCCCCGCCGAGGGGGACCCTCGCCTTGGGCATGCCGTAACCCAGCCGCTGGCCCGATCCGGCCGCGACCAGCACAACTGCTACGACGGGGCGGGGACCGTGGTCCCCGGATTCCGGCCCGGATCCGGCGGAAGGTTCTCGTGCACTCATGGGCACAACACTACGTGGCCAAACCCTCCCCGGGCGGGGCAAAATTCCGGGATTCGCCCAAAAAAGGGCAAAAAGAAACCCCGGCGGCTGGTGAGCCACCGGGGTTCAATTCTTAGGAAGCCAAGACTTCGTCGAGAACGCTTGCAGCCTTCTCTTCATCCGTCTTTTCAGCCAGCGCCAGTTCTGAAATCAGAATCTGGCGGGCCTTGGCCAGCATACGCTTCTCACCTGCGGAAAGGCCGCGGTCGTGATCACGGCGCCACAGGTCGCGAACGACCTCTGCCACCTTGATGACGTCCCCGGAAGCAAGCTTCTCCAGATTTGCCTTGTAACGACGCGACCAGTTGGTAGGCTCTTCAGTGAACTCGGCCCGCAGCACGTCAAAGACATGCTCCAAACCTTCTTTGCCCACTACATCGCGAACCCCAACAAGGTCAACGTTCTCTGCTGGAACTTCAATGGTCAGATCACCCTGGGCCACCTTGAGCTTGAGATACATTTTCTCTTCGCCCTTGATGGTGCGCATCTTGATTTCTTCAATTTTTGCTGCACCGTGGTGAGGGTAAACTACTGTCTCGCCGACCTCAAAAACCATGTGGACTTTCCCCTTTCCCGCAGACCAGTTTATCACGATTCAGGCATACAACTGGCACGGATCGGGGCCTCGAACCCAGTAAATACAAGGAAAATGGGGCCAATCAACCCCCTCCAACCCCTTGACGGATGCAGATATTAGTGCATCGGGAGGGGTGTGCCAAGGGCAGCGGGAGGCAGCCGACGGCCAGGGTTGCGGCGCAGTCGACGGGGTACGGAGCGGTCAGGCGGGACGGGTTTCCGGTCGCTAATGTGTACGGCCCGAATCCTTGTTTGAGACCGTTTGAGGATAGGCTATGGCTGAATAATGTTTCAAGACTCTCAAGGAGTGCGTGACGTGCGTTTCACTGCGATGAACCGGGGCCAGCGCGGCAAGCTGGCAATGGCAACGGCAGCACTTGCCATCGGCCTGCTGACCGTGACCGGCTGCGGCTACATCAACCCGCAGCAAACTTCTGAGCAGTACTCGGCGTCGGACGGCACCAGGGAAGATCTCGGCCCCCTCCAGCTCCGTAACTTCATGATCGTTTCCTCCGGCGAGGACAAGCCGGGACGCGTGGTCGGTGCCGTTTACAACTCCTCGTCCAGCGACGTAAAGCTGACTATCAACGGTGCACGCGGTTCACAGACGCAGGTGTCTGTGAAGCAGAACTCCTACACCCTGCTCAACGAATCCACGGATCCGGCGATCCTCAGCACCACGGGAGCCATCCCGGGTTCCCTGTCCGAGGTCACGATCTCCGAGGACGGCACCAACCAGACCGCCAAGGTCAAGGTGCCCGTCCTGGACGCCACGCTGCCCGAGTACAAGGAGTACCTGCCGGAAGGCAGCGAGCCCACCCCCTCGGAAACCGCTACGCCGACTCCCACGAGCAGCGAAAGCCACTAGCCCGCAACACCGGAAAGGAGGGCTCCCGCCGCGCGGGAGCCCTCCTTTTTGTTGTCCGGTTTTGCCGTGCCGGTTTCGCCGACCGGCACACCCTGGGCCGATGCGCCTAGGGCTCGAACTTGTAGCCGAGGCCGCGGACCGTCACGAGGTACCTCGGGGCTGACGGATCCGGCTCGATCTTGCTGCGCAGCCTTTTGACGTGGACGTCCAGGGTCTTGGTGTCGCCGACATAGTCGGATCCCCAGACCCTGTCGATCAGCTGGCCGCGGGTCAGCACGCGGCCTGAATTGCGCAGCAGCATCTCCAGCAGTTCGAATTCCTTCAGCGGCAGCGATACCTGTTCGCCGTCCACGCTCACCACGTGGCGTTCGACGTCCATCCTGACGGGGCCCGCCTGGACCGTATTGGTGATGAGCTCTTCCGGCTCGCCCTGCCGGCGGAGGACCGCCCTGACGCGGGCAACGAGTTCCCGGGATGAATACGGTTTCGTGACGTAGTCGTCAGCCCCGAGTTCCAGCCCCACAACCTTGTCGATTTCAGCGTCTTTGGCGGTCAGCATGATGACAGGGACCGAGGAGCGCTGGCGCAGCTGCCGGCACACTTCCGTGCCGGACTGGCCGGGCAGCTGGAGGTCCAGGAGCACCAGGTCAGCGCCGTTGCGGTCGAACTCCGTGATGGCGTCCAGGCCGTTGTCCACGACCTCCACCTCGAATCCTTCCTTGCCCAAAAGGTAGGACAGCGGGTCGCTGAACGACTCCTCGTCCTCGACTATGAGAATCCTGCTCAAGCGCTGGCTCCTTGCTCATGGACGCCGGTGGCGTCGTCACTGTGGGGTGAGGTGCTGCGGGCGGCCGGTGCCGGCGCCGCGGAGGCGTCGCCGTCGTCCTGCCCCTCCATCTCTGGAAGCCTGATGGTGAAAGTGGACCCCTGGCCGGGCTGCGACCACAGTGTCACTTCGCCGCCGTGGTTGGAAATAACGTGCTTCACGATGCTCAGGCCCAGGCCGGTACCGCCGGTCTGCCGCGACCTCGCGGCGTCCACGCGGTAGAAGCGCTCAAAGACCCGCTCCTGGTCCTCCGGGCTCAGGCCGTCACCCTGGTCGGTGACGGAAATGGAGATCAGGCCTTCCTTGGCGCGCACGCCGATCCCCACCCGTGTGTTCTCCGGCGAATAGCGGATGGCGTTGTCGATCAGGTTTCGCAGCGCCGTGACGAGCAGGTCCTGGTCTCCATAAACCATGGCGTCCACATGGCCGCCGACCACGATGGAAATATTCTTGGTCTCGGCCGGCAGCTGCGAACGGTCCACGGCCTCGGTGATGACGGAATTGATGTCCACGGGGTGCCCCTGCTGTGCCACATTGGCGCCCTGCAGCCGGGAAAGCTCAATGATGTCCTGCACCAGCGCAGCAAGCCGTGTCGATTCCTTCTGCATGCGCTTGGCAAAGCGGCGGACGGCTTCTTCGTCGTCTGCTGATGACTCAAGGGCCTCTGCCAGCAGTGAAATGGCGCCGACCGGAGTTTTGAGCTCGTGGGAGACGTTGGCCACGAAGTCGTTGCGGATCTCCTCGGTGCGGGTGATCTCGGTCCGGTCGTCCGCCAGCAGCAGGATGTATTCCTCACCGAGCATGGCCGCCCGGAGCTGGACGATGATGGTCCCCTGCCCCAACGGACCGCGAGGCAGTTCGAACTGCTTCTCGAGGATCACACCGTCTCGCCGCACCCTCGCCGTCATATCGAGGAGCTGCTTGTGGACCACCGTGTGTCCGCGGACGAGGCCAAAGGCGTATGCCGCCGGACTTGCCCGCACCACACCGTCGATCGCGTCCACCACCACAAAGGCACGGCCGACGACGGCGAGCACCTCCGCGGCGCCGGGCGGCAGCGCCGGTTCGTCGAATTCAACATCCACCAGTTTGCGCTGCTGTTCGCTGACCCGGAAGGCGAGCACGCCAAAGATGCCGAATGACAGACCGATGAGGCCTGCGATGACACCGATGAGCATAGGATCCACGGCTCCAGCTTATGCTCTGCCCCGGGCGCCGGAAGCGAATCTGATGGGTTTCGCCTCCGGGTTCAGCTAACGTTCACCTATAGGTGCGTAACAGTTCACCGGACGCTGGCAGAGTTATTAGTTGGACTGCAGAGCGGTGACACGAAATCCGGCTGCCACTGCGGTGGGGGCACGGATTTCCAAGGAAAGGACGCGTAGTGCGCAAGGTTTTTCAGGAGGAGCTCACACAGGTGGGCGAGCAGCTCGTTGAGATTTCAAAGCTGGTCAGTGAGGCCATCGCCAAGGCCACGACTGCCTTCGAGGGGGCTGACGTCGACCTCGCCCAGGATGTCATCGCCGCTGATGCCAGGATCGACTTCCTGCAGAACAGCCTGGACGAGCGGGCCATCGACATCCTGGCTCTCCAGGGACCCGTTGCCAGCGACCTTCGGATGATCGTGGGTTCCCTGCGGATGAGTGCCTCGCTGGAGCGCATGGGAGACCTCGCCCGGCACATCGCCCAGCTCGCGCGGCTCCGTTACCCGGCCAACGTGATTCCGCCGCAGCTCGCCGATACCTTCAAGAGCTTCGCCGAGCAGGACCAGCTGATCGCGGACAAGCTCACACAACTCCTGGAAACACGCGACCTCGAAGTTGCCCGCGACATCCTCAAGGCGAACGCTACCGTCAACGACCTCCACCTGAGCGTCTTCAAGGCCATCGCCCGCAGCGACTGGAACGAGTCGCCGGCCACCACGGTGGACGTTGCCCTTGCCAGCCGCTACTTTGAACGCTTCGCGGACCACGGCGTTTCCGTCGCCCAGAAAGTCACCTACCTGGTCACGGGCGCGTGGCACCCGCACAGCACCGAAATCAGCTGACCGGCTCCGAGTTTTTGTCCAGATAACGGCCTTTGGCGGGCGCTTTGGTGCCATTATCTGGACAAAAACTCCGGTACGGGGAAATAACGACGGCGGGCCGGTCACCTGAGGTGACCGGCCCGCCGTCGTTCGCTTACTTCTTACCCTGGTTCGCGACTGCCTTGATGGACTCGGCAGCGGCCTCGGGGTCGAGGTAGGTGCCGCCGGGGTTCAGCGGCTTGAAGTCCTCGTCGAGGTCGTAGACCAGCGGGATTCCGGTGGGGATGTTCAGTCCGGCGATAGCTTCGTCACTGATGCCGTCGAGGTGCTTGACGAGGGCGCGCAGGGAGTTGCCGTGCGCGGTGACCAGGACGGTCTTCCCGGCCTTGAGGTCTTCCTTGATGTCCGATTCCCAGTAGGGCATCAGGCGGATGAGGACGTCCTTCAGGCATTCGGTGCGCGGGAGGGCTTCGCCGAGGTCTGCGTAGCGGGGGTCGTGCGCCTGGGAGAACTCGCTGTCGTCGTCCAGGGGCGGCGGCGGGGTGTCGTAGGAACGGCGCCACTCCATGAACTGCTCTTCACCGTATTCGGCCAGCGTCTGGGCCTTGTCCTTGCCCTGCAGGGCGCCGTAGTGGCGTTCGTTCAGGCGCCAGTCGCGCTTGACCGGAATCCAGCCGCGGTCGGCCTTGTCCAGGGCGATGTTTGCCGTGTTGATGGCCCGCTTCAGGAGGGAGGTGTAGAGGACGTCCGGGAGAACATTGTTCTCGACCAGGAGCTCACCGCCGCGAGCCGCTTCCTCGCGGCCCTGGTCGTTGAGGTCAACATCCACCCAGCCGGTGAACAGGTTCTTGGCGTTCCATTCGCTGTGGCCGTGGCGCAGCAGAATCAGCTTGTAAGTCATGGTTTTCATCCTAGCCGAGCAGACTGCGGCACCGCCGAGCGTTACATCGGGTGGGCGTAACCGGGGCGGGACGCCGGGGGCGGGACCGTTAGGCTTGTCCGGTGGTGCAGAAAGCTGAACGGGTGGCCGCCGCCCGGACCGGGAGCGGAACCAGGGGCGGAGGCGGTGGCGCCGTCGGCAGAGGCGGCAGACCGGTGGGCAACGTCACCCGCGGCACCACCAACCCCAACCGGATGCGGCGCCTGGACCGGTGGCTCACGGGGACGCAGGCCTGGCGACTGCGACGGGCAGCTGATCCGCTCGTCATCGACCTCGGGTACGGCGCCTCGCCGGCCACCGCCGTCGAACTGTTCGAGCGTTTGTCCACCGTGCGCACTGATGTCCGTTTGGCCGGGATAGAAATCGAGCCGGCGCGGGTCCGGGCGGCCAAAGCCCTGGAACGGGACGGGCTGAGCTTCCACGTAGGCGGATTCGAGATTCCCGTGCCCGGGCGCCCGGTGATAGTCCGGGCGTTCAACGTCCTCCGGCAGTACGAGGAAGCGGACGTTGAGGCCATCTGGGCACTGGTCCGGGGCCGGCTCGGCCCCGGCGGGCTGTTCATCGACGGCACCTGCGACGAGATTGGACGGCGTGTGACGTGGGTGGCGCTGGACGCCGGCGGGCCACTGAGCCTGAGCATCTCCATGCGCTTCGGCGGCTTCGCACTGCCCTCGGAGATTGCCGAGCGGCTGCCGAAGGCCCTGATCCACCGGAACGTGCCCGGGGAGAAAATACATGCTTTCCTGCAAGCACTGGACAAGGCCTGGCTGGACGCAGCGCCGCTGGCCGCTTTCGGGAACAGGCAACGGTGGACCGCCATGTGCCGTTCAATGCTCGACGGCGGCTGGCCGGTCCAGGATGGACCGGCCCGTTGGCGGCTTGGCGAGTTAACGGTGGGTTGGGACGCTGTGGCGCCCGCCTAGGGTTATCTCGTTACACGGCCGTTTGCTACCAGGGGCCGTAGGGGCCCATGTTGCGGCTGCCGCCGCGGCCGGCGTCCTTCACTGCGGGTCGCACGTCAGCGAGGTACACGGAGGCTGCGGTGACCGCCGCGAGCCCGAACAGGCCCAGGGTGCCGAAACCGCCGCCTCCGCCGCCGAAGAGCGAAAGGCCGCCAATGGCCACAGCACCGCCGGTCAATGCCAGCCAGAACGTCTTGGTCCGCTTGGAAACAGCCTCAAAGGCGTTCGCCTTGTGGCGCAGGCAATCAAAGAACGCCCATACTTCAAGACCAAAAGCCACGAGCGCAAGGATGAAATACACCCAGGTCTCGACGAAGAGAATCAACAGTTTTCCGTCCACGTCCCCAGCCTAGCCGCCCAACGTGTCCAAGGCCTGCTCCAAATCGGCCCAGAGGTCTTCAACGTTTTCAATCCCGACGCTCAGGCGGACCAGGTTGTCCGGCACGCTGACCGGCTCGGCCGTATGGCGGCGTCGTCGTTCAATCAGGGATTCAACCCCGCCCAGCGAGGTGGCGGGCAGCCACAGGTGCAGGGCGCGGACCAGCTTGTCCGCAGCGTCGGCCCCGTTGAGGCCGCCGGCAGGGGCGATCTGCACGCACAGGATGGAACCGAAGCCCTTCATCTGCGACTTGGCGCGTTCGTGTCCGGGATCCGTTTCCAGCCCCGGGAACCGGATGCTCTCGATCCGGGGATGGTTGCTCAGCCGCCCGGCAAGGACGGCCGCCGACGCCTGCGAACGCTCGATGCGCAGCGCCAGGGTCCGCAGCCCGCGCAGTGCAAGCCAGGCCTCGAACGGTCCGGCGATGCCGCCGTGGATGATGCGGTGGTGCAGCAGCGTCGCACGGATCGCAGCGTCGGAGGTCACCAGGGCGCCGAGGACGACGTCGGAATGCCCGGCCAGGTATTTGGTCACGGAGTGGAGGACGACGTCGGACCCCAGGCTCAGCGGCTGCTGGACCAGGGGCGTGGAAAAGGTGTTGTCGGTGACAACAATGGCACCTGCCGCGTGGGCTGCGGCGGTCAGGGCCCGGATGTCCGCGATGCCGAGCATCGGGTTGGTGGGGCTTTCCAGCCACAGCATGCTGGCGGGCTTGCCCTCCGCCGGAGCCAGCAGTGCCTTCACGGCGTCGGTGTCCGCGATGTCCACGGTGCGAAGTTCGAACAATCCCTTCTCCGCGAGTTCCGTTGCCATCACCAATGAACCGGCGTAGCTGTGCGAGGGCATCACCAGCACTCCCCCTGCGGGGATCAGGGACAGTGCCGAGCTGACGGCGGCCAGTCCGGAGGCGTACAGCAGCCCTGGGAGGGACGCCCCCTCCAGCTGGCCCAGTGCTTCTTCCAACGGGTCCCAGGTGGGGTTGGAATAACGCCCGTAGCCGCGGTCGCCGTCTGCGAGCGGTCCGGTCCCGAAATAAGTGGAGGACAGGACGATGGGCGGGTTGACTGGCGCATCGCGTTTGCGGGGCGGGCGGCCGGCGGCCACAACCACCGTTTCAGCCGACAGCGCGGCAGCCTGCTGTTCGGAAAGACTCATGGTCACAGAGTACGTGGGAGGCCCACAACGCAGGAAAGGCGTTACGGTCCGGCACCTACGGTGTCGGTGATTGTCGGTAGGCTGGTCATGTGACTACCCAGAACCCCGGACTGTTCATTGCCTTCGAAGGCGGCGACGGCGCAGGCAAGTCCACGCAGGCCGCAGCACTGGCCGGGGCCCTTGATTCGCGCGGCTTCCGGGTGCTGCGCACGCGTGAACCGGGCGGCACGCCGATCGGCGAAAAGCTGCGGTCCCTGGTGCTGGACCACGGCCACGGCCACATCGATGCCCGCACCGAAGCCCTGATCTTTGCCGCGTCCCGCGCTGCCCACGCGGACCAGGTCATCCTCCCCGCCCTCGAGCGCGGCGAGATCGTCCTCACCGACCGTTACATCGACTCCTCGGTGGCCTACCAGGGCGCAGGACGGGACCTCGGAACCGCGGCGGTGCGGGACCTGAACGAATGGGCCACCTCCGGCCTGCAGCCGGACCTCACCGTGCTGCTCGACGTCGACCCCGATCTCGGCCGCCTCCGCCGGACCGCGGGCGACGCCGCCGAAGACCGGATGGAATCAGAAGCCGACGAATTCCACGCCAAGATCCGCACCGCTTTCCTGGACCTCGCCGCCGACCGCCCCGAGCACTACCTGGTGCTTCCGGCCCACCTGCCGGTCGCCGAGATTGCCGGGCTCATCCTGGCACGGGTGGACTCGCTGATAGGGTCCCGGCAGCTTTCCAGGCAGGTCAGCACAGAAGGCGTGGCCCCGTGACCGTCTGGGATGACCTGCAGGGCCAACCCGCCGTCGTCGCCCAGCTCCGCCAGGCCGCGCAGGGCGAAGGCCTGACCCACGCCTGGCTGTTCACCGGCCCGCCCGGATCCGGCAGGTCCAACGCCGCCAAGGCCTTTGCCGCCGCCCTCAACTGCGACCAGGAGGACGTGACCAGGCGCGGCTGCGGCGAATGCGCGGCCTGCCTGACCATCCTTGGGGAAACTCATTCGGATGTGGCGTTCGTCCGCACCGAAAAAGTCACCATCACCATTGACGAAGCCCGGGAACTGGTCTCGACCGCCGGAAACCGGCCCTCATCCGGACGGTGGCGGATCATCGTTGTGGAAGACGCCGACCGCATGGCGGAACGGACCACGAATGTGCTGCTCAAGGCCATCGAAGAGCCCACTCCCCGCACCGTATGGATGCTGTGTGCGCCGTCCCCGGCGGACGTCCTGGTCACCATCCGTTCCCGCTGCCGGCCGGTGGCGCTGCGGCTCCCACCGGCCGCCGACGTCGCGGCTCTGCTGGTGAGGCGCGACGGCGTGGATCCGGCTCTCGCCGAGCGCGCCGCCCGCGCGGCGCAAAGCCACGTCGGCATTGCCCGCCGCCTCGCCCGCGACGCCGACGCCCGCGAACGGCGCATGGAAACCGTCCGTTTCCCGCTGGGACTGCGGGGCATCACCGCAGCGGTCCTGATGGCCGAAAAGCTGGTGAAAATCGCCACCGAGGAAGCCAACAGCTCCAACGAAGTGCGCGACGCCGAAGAAAAGGCAGCGCTCCTGGCCACGCTCGGCGCTCCGGAGAGCGGCACCCTGCCGCCGGCCATGAGAAGCCAGATCAAACAGCTGGAGGATGACCAGAAGCGGCGCGCGAAGCGCTCCATCACCGATTCGCTTGATCGGACGCTCACGGACCTGCTCTCGTTCTACCGTGACGTGCTGATCATCCAGATGGGGAACGCCGTGGAACTGGTGAACGTTGAACTCAAGAGCGAGCTGGCTGAGTTTGCCGCCCGTTCAGGTCCGGAGGCAACACTGGCCCGCATGGATGCGATCAACAAGGCCCGGCAGCGGATCACCACCACCAACGTTGCGCCCCTGCTGGCCATTGAATCCATGGCCGCGAGCCTGATCTAGTGCCGCCGCATGTCCCCCGAGTCCACGCCAAGTCCCTCAAGGAGCCCTGCATGAAGCCTGCCCGACGTCTGCCCCTACGGTCCCGGTCCGGATCGACCGCGGCCAAGGCAGCTGCTGGCACCCTGGCCGTATTGCTCGCGTTGACGGGCTGCACCCTGTTGGGCCAGTCCGACGGCGGATCAGCCGGCGGGAGCACAGGCAAGGCCGACCCTTCCATCGCCGAGGCGGCTCCTGAAGAGCTCCGGAGCTTCTACTCCCAAGAGGTCTCTTGGACGTCCTGCGAGGACAAGCTCGAGTGCGCCAAAATCAAGGTGCCCGTGGACTACAGCAAGCCCGAGGGCGACAGCATCGAGATCGCGGTCCTCAAAATGAAGGCAACAGGCAAAAAGACCGGCAGCCTGCTGGTCAACCCCGGCGGCCCGGGCGGCTCCGGCTACGACTTCGTCAAGGATGCCGGCGCGACGAACATTTCCAGTGAAGTGCGCGCCAAGTACGATCTGGTGGGCTTCGACCCCCGCGGCGTGAAGCGGTCATCCCCCGTCACCTGCCTCACTGACCAGGAACGCGACGAATCCCGCGCAAAGAACTACGACCTCAGCTCGGACGCAGGCCTGGCGGCCGCCCTCGCCGACAACAAGGCAACTGCGGCCAAGTGCGCCGAAAAGACCGGCCCGGTGCTGGCGCACGTGGACACCGTCAGCGCCGCCAAGGACCTGGACATCCTGCGGGCCGTGGTCAACGACACCAAACTGAACTACCTGGGCTACTCCTACGGCACCTTCCTGGGTTCCACCTACGCTTCCCTGTTCCCGGACAACGTGGGCCGCATGGTGCTTGACGGAGCGCTGGACCCTTCGCTCAGCAACGAGGAGCTCACCAGCGGCCAGGCCCGAGCCTTTGAGAAGGCAATCCGCGCCTACGTGCAGAAGTGCCTCGGGGACAAAGACTGCCCCCTGAGCGGCACCGTGGACAGCGGTGTCCAGCAGATCCGTGACGTGGTGCAGGCCGTGGACGCCAACCCGCAGCGCGCCCAGGACGGCAGGCTGGTCACCGGGTCCGCCTTCGTCAGCGGCCTGATCCTCCCGCTCTACAACGACGACAACTGGCCCCTGCTCACCCAGGCGCTGGACGCGGCCCTCAAGGGCGATCCCTCACCGATGCTGCGGCTCGCCGACTTCGGCGCGGACCGCGATCCGAGCGGCAAGTACACGTCCAACAGCGCCTTCGCCTTCAACGCCATCAACTGCCTTGACTACCCCATGGTGACGGACCCCGCCGCCATGCGGGCAGAAGAGCAGAAGCTGCGGCAGGAATCCCCCACCCTGGGCTACTTCTTCGCGTACGGCGGCACCAACTGCCAGGACTGGCCCTATAAGAGCATCCGCACGCCGGCACCCGTGGAGTACCCGGGCTCGGCACCCATTGTGGTGGTGGGCACCACCGGTGATCCCGCGACCCCGGTGGAATGGGCCGGCGCTCTCCGCAAGCAGCTGGGCAACGCTTCCCTGGTGACATGGAAAGGCGAAGGGCACACCGCTTACGGCCGCTCGAACAGCTGCGTCACCGATGCCGTGGACGGCTACTTCCTGACCGGCGAGGCCCCCGCGGACAACACGCAGTGCTAGGCCGGGTGCCTGCCGCCCTGGCGTAACGGGCTACGCGGAACGTCGCGCCAGCAGCTGCGGCACGTCACAGATGGACTGCACGACGGCGGTGGCACCCGCCGCGCGCAGCGCCGGCTCCCGGTGCGCCCCGGTAAGGACCCCGGCCACAGTGGTGGCGCCGGCGCGCAGTCCCGATTCGATGTCCGCGCAGCTGTCACCCACGACGGCAACCCTCCGGACGTCGTCCAGGTCCAGCGCCAGGACGGCCGTCAGGATCATGTCCGGATAGGGCCTGCCCCGCCCTGCGTCGGCGGGGCAGAGGCTCAGGTCTGCCAGTCCCATCCAGCCAAGGCTCTCCAGCACCATGTTCTGCGTGTGGCGGCCGAACCCGGTGGCAAGGCAGACCATGATGCCTGCTTCGCGCAGCCAGCCAATGGCGTCCTCGGCGCCGGGAACCGCCCGGATGATGCCGTCGGCTATCAGTTCATCGCAGCTGCGCTCAAAGAAGGTGTTCGCTGCCGCGGCCCTCGACCGCTCCTCGAACAGGTGGTTGAACACGGCGAGTTTTGACATCCCCGAGGTGTCCCTGGCGTACCGAAGCATGCGCTCAAACTGCACAGATCCTTCCGCTACGCCCTGGTCGGTAAGGGTGCGGGTCATGGCACGCTCCAACAGGCCGCCGTCGAAAACTGTTGTTCCCACCATCGCCAGCACGGCCAGCCGGACTTCCTGCCGGCCATCCCGGGCGGCCCACGGCAGCGTGGGGTCCAGCGCGGAGGCTGCGTGCCGTGCGGATGTGTCTGCTGTGTCCGGAGTCATGGCCCAAGCCCCTTCGCTGAGAAGCGCCCGCCGACGCGGCCGCATTTGGTCGTTCCACAGTGCGGGCCCTTCGGGACCCGTTGCTGAACCCGCCCCGACCGCCGGGTGAACATCCAGACAACGTCCGCCACGGCCATTCTGCGGGCGCCTGATCCGCTCATTTTGACCCGGGCAAGGGACTCTATTACAGTTGTCTCTTGCATGATCCGCCCGGTTCTTCCGGGAATTTCATGCGGTGCTTCCTTAGCTCAGTCGGTAGAGCGTTTCACTCGTAATGAAAAGGTCATCAGTTCGATTCTGATAGGAAGCTCGGGATAAACCCCGGACAGCCCCTAAATCTAGGGGTTTCCGGGGTTTTTCGCTGGTTAAGCCGAAGTCCTCGCGTAGGTCCAGGGCATACTTATGGCACACTTTGGTCTCCCTCCATCCGATTTCCATCTTCAAATGTGGGGCGATTCTAGCCGCGCATCAAGGACATGCTGCCGGATCCGGCGCCACTGTGAGCCCATGATTAGGGACACGACGCCAGCCGAATGGGCAGAGGGCCCTGCTTGAGAACTCAGGCACCTCCCGGAGCAGATTACGTTGGCTTCGGCTGCGGACGAAGCGGGTTCGAAGCGCATCGTGGAGGGGCTCGATTCTTCGCAAGCGTTGCGGGATGGCCGTCATCGGTTTGTCGGTGGAAGACGTCAGGCGAGATCACCGTCTACCGGGGCGGGGCTATCTGGTCGTTCGAGGCGGAGCCGCCGCCTGGCGCCCGACCGGAAGGCGGATCCTCGTCGAACGCGTTTTGGGCGGCCGTCCGATTGCGCATGTGGCCAAGGAAATGGGCATCTCCCGGACCTGCGCCCACCGCTGGATCAGCCGGTACCGGGCCCATGGTTGGGACGGTCTTCAAGATCGCAGCTCCAGGCCAAAATCATGCCCGCACGCCACCCCGGCAAACATCGTTGCCGAGGTCCTGACTCAGCGTGTGGAGCACCGCGAGGGGCCAAGCCGAGCCAACCACCGCAAATCGCCCCAAAAGGTCGGCTTCGACTACGTGCACGTCGCTGTCGATGACTACACCCGGCTCGCTTACGCCGAGGTACTGCCCGACGAGAAAGGCCCGACCTGCGCCGGGTTCCTCACCAGGGCCGCGGCCGTCGTGGCAGCCAACGGACGCAGAAGGCTGAACGTGGCGTCGCGGACCAGCCACGCAGGGTTAGGGCAGATGTCCCCATGGCTGCAAGAGACAGGGATGCCAGAGAATGATGGAGGCGCCTCCGTTGGGCACCCGGATGACAGGTCCGTTAGCAAAAGTGACTGGGGAACATCATGAAACTCACGAAGCATAAAACAGCTACTGCCGGAGCCGTTCTGGCTCTGGGGGCCAGCGCATTTCTTGCGGGCGCGCCCGCTGCCAACGCTTCAGGTACAGGTACAGCGTGCCCATCAAAACGGGTGTGCTTCTACTTCAATTCCGATTTCCAGGGCGCACGGGCCGACTACGCCTACAGCGACGCAGGCCTGGGCAACGAACTGTTCACAGATGGCCCGGCTGGCCGGAACGGATGGGGCGTCCAGGTCAACAACAACGCCGCATCAGTGATCAATAACACCGGCAAACACCTCTACTGGTACAAAGACGCCAACTGCGATTACAGAGGTGGGTCTGGCGTCCTGCCCCCTGGCTCGCGTGTGAACCTGTCCGCCATCAACGCTAAAAACGACATTTCTTCGATCTTTTTATGGGGGTCTGATGGCGGGGCGGAATGCATCCAACGGGACCAGTCCTGGGCTTAGCCCAACACTGCACCGAGGCGGCAATGCCGCCTCCTCCCAGGGCAATGCCAAAACCTGCGCACCAACCGCAACACCTGGGTTCACTAGAAATTGAGCCACCAGAAAAACACACGGAAGGCCGGCACCCGTCATGTGAGTGCCGGCCTTCATGTTGACTGGGGGAACGTACCGAAGCCAGCCCAACGATCCTCACGAACCGCACAGAAACGAATAACGACACCCCTATTGCCGCGTAGTCGCAGGCACGACCGGCCTTAACCCAGCGGGTCGCCCAAAAGAACCTCGGCCGCCGACCTGGATGGCGCGCAGCTCCCCGGTCTTTATCAGGCCCCGGATGAGGCTCGTCTTCACGTTCAGCTCTTCGGCTGCCTGCTTGATCGTCAGAAAGCGGCGCTTTACGGGCTCCTCGGTCACCCGGCACCCCTATGCGCGGACGTGGGCGCCCCCTAGTACTCGATGGCTTTACGGTCGATGGACTTCAGCGCGGCGAGGCGGGCTTCCACTTCGGTCTGCTCCCCGAGGTCTTCCAAAGAGGCGAACTGGGCCTCCAAGGATGAGGCGGCGAGTTCCTGCTGGCCACGGACCGTAGCCTCCTGGCGGCGGATATTCTCTTCGTACCGGCCGATGGCCGACGTCGGGTCGCCGGCGTCCAGGGCCTTGAGGGCGTCGTTGACCTGGGATTGCGCGGCGGCGACCCTGGCCCGGTTGACCAGCTGGTTTCGTTTGGCGGTCAGCTCCCCGAGCTTGCCCCTCATCTGGTCCAGACCGTGCTTGAGCTGGTCGACGACCTGGTTCTGCGCGGCCAGGCCGGGCGCCTGGGCCTTGGCGGTGGATTCGGCGGACATCTGCCGCTGAAGAGCGAGCCTGGCGAGAGCGTCGAACTTGTCGGCGTCAACGCCGTTTCCGGCGGCCCGGAACTCGTCAGCTTTGCGGGAGGCGGCGACCGCCTTGTGACCCCAGGTGTTGGCGTCGTTGACGGCGCGGGCGTGGTCGTCCTCGGCCATCCGAAGGTTGCCGATGGTCTGGGCGACGGCAGTCTCAGCCTCACGGATGTTCGCCGAGTAGTCCCGGACCATTTGGTCCAGCATCTTCTGCGGGTCTTCCGCGGAATCCAGGAGGGCGTTGATGTTGGCCTTCGCGAGCTGGCCGACGCGGGCGAAAATACTCTGCTTCACGGTGTCTTTCTATCGGTAATGGAATTCGGATTCTATGTGTACGGCAGGGCCGGGGACCAGCTGCGGGGATCCGGCACTGGCTGCCTATCCCAGCTTCCGTATCCTTAGAGCGGACCGTAGCCGGCGTTGCCGTTCGGGTCCCGCCAGGTGGCCAGGTCACCCTCCACAGCCCTCCGGAGGTGCGGGTCCGTGTGGAGCCGCCGGCGGAAGGACTGGCGGGCCCGGCCCATCACCGCCGAGGGGACCAGAATGCAGGCCGTCAGGAGGGCCACGAGGAGCAGGTACGCACCGACCAGCGCAACAACGGTGCCGCGCTCTTCGGCCGAAGGAAGGGTTGCTGCCATGCCTGCGCCCGTGAGGCCGGCCAGGACGGCCACCATGGTGATGCCGCCGCGGGCGCTGCCGGGGCCTCGGGTGATGAGGGCCGTATCGGTGCTGGGGACGGTGGCGCGGACCCGTTTCCAGGCCAGCAGCCCGGCGACGGTCAGAGCGGCGCCGATCAGGCCCAGAACCAGCACCCAGACGGTATTCCCGGTCAGGACTGAGACGAAACCGCCCGTGAAGACAAGGACGGGTCCGCCGCTGATCGCGCTGCTCCAGGCGGCCGCCAGGGTTCCCTGGGCATCGGCCAGTTGCCGGAGCCGGGACGGGGCGTTCGGCGGGCTGACCCTGGCGAGGTCCGGGGAGAGCCAGGAATCCAGGGGATGGGCCGGCTGCATCCTTGCAGGCATGTGCGTCATCAACTGTTGCCTTCTGGGTGGATGGTTACTGTCCTAACTCCGCATCTCAACTGCAGCACGTTCGCGGCGGATTCGAGCTGGCAGTCCTGGTCTTTGACCCGCGGCCAGCCCGAAAGCTCAGGAGCGCTATTGGCCCGCTTGTAGTGGAACTCGTCGTGCTCGGTGTAGACGACGACGCTGTCGCCGTCGAACCCGTCCTGTTTGATGAGTACGGACTGCCCGTCCGCGGCTGTAACCTTCACGGTGTCCCCGATGCCGAATGCGCCCAGGGCCGTGAAGATGAAGATCAGGCCGACGCACGGCACGGCAGCCGCGGCCCCGGCCACTATGGTCCAGCCGATGATGCGCCGTGGTGCCCTTTTGGTGATGCGGCCGGTCATTGCCGCGAGCAGGAGAGATAATCCAACGGCGCCAGACAGGAGCGCCACGATCAGGAACCAGGACGCGACGGAGTCCGCAGGGATGCCGACGTAGAGGAACAGGTCCTTCCGGGCGGCGGCCCCGTACGCCTCACTGATGGCAAGGTCTGCCCAGGTGCACAGAGCCGCTGTGACGATAAGGGCGCTCCCCCAGACTTCTCTGCGTTTCATGGGTTGGACTGGTCCGAGCGCTGACCGGTAGCCAAAGCCAGAGCATCCTCTATCGTCTGTGTCGGCGCCACGACCGGCGCAGGAGCGGGGCTGGCGGCGGCAGCTCACGAAGGATGGCAAGGCAGAGCCCTCCCCAAAACTCGATTCGCACTGATTCACCCAATATCTCGCTGGACGCGTCCGGCTAGTGCCAGCCTAGCGGACACTGGCTGCGTCATGGTGGCGCCGGTCAGGATGGCAAAGATACGTTACCGTCTGCATCATCCCGCCCTGGGTTTGGTCAGCGGTGGGTGGATGTGCCGGTCGGTGGCGGTGAACAAGGCTGCCGGGGCGCCTGTGGCCGCTTGTGACTTCCTGCCGGTGTCTTCGAGCTGGGGCATCATCTTGCGGGTGAAGTTCCCCGCTGTCAGGGTGGTGTTCCACACAGCGTCGTAGACGGTGCGGAGCTGGGTCATGGTGAACTCGGCGGGCAGCAGCCGGGCGGCCACGGTGGTGTATTCCATTTTTCCGGCGAGCCGGTTCAGTCCGTCGCGCAGGATGGCGGCGTGGTCGAACGCGAGGTTCCCGCTATCGAGCACGTCGTGGACCGGGTGCCAGGCGGCGGATGAGGCGTCGGTGCCGGCGGAGATCTCCGGCAGGGCCTGGCCGTCGGTGGCCAGTAATGCCAGATGTGCCACGGAGACCACCCGCATTCTGGGGTCCCGGTCCGGATTGGTGTAGGTGGCCAGCTGCTCGACGTGCACCGGCAGCTGCCCCAAATCCAGGCTGGTTTCTTCGGCGAGCTCCCGGTATGCGGCCTGTTCAGCGGATTCGTGGGGGCCGACGAATCCGCCGGGAAGCGCCAGCGCGCCTTTGAACGGGTGGCCGCCGCGGCGGACGAGGGCGGTGTGCAGCACTCCCCCGGATACCGCGAAGACCACCAGGTCGGCCGTCAGTGCGATCGAGGGGTAGTCCTTGGGCTTGTAGCTGTCCAGGAACTCCTTCTCGGCCTTTGAGTTGCGGCTCATACCGCTGCTCCTTCCAGGACGGTGCGGGTAGCCCAGGGAGGCGAGGTGAATTTGCTCCGTTGCATGAGGATGAGCTCGATGATCTCGACGGCGGTCTGCTTGCGGCGTTCGTGGTCGCCGCTGACCAGGATCCAGGAGTGGCCTTCTGCGGTCAGGGCCTCCTTGAACCATTCGGTCATTTCGGCCCGGCGGTGTTCGCCTTCGCGCCAACCGTCGTCTTCGAATTCCACACCTTCGTGATCGGTGATCAGGTACAGGTCCCGGGGCGGCAGGTTGCTGGCGGCGAGGTAGGAACCGTAGCTGCGTTCGCCGATGTAGAACCGTTCCCAGAGGGTGGTGGCCAGTGAGTCGGTGTCGGCGATAACCAGCGGACAGGCATCAGCCGCGGCGTTCTCCATCTCATTCTGCCGGGTCGCGATGCGGCCAAAGTCCTGCTCATTCCAGACCATGTCCTCAAGGACGGCTTCCGGCATCTTTGCGCGCAGGGCGTCGAACTTTTCGTACGTGTAGTCGCGGCCGTATTCGGGGACATCTGTGATCCCGGGAAACCGTGGCCGGTAGTGCTCGGTGAGCGCCTTGACCAAGGTGCTGGTACCGCTGGATTCGGCGCCGACGAGGATGATCCGGGTGGCCAGGCCCTGCCGGGCAGGGCCGATAATGTAGGGCCAGGCGGACCCGAGGTCATCCCGGCAGAGCGTCCCGCTGATCGGGAAGGTGGTCCGTGACTGGTCCACGAGGACGTGCTCGGCACCGAACGCCTGGGCGAGCTGGGCCCCGTATTCTTCGGAGCTGAACACCGCCTCGACTTCTGTCACCCCGCGGGTCTTCAGGGCCAGGCGCATCAGTTCGCTCTGCGCCTTCCAGATCTCCTCGGAGTTGTAGTCTTCCGGGCAGTCGTTGGGCATCCCGATAACGTGCACTCCGGCGATGTCCTCGAACTCGGCCGCCAGCCATGTGGTCCGGTCGGCGACGGTGATGGACTCGAAGCGGTTTCCCAGGACCAGGACCGAGACGTTCTCGGACTGTGCGGCGGCGGTGTTGATCAGGTGGGCGTGGCCGGCGTGCGGCGGGTAGAACTTGCCGATGACCATGGAGTTCTTGTACATCTCAGGCTCCTGCCGTGACAGGCTCGGGAGAGGCGGCCGGGGCTTCCAGGGTGCGTGTGCGCTTCCAGTCAATGAGGCCGTAGATGCAGAGGGCGAGGAAGCCGATGTAGAGGATTGCCGTGAGCGTCAGGCCGCGGCTGAAGTACAGCGGAATGGAGACAACGTCGATAATGATCCACACGTACCAGTGCTGAAAGATCTTCTTCGCCTGCCCGTACGTGGCGACCAGGGAGGCGGTCAAGGCGAATGCGTCCGGCCAGGGCACTACAGAGTCGGTGCCGTGGGTGAGGATCATGGCGACCCCGGCCGTACCTGCCACGGTGGCGCCCAGTCCGAGGATCATCTCCTTGGGGTTGGCATCCCGGATGGGAAGGTCGTTCGTGCCGTCGGTGGCGGCGTTGCCACGGATCCAGTTGTACCAGCCGTAGATGGCGACGGCGGCGAAGATGATCTGCAGAACGGTTTCGCCGTAGAGGCCGGCGCCCAAGAACAGGACGATGAACGCCAGGTTGTTCAGGATGCCTATGGGCCAGTTCCACAGTTTCTGCCGGGCGACGCCGTAGACGCAGGCGGCGCCGGTGACGAAACCGATGATCTCGATCCAGCTCACGGGGTTGCCGAGGAGGTTGGGGATGGCTGCGGAGTTCATCCAGTCGAGCAGGGCATTCATGTCGCTCCCATCATTGTTATCAAGCTGACAATATCCACCCTAGCAGCATTATTGTCATTGTGATAACAATCTCCGGGGCGTGCGGCATGCTCGACAAGGACAGGAACGAAGTCCCGGACCTTCCGGTATCCAGTGCACGGTGGCGTAACCCACACCTGCCGGCTCCGCTGGCTGGCCACCCGGACGCGCAGCGTTGGCGGGCGACAACCCTGGGCGTTGTCGGCTTGTGAGTGCTGAGGGTCTGGTCGGTGAATGGTCCGTGGACGGCGAGAATCTTGATGGCAGTCCGCACTGCATGCTCAGCAGGGCCCGGTGCTTTCGTCGAGCTTGGTCTGAAATGAGGTGGGCTGAGCAGAGCGCCGGAAGACGTTTCGCCCCGTCACCGGCGTTTGAAGGTGACCCCTCCGATGAGCCCTGCCAGTGCTGCCGGGAGGGCGAACAGGCCAAAGATCTGCGGCACGAACGATGGCGGCGTGGTGATCATCGTGGCCAGGCCCACCAGCGCCACCGGTGCCGCAACGCAGAGCGTTACCCAGAGCGGATACTGCCGGATCTGGGACCAGACGGCCGCGGCAATGGAGGCAGCCGATCCTGCGAGCATGAACAGCCTGCCGACTCGCAGCCGCTCTACAAACTCGGGTACCGGTTCGTAGGCGAACAACATTGTCCGTTCCAGGGAAATGCCCGTCATGATGATGGAGACTCCGACCAACGCCGCCCACGGCAACGCCCGGCTCCTCCACCACCGGCGGACAACGTAGCGTTCGCCACTCGGTGAGTTCGTCACCCTGTGATCTTATCCGCTGGTCGGTCAACGGCGACCGGCAAAAGCGACCGGCAAAAGCAGGAGCTATTGTGTTCCTGCCGGCCGTCCGAAACCCTTGAGCTGTGAAACTGCATCCTTCTGGCCAGGCTGCTCCAGGCCGCCGGGCGTTGCCGGGCTCGCCGTGGAGAATGGTGCTTGGATTCGGTCTGGTCAGCCTGGCCGTCGATGCAGTGTCCGATGGCGCACGTCCCCTCGCCGGCCCCCTGCTGGCCCAGCTCGGTGCCTCCGCTTTGGTGGTTGGACTGGTCACAGGCGCCGCCGAAGCCGCAGCCCAGGGGCTCCGGCTGATCTTCGGCCCATGGGCGGACCGCACCGGTAAATATTGGACTTTCACGATTGCCGGTTATGCGCTGACCGTCCTGTGTGTTCCCTTGCTCGCTGTTACCCCCGTTGCCGGTGCAGCGGGGCTGGTGTTGGCATCCGCCCTGATCATTGGCGACCGCGTCGGCAAGGCCGTGCGCAGCCCTGCGAAGACTGTCCTGCTAGCCTCCGTTGCCGTGCCGATCGGGCGTGGGCGAGGTTTCGCCGTCCACAAGTCACTGGACCTTGCCGGTGCGTTTGCAGGGCCCCTGATCGCCTCCGCGGTCATCGCTGCCACCGGATCACTGTGGCCGGCCTTTGCGGTCCTGGCTGTTCCCGGGGCCCTTGCCATGGCCCTTCTGTTCCGGCTGCGGACCCGCGTACCAGAACCACAGCGAGCGGCGGAGCAGGAAGTACCGGAGGCGCCTGACACCCCGGGCTCCCGGGAACGTGCTGACAAACCGGCGGAACGCCTTCCCGGGGTGTTCCTCCTCTTCGCCCTCTCCGCCTTCTTCTGGAGTGCGGGCCTGGTGGCCTTCGGTGTCATCGCATTCCATCTGACGGCCGCGGTTGATGTCCCTGTTTCCGCGGTCCCGCTGGTTTACGCGGCTGCCATGGCGGCGGCTGCGCTGGGAGCCCTCGCCAGCGGATACGGCTACGACCGCGCCGGCGGTGCCGTGCTCCTGGTCCTGCCGGTCCTGGTTGCTGTGATCCCGGTATTGGCGTTCGCCGTGAGTATGGGGCCGGTGCTGGCCGGGATCCTCGTGTGGGGCGCCGCCACGGGCATCCAGGACTCAACGGTCAAGGCGCTGGTGGCCGATCTGGTGGTGCCTGCCAGGCAAGGGACAGCCTATGGAATCTTCGCCGCCTTCGAAGGAGGCGGCGCACTCGCCGGCGGAGCCTTGTACGGCGCGCTGTACGGCTCCCGTCCTGCGCTCATTGCCGCCGTGGCGGCCCTGCAGGCAGTGGCGATGGTTCTGCTGGTAGCCACAGTCATCCGGTCACGCCGCCGCCCCGGTGCGCAGCCGGGCCCGGAGCCTGAATGACAGCTTCCGGAGTTCACCAAAAGCCAGCACCGCAGACGCCAGCAGAACGCACATTCCCCAGTGGCGGGCATCCATGGACTCCGTCCCGAAGGCCCTCTGCAGAAACGGCACCTGAACCACGGCGACCTGGAGAACAACGGCCACTGCGACCGCACCCCACAGCCACTTGTTGACGAACAGGCGGTGAAAGGCGCTGGAGGTCTCGGAACGGGAATTGAACGCATTGAACAGCTGGGCGAACACCAGGGTGGTGAACCCGGCGGTACGCGCCACCTGCAGGGAATCATCGCCTTCCACCAGCCCGCCCGGCAGGAAGATGTCGATGCTGAGCAGGGACGCAAGCCCCATGACTAGGCCCACCGACAGGATTCCGGACCACATCCGACGCCCGATGATGCGCTCCGTGCCCTGACGGGGCCTTCGGGCCATGACGTCGTCGATCTCCGGGTCCACACCCATGGCGAGCGCCGGCCCGGAGTCCGTCACCAGGTTGATCCAGAGGATCTGGGTGGCGAGCAGGGGCAGCGCAACGGCTTCTCCCGGGGCGCCGGCCAGCCCCAGCGCCCCGGCAAAAACGACGCCGAGGAACACTGTGAACACTTCGCCCATGTTGGAGGACAGGAGGTAGCGCAGGAATTTTTCGATGTTCTCGAAGATGATGCGGCCCTGGCGGACGGCCGAGACAATGGTGGCGAAGTTGTCATCGGCCAGGATCATCTTGGACGCTTCCTTGGTCACCTCGGTCCCGGCGATGCCCATCGCAATGCCAATGTCCGCAGACTTCAGCGCCGGCGCATCGTTGACCCCGTCCCCCGTCATGGCCACAACGTTGCCCTGCGCCTGGAGGGCATCAATGATCTGCAGTTTGTTCTGCGGGGCCACCCGCGCGTAAACCGAGGCGGAAGCCGTGACGGCACGCAGCCCTTCCTCGTCCAGCCCATCAAGCTCCGCCCCGGTGACAGCCCGCTCGCCCGCATGCGCTATCCCCAGGTCACCGGCAATCCGTGCCGCACTAAGCGGGTGGTCTCCGGTGATCATCAGCACCCGGATCCCGGCGTGCTGGGCGGCGGCCACCGCAGCGGCGGCCTCGGCCCGGGGAGGGTCGATGATGCCCACCACTCCGAGGTAGACGAGGGTGCTCTCATCAGCTTCGTCCAGCACCTCGAGTTCGTGCCTGTCCTCGTCCCCATACCGGCGATAGGCCACGCCGAGCGTCCGGAAGGCCTGTGCGGACAAGGCATCCACCGCCGCGAGCGCCTGTTCGCGGCGCCTGTCGTCCAGCGGGACAATGCGCTCCCCCACCTGCAGCCCGGTGCAGCGTCCGAGCAGCACGTCAGGGGCACCTTTGGTGATGAGGGACAGGGTGCCCAGCTCCTTGTGGTGGGCTACCGCGGACATCAGCTTCCGCTCCGAGGTGAACGGCACCTCGCCGTGGCGTTCGTATTCGCCGACGCGCTCGATAACGCCTTCCAGCTTGCGGGCCGCAACGAGGAAGGCAGCTTCGGTGGGGTCCCCCTGGATCTCCCACTCGCCGTCGTGCTCCCTCAGCTGTGCGTTGTTCGCGAAGGTGCCCCCGGCAAGGACCAGCCCCGCTTCAAGGAGCACAGCCGGATCAATTTCGTCGCGGCCGTCCTGGCGGGCACCGCCTTCGGGCCGGTACCCGACCCCCGTCAGTTCCACCTCGCCCGAGGCCGTGACAATCCGGCCCACCGTCATCTCGTTCCTGGTCAGTGTGCCCGTCTTGTCCGAGGCGATCACCGTGGCAGAGCCGAGAGTCTCCACCGAGTGCAGTTGCTTGACGACGGCGTTGTGGCGGGCCATGCGCTGGACGCCCAACGCCAGCACTACGGAAAGGATGGCGGGCAGCCCCTCCGGGACAGCCGCAACGGCCAGCGATACGCCGAGGAGCAGGACGGTCACCAGATCGCCCAGTGAGGCAATTCCGTTAACCGCGACCACGGTGGCCATGACGACGACGGCGATGACGATCACCGTAATGCCCAGCAGCCGGCTCACTCCCGCAATTTCCTTCTGGAGCGGCGTGGGCTCGGCGACCGTCCGTTCCAGCATGCCGGCGATGGCGCCGACCTCTGAATCCATGCCCGTTCCGGTCACCACTGCGCGGCCTACACCCTGGGCGACGGCCGTGCCTTTGAATACCATGTTCAACCGGTCCCCCAGCGGGACACTGCCGGTCAAGGTGCCCGGGTCCTTGAAGACCGGTTCGCTTTCTCCCGTCAGCGAGGCTTCGCTGACACGTAACGACGTGGCGGTGAGCAGGCGGGCATCCGCGCCCACGGCGTCGCCTTCACTCAGTGCAAGGATGTCGCCGCGGACGAGTCCGGCTGAGGGCACCGTCTTCAGCTCACCGTCGCGCAGGACGGTGGAGTTGGCCGCGGTCATGACCTTCAGGGCAGCCACGGCGTTCTCGGCTTTGTTCTCCTGGACGTAGCCCAGTACCGCATTGAACAAGACCACAGCACTGATCACGAGGGCATCGACCGGAACGCCGCGGGCGCCTTCCATTGCCCAGGCCACGACTGAAATTGCGATGGCTGCCAGCAACAGGTAGATCAGCGGATCCTGGAACTGGGACAGGACCCGTCGCCACCACGGTTGCGGCGGCGCGGACTCGAGTTCGTTGGGACCGTCGCGCGCCAGCCGGCGTGCGGCTTCGTCCGAGGCGAGGCCGATACCAGGGTCAACGCCATAAGCGGCCACCGCCTCGACGGCATCGCGGAGGTGCCAGGGGGCGGCATCGTGGGATACCGCCTGGCGGGGAGCATCCGTCATGCCGCTGTCACCCACATGCCCCCACACTTGCCCACCGTCCGGGGCGGCGCAAGGGGCCAAGGGCCCCCACCCTAATTCGACTTAGCGGCCTGCCCACACCGATGCGGCCCCGGAGTGGCCGGTGATGATGCTCTGGTAGATCAACACCGCTCCCGCAACCGCTCCGGCGGCCTGCAGGGCAATCCGCACTGCGCGGTTGCTCCGCAGCCGGCCCATGAAACCCCGGGCCCCCAGGAGGTCAAGCCGCCGGGCAAAAGGTTCGTAGGTGACCGCCAGCGTCATCGCGACCACCACAAAGAAGGCCACGGCAAGATACTTCAGGAGGTCGCCTTGTTCAACGTGTTCGTGGAGGAGGCGCGAGGCCGGCCTGGTCTTTTCCAACTGCTCACCTGCCTGCGCGGTGAGCAGCGTCAACGGGACCAGCCCCAGGGACAGCACCCCCAGCGGCCACGCCAGATGCCGGCGCGCGGCGCGCCACGCGGCGTACACGATGGCCGCCAGCCCGGCGAGCGGAGCCAGGACCACGACGCCGTGGATGAGCAGGATATGGGCGGGCAGCCCGGCAATTTCGATCATTCGAGTTCCTCCACGACGACGTTGATACCCGGTGGTTCGATGGGCTGACACGCTGACGCCTGCACCGGACCCCTATGATGCTCGCATGGGAGAGCAACAATTCGTGGAAATTGCCTCCGCACTCTACCGGCTTCCCCTCGAGGGATTCGTGGCGGCCCGGACAGCGGCGGCGAAGACTGCTGCTGCGGACGGCGGGCGTGACCTTGCCGAGGCTGTCCGTGCACTGCCCAAGCCGTCCGCGGCCGCCTGGGCGGTGAACATGCTCGCTGTGCACCGCCCGGACTCGCTGCGCGAGCTCGCAGAGCTGGGAGCCGCCATGCGCAGGGCCCAGGAAGACCTCGACGCCGGCGCACTCCGCACGCTCTCGCAGGAGCGTCGCCAGCTCCTCAGCCGCGTGATGGGAACGCTGCGTGAGGTGGCGGAACAGCAGGGCCGCAAAGTGAGCGCCGCCGTCGCAGCGGAGGCCGAAGCGACGTTGCGGGCTGCCACTGTTGACGAGGGTGCCGCGGCAGCCGTGCGGAGCGGCCGCCTGCTCAGGGTGCTGTCGGCGGACGGCGTGGACCGGGTGGATCTCCGGGAGGCAATGGCGGCCCCGGGCGGCCCCGCGCTGCCCGCAGAGCCGCCGTCGGATGCCGGACCGTCCGTGGAGGCCGCTCCGCCGGACAGCATCCCGGCGGCAGCTTCCGCTGAAAAACCGCGGTTGAAGGCGGTGGGGACGAAGCGCCCGGCTCCCACGCCGTCGGCGGTCGAACGCGCCGCGGCGCGCCTGGCCGAAGCTGAAGAGGCTGCCCGGTCGGCGGCAGAGGAAGCCCGGGACCGCACATCGGAATTCGAGGAGGCCGCCCAGGCAATGACACGTCTCGGCGAAGAAGCGCGCAGCCTTCGCGAGCGCCTCAAGAAGGTGGACGAGCAATTCGACCTGGCAAGGAAACAGCAGGCTGCCGCTGCCGCCCGGATGCAGCTGGCAGTCCGCGCCGCGGAAAAGGAGCAGCGCGCGGAGGTTCTCGCCCGGGAGAGGGTGCTCCGGCTTCGCAACACGCCGGACTGAGTGGCCTTTTCTGTCAGAGGCCGGTTGCACACTGGATTCATGGACAAGAACCTCAGCACCAGCCAGGCAGCCACTCCGGGGCACCTCGGCGGCGACGCCGCGGGGCACCGGGAATTCCACGTCACCTACTTTGATGCCGACTGCGGCTTGATCCGTACGGAAGCGTTCGACACCCTGCCGGAAGCAGAGCGGTTTGCCAGCCGTAACGTCTCCGACGAGGACGGCTGGGCAGTGATCGATGCCGTTCCGGCGGAGCAGGGACGGCTGGCAGCCTAAGTCAACGCAGGAGGCCCCGCACTGTGTGAGTGCGGGGCCTCCTGATCAGGAACCCTTGGTGCTTGTGCGCCTGCGCTAAGCTATCTGGCGCCGCAGCTGCTTAGGCGAAGCGCAGCTGCCTAGGCGAAGTCGGAAACGGCGGGGTCCGGGCCGATGCGGCCTGCGCCTTCAGCAGTCCGGTCCAGCCCGTTGATCGCCTGGATGTCTGCCTCGTCCAAAGTGACGTCCAGGGCAGCATAGTTCTCGCGGATCCGGGACTCCGTGACGGACTTCGGAATCACCACGTTGCCGATGGCCAGGTGCCAGGCAATGACCACCTGGGCCGGCGTGGCATTGTGCTTGGCCGCGATCTCGGCGACGGCCGGGTGCTCCAGGAGCTCGCCGCCCTGGCCCAGCGGCGACCATGCCTGGGTGAGGATGCCCTTGGACGCGTTGAATTCGCGCAGTTCGGCCTGGTTGAAGAACGGGTGCAGCTCAACCTGGTTGATGGCCGGGACAACGCCGGTCTCGTCGATGATCCGCTGGAGTCCCTCGGTGGTGAAGTTGGAAACGCCGATGGACTTCACTCGGCCGCGCTTCTGCAGCTCGATCAGCGCCTTCCAGGTGTCCACGTACTTGTCCTGCTGCGGCTGCTGCCAGTGGATCAGGTACAGGTCCAGGGTTTCGAGGCCCAGGCGTTCCATGGACGCCTCAAAGGCAGCAAGGGTGGACTCATACCCCTGGTCGGCATTCCACAGCTTGGTGGTGATGAAAATGTCCTCCGGCTTCAGCCCGGAGCGCTCAATGGCGCGCCCCACGCCCGCTTCGTTGCCGTAGATCTTGGCGGTGTCGATGTGGCGGAACCCGGCTTCGAAAGCCTGGACCACTACCTTTTCCGCTACGTCGTCTTCGACCTGCCACACTCCGTAGCCAAGCTGGGGAATGGTGTTGCCGTCGTTGAAAGTCAGTTCAGGAGAAAAAGTCATTAGTTCATACTGCCAACCGCAGCACCGTCCGGCCAGCAAAAGCGGCTGGCTAAGCTAGGCGCTTAACCGGGAATAGCCGGTCCGACTGCCACCTCGCGGAACTGATCTTCCCTTGTCCCCTACGATTCCGGCCGCTGCTCGGAAAGGCGCCGCTCGGCGTCGGCGATCTGTTCAAAGACCGACTCTGCCCGGCGGCGGACCGAGGCTGCACCTACCGGGACGGGACCGACGGCGAGGCGGAGCATCGCCGCGGCCTCAGCCGTGGTGGCGAGCGAGTTGCCTGCTTTGGACAGCGATCAGTGCACGCCCGCCAAAGCCCCCGGGATGTCCAGCCCCTCGCTGGGCGAACGCCGCTGGGCTTCGACGCAGACCTGCCGGACCCGGACCGAGAGGGCGGAAAGGTCGTTGGCGATCTCCACCAGCTCGGCATACAGCTGGTCGTCCTCGACGCCTTCCAGGACCTGATGGAACCGGTCAAGCCCGCGAAGGAAACGGTCGTGGGCGCGGCGCCACAGCCCTTTGCCGAGCTCGGCGTCGTCTTTGCGCCCCTGGCGGGCGGCTGCGAAAAATGCCACGCGGAACCTAGAGGTACTGGCCGGGACCGTGGTCCGGGTCCTCCGGCGCTCCTGCCCGTTCCCCGGCGGGATGAGGTGCCCGGGCACGCTGCGGCTCGCCGTCCTCGCCGATCACGACGCCGGGAGCGATCACCGTGCCCGGCGGCAGCTGGCGCAGCTGCCTCTGCGCCACAGCGTGTTCGCGGGCGGCGTGCTGTGCGGCGATGGCGGTCTGGATGCCGTGGAACAGCCCCTCCAACCAGCCGACGAGCTGGGCCTGGGCGATGCGCAGTTCGGCATCAGACGGCGTGGCCTGTTCCGGAAACGGCAGGCTGATCCGTTCCAGCTCTGCGACGAGTTCCGGGGCCAGCCCGTCCTCGAGTTCCTTGATGGAGCGTTCGTGGATCGCTGCGAGGCGCCCGCGCGCGGCTTCGTCCAAGGGCGCCGACTTCACTTCATCCAGCAGCTGCTTGATCATGGTGCCGATCCGCATCACCTTGGCAGGCTCGTCCACCAGGTCCTGGAGGTTGCTCCCCTTGGGCCGGGCTCCGGTTTCAGGGTTCAACGCCGGACCGGACGCGGCCGCGTCGTCGAGAGTGGTGCCCTCTACGGGGTCCTCAACAGCAGGCTGAGTGTCGTTCGGATCGCTCATGGGTTCATACTCTCACGAGCCGCCAGTGCAGGCGTCAGTCAATGAACCCAGTTGACCCGAACGGAACCGGCAGTTCCCCGGAACGGCCAGGGGCGCCGTCGGACCTTAACGGTCCGGCGGCGCCCCCGGCGCACGTGTGCTTAGCGGCCCTTCAACAGCAGCGGCCCTGGGGATTGCTGTCCTGGCGGTCCGTGCGGTCCCTCCAGAACTCCCGCTCGGTCATGGGCGCTTCCCCATGTCCCGAGTCCGCGTGGTGCTCCAGGTACTTCGCATAGGCGTCCGCACCCATCACTCCGGCGAAGTACCGGGCGAAGCCCCGGAACCCTTCGAGGATCGCGTTCATGACCGGCTTCCCATCAGTGGTGTGCGGACTTTTCGAGACGCAGCTCGGCGGGAAGTTTGTTCCATTCGCCCACGAGCTCCCGCTCGGCCGCCGTGGGTATGAATCCCGCTGGAGCATACGTCCGGGAAGGCACGGCCGGGTCCTCGTGGTCCGTGTGGGCGACGCCGTCCCGTGCGTTGCGGAACGCCTTTGCGGTTGCCACGACCGCCGTAATGATGACGATGATGCTCAGCACCACGAAGATCACCGACAGCCAGCCCTGGATCATGGTGTTGCGCACCACGGCTTCCATGGCTGCGACGGTCTTGGCCGTGCCGAATTCCTTCTTGCCGTCAGCCAGTGCCTTGGCGAACGCCGCGTTGTTGGCGAAGTAGCCCACGGCCGGAACAGTAGAGAAGATCTTCTGGAAGCTGGCGGTGATGGTGACGACCGCTGCAAAGGCCAGAGGCAGCGCCACGATCCAGAGGTACTTGAACGAGGCACGCCTGGCGGCGATGGCCATGCAGACACTCAATGCGATGGCCGCGAGCAGCTGGTTGGCGATGCCGAACAGCGGGAACAGCGTATTGATGCCGCCCAGCGGGTCAGTGACGCCCATCAGCAGCACCGCACCCCAAGCGCCCACCATGATGGCCGTGCAGAGCCAGGCTCCCGGCCGCCACGAGTGTTCCTTGAACTTGGGAATGAAGTTGCCGATGGAGTCCTGCAGCATAAAGCGGGCCACGCGGGTGCCGGCGTCCACGGCGGTCAGGATGAACAGCGCCTCGAACATGATGGCGAAGTGGTACCAGAACGCCATCATCGCCGTGCCGCCGATGAACTGCTGCATGATATGGGCCAGGCCCACAGCAAGCGTTGGTGCACCGCCCGTGCGCGACACGATGCTTTCCTCGCCGACGTTCCTGGCGGTCTCGGCCAGGAGGTCCGGGGTGAGGTTCACACCGGCAAGGCCCAGGCTGTTGACCCAGGTGGCGGCCGTTTGCACCGTGCCTCCGGTCAGGGCCGCCGGGGAGTTCATCGCGAAGTACAGCCCGCGGTCGATGGAGATGGCTGCGACGAGGGCCATGATGGCCACGAAGGACTCCATCAGCATGCCGCCGTAGCCGATCATGCGCGCCTGGCGTTCTTTTTCGATCAGCTTCGGGGTGGTGCCGGAGGCGATCAGGGCGTGGAACCCGGATAGCGCGCCGCAGGCAATCGTGACGAACAGGAACGGGAAGAGCGCCCCGGGGAACACCGGCCCGTTCTCCCGGCTCGCGAATTCGCTGAACGCCGGAACAGTGATTTCGGGGCGGACCACGATGATGGCCAGCGCCAGCATGACGATCACGCCGATCTTCATGAACGTGGAGAGGTAATCCCGGGGGGCCAGCAGGAGCCACACCGGGAGGATGGCGGCGATGAAGCCGTAAACAACCAGGCCCCACGCGATGGTGACCTTGTCCAGAGTGAAGAACGCTGCGCCCCACTCGGTTCCGGCCACGGCGCCGCCGCCGATGATGGCAGCCATCAGCAGCACGAAGCCGATCAGCGACACTTCCAGGACCTTGCCGGGCCGCAGAAAGCGAAGGTAAACGCCCATAAAGAGGGCGATGGGGATTGTCATGCCGACGGAGAAGACACCCCAGGGGCTTTCGGCCAGTGCATTCACGACGACGAGGGCCAGGATGGCCACGATGATCACCATGATCAGCAGGGTGGCGATGAGGGCTGCCGTGCCCCCAATCACCCCAAGTTCCTCGCGGGCCATCTGGCCCAGCGAGCGGCCTCCGCGGCGCATGGAGAAGAACAGCACGAGGTAGTCCTGCACCGCTCCGGCCAGTACGACGCCGATGATGATCCAGAGGGTGCCCGGCAGGTAGCCCATCTGGGCCGCAAGTACAGGGCCAACCAGCGGCCCGGCGCCGGCGATGGCGGCAAAGTGGTGGCCGAAGAGGACGTTGCGGTCCGTGCGGACGTAGTCCTTGCCGTCAGCTTTGTATTCCGCGGGTGTGGCCCGGCGGTCATTGGGCTTGGTGATGTACCGTTCAATCACCTTGGAGTAGAAGCGGTATCCGATCAGGTACGTACAGACAGACGCGAACACAAACCAGATTGCGTTGACTGTTTCGCCGCGGATGATGGCCAGCATGAACCAGGCAACGCCGCCAAGCAGCGCGATGGCGGCCCAGATCGCGATCTTCGCGGGTGTCCACTTGCGCTCTTCCGCCTCGAGGACCGCCTCGTCCACCGATGTTGGCGGAAGCTTTGGATCAGGCACCAGCGCGTCCTCCGATAATGCTGTCCGCGCCTTGCCATCCGGCATTTTGCCCATGTCTCCTCCTCGAGAACCCCAGCTGATTAGATATCCCCTTCGCACCATACCAATGCCGGGGACGCACGGATACTGCTTTGGGACGGAGTGCACTGCGCGCCTCGCCGAACGGTCGGACGCCAGCGTTGAGTGGCACGAAAGTGCGGTCCAGCTACGGGTTGGAAGGGGAATTGAGCTGCGCCATCCGCGCTTCGCAAAGGTCCAGCCACCGGACTTCGGCTTCGGTCTGGAAGATCAGCGAATCCAGTACGAGCAGCCAGGCGGTGTCCGCCCGGCGCTGGCTGGCTGAAGCGTCCCGACGGGACTTGGTGTAGTCCTGCAGGGCCTTCATGGACGCGCCGCGCTGGGCCTGGATGACAGCTGCGACGTCCACGCCGGGAATGGTCACGGCGAGGGCGAGCTTGATGGCGAGTTCGTTCCTGGGAGGGTTGCCGCGGCCAACGGGAGCCTGGAACCAGCCCGTGACTTCGGCCCGGCCTGCGTCTGTGATGCTGTAGATGACATGGCCCTCGCCGTCGCCGCCGTCGTTCCTGACCAGCCCGTCCCGTTCCAGACGGTCCAGCGTGGTGTAGACCTGCCCGATGTTCAGCGGCCAGGCGGAGCCGGTGCGGTCCTCGAACTCAACCCTCAACTGGTACCCGTAACGGGGTTTGTCCTGGAGCAGGGCGAGGAGACTATGGCGAATGGACATGCTGCCCCCTGATGTCGCAAAGACGACGGCATACACGCGCCCCCAAGACGCGTGCATACCGCGTATGGAATTACATTAGCGTTATTCAGCCGCCAAGGCAATACCGGGTATCCATCCGCGGGCCCGAATGTCCGGCTACATGACCAGCAGGACCTTCCCCACGTGGTCGCCGGAGTCGAAGTATTCGTGGGCTGCGCGCACCTGGTCCAGCGGGAAGGTCTTGGCAACCAGAGGCCGGATGCGCCCGTCGGCAAGGAGCGGCCACACGGCTTCCCGGACGGCATTCATGATCACGCCCTTCTCCGCCACCGGACGCGGACGCAGGGCCGTGCCTATGATGGCGGCCCGCTTACTCAGGAGCGTCCCGAGGTCCAGTTCCGCTTTGGTGCCGCCCTGGAGCCCGATCACGATCAGCCGGCCGTAGTCCGCCAGTGCGTCAACGTTCTGCCGGAGATACTTGGCACCCACCACGTCCAGGATGACGTCGGCACCGTGTCCGCCGTTTTGTGCGCGGAGGGCCTCGGGAAAGTCCTCTTCGGTGTAATTGATGGCGATGTCCGCCCCGAGGAAGGCCTTGGCGGTGCCAACCTTCTCCGCAGTTCCGGCCGTGGTGGCTACTGTGGCGCCAAAGGCTTTGGCGAGCTGGATGGCCATGGTGCCGATGCCTCCGGTGGCGCCGTGGATCAGCACCGTCTCCCCCGGCTGCAGCTGCGCCGTCATGATCAGATTCGAGTAGACGGTGGCCGCCACTTCGGGGAGGGAGGCCGCGGTGACCAGATCCACGCCGTCGGGAATTCTCAGTACCTGCTCGGCAGGGACTGCCACGCGCTGGGCGTAGCCCCCGCCCGCCAGCAGCGCCACCACCCTGTCCCCAACGGAAAACGGCTTGGTCACGTCGGGGCCGAAGCCCGCTATCCGGCCGGATACCTCCAGGCCAAGGATCTCCGACGCCCCGGGCGGCGGCGGGTAGAAACCCCGGCGCTGCTGGACATCGGCGCGGTTGAGGCCTGCTGCGACGACGTCGATCAGCACTTCGCCGGGACCGGGAACCGGTGCCGGGACTTCGCGCACTTCGAGCACCTCTGGCCCGCCGGCCTCTCTAACGTAGACGGCCTTCATGGTGAACTCCCGATTCCTAGCTGCTTCCTGCCACAAAAAATAGTGTGCAGCGGCAGCGCCTGCCCGCAAACACTCCGGACGGTTTTTGTCGCAGCCAACTGCCTATGAAACACTACTCGGTAAGGAAGGTTGTCCGAGCGGCCGAAGGAGCTGGTCTTGAAAACCAGTGTGCGGTAACCCCGTACCAAGAGTTCGAATCTCTTACCTTCCGCGAAGAATGCCCCGGGTCCTGAAGCATCAGGATCCGGGGCATTTTCCGTTAAGGGAAAGTTTGGACCGGGACCATTGAAAGTGTCGGCGCTCCGGAATAGTGTCTGCTTTGTCTTCACTGACCAAGCCTTCTCCGCGGCCACGTCTGCCGCGGAAACCGACAGGAGCCACTATGCCCAGCCCTGACATCACTCCCGGCGCACCCTGCTGGATCGACCTTATGACGTCTGACACCGAGAAGGCCCGGCAGTTCTACGGCGGACTGTTCGGCTGGGACTTCCAGGCCGGCGACCAGGAGAAGTATGGCGGCTACATCACCGCCACGAAGAACGGCAAGTCGGTGGCGGGCATCATGCAGAAGGACGAAAGCCAGGCCGGAATGCCCGATGCCTGGTCCACCTACCTGCGTTCGGACGACGCAGCCGCCACGGCTGCTGCCGTCACCGAGCACGGCGGCCAGGTCTTCATGCCCCCGATGGACGTTCCCGAACAGGGGGTCATGGCAATTTTCGGCGATGCCACCGGCGCCGCCATCGGCATCTGGCAGCCGCGCGAAATGACCGGCTACGAGCTTGTCGCCGAACCAGGCGCACCGGCGTGGCACGAGCTTCACACCAAGGACTACCCCGTTGCCGTCAAGTTCTACGAGGACGTCTTCGGCTGGGACACCGACGTCATGAGCGACACCCCCGAGTTCCGTTACACCACCCTGGGGGCCGGAGACGCGGCGAAGGCAGGCATCATGGACGCCTCCGCGTACCTTCCGGCCGAAGTCCCGTCCAACTGGCAGGTCTACTTCGCCGTTGAGGACGCCGACGCCTCGATCGACAAAGCCCTCAGCCTCGGTGCTCAGGTGATCGACGGGCCGGACGACACCCCGTTCGGCCGGCTGGCAACCCTTGCCGACCCCACCGGGGCGATGTTCAAGATCGTGGCTGACACCGGGCAGGGAGCGGGCGATCCGGCCGAATCAGGAGATACCACCGGGGCCTGAAACGTCACCGCATTTCATTTAAGTAAATTGATCTAAAAAATACCGGCCAGCGGCTTCCATCGGAGCTACTGGCCGGTATTCTTTTGGCATGTCCGGCACATGGGGTGGGCCGGCAGACGCACAAAACCAAAAACACTGTTGCCGGAACCGGGCCTATGCCGCCCCTTCGCCGGCAGCGAACGTTTCGCTGGGGGACGTCTCGCAGAATGCACGCTGAATCTACTGCACGTTCATTCGACTCTGTTTTGCTGTGCCGGAAACTACTTGACCAGGAGTAAAGTCCGGGCCCTTTGTCCGCGCCACAACGCCGGACACATTCCACCGAGCCCTTTACCCGGGGCACCCTAATGAGAGTTAGAGCGGATGAAACGCACACCATGGAAAATTGCGCTGGGCACGGCGTTGTCAGCGGGGCTCATCGCAGCTCCTCTGGCTTCCGTCCCGGCGTTTGCAGTGGAGGTCTCACCGGCCGCTGCAGGCACCTCCCCCGTCGTCATCAACGAGGCTTACCTCAGCGGCGGAAGCGCCGGAGCAGCCTACAAGAACAAATTCGTAGAGCTGTACAACGCCTCTGACGCGCCGGTAACCCTGGACGGCTGGTCCCTGCAGTACCGCTCCGGCACGGGCACGGCCGCGCCGAGCAGCACAGCGCCCCTCGCCGGCACCATTGCGGCCAAGGGGTACTACCTGCTCAAGGGCGGCAGCAACGGCACCGTCGGCCTGGATCTTCCCGCCGCAGACGTGACCGCCACCGGATTCAACCCGGCGGGCGCGGGCGGCACAATCGTCCTGGCCAAGCAGTCCACCACCCTGAACCCGCTGGCCGTCGGCTCGGTAATCGAGCCTGCCAACGTCGCGGACCTGCTGGGCTACGGCACCTCCAACACGTTCGAGACCAAGGCCGCTACCGCACCCGGAAGCAACACTGACGTCAAGAGCCTGAACCGCAGCGCCGGCCTGGACACCAACAACAACTCCGCCGACTTCACGCTCAGCGCCGCAATCACCCCGACCCCAGCCGGGGGCAGCGCGGATCCGGTTGATCCCGATCCGGTGGATCCCCCGCCGGCACCCGCCGCCAGGACCATCGCGGAAATCCAAGGATCCGGCGCGGCCAGCCCGTTCGTCGGCACCTCCGTCACCACCCGCGGCAAGGTCACTGCGGCCTTCCCCACCGGTGGCTTCGCTGGTTTCTACCTCCAGACCCCCGGAACCGGCGGCGACCTGACGCCGGCCAACCACACGGCGTCGGACGCCATCTTCGTCTACTCGCCCGCAACGGTAGGCTCCGTCGCGATCGGCGACTACGTCGAAGTCACCGGGGCCGTGTCCGAGTTCTACGGGATGACCCAGGTGAACGTGGCGGATGCCGCCAGCCTGAAGAAGCTCGACGAGGCCGCTCCGGAGGTGAAGTCCACCGGCTTCGCCCTCCCGGCGACCGAGGCCTTCCGCGAGTCCCTCGAAGGCATGCTGCTGACACCGCAGGGACCTGTGACGGTCACCGACAACTACTCCCTGAACCAGTACGGCGAAATCGGCCTGGCCGGCGGGACCACTCCGCTGGAGCAGCCCACCGCCGTCGCCCCTTACGGTTCCGCCGAATACACGGCAACCGTGGCGGCCAACGCCGCCCGCGGCATCAAGCTCGACGACGGGGCCACCACCAATTTCCTGAAAGATGCCGCCACCAAGGCGCAGGTCCTGCCGTACCTCACCACCGCGGATCCCGTCCGCGTCGGGTCTCCCGTGACGTTCAAGACCGACGTGGTGCTCAGCTACGCCAACAACTCCTGGAAGTTCCAGCCGCTGACCCACCTGACGCCGGAAAACGCCGGCATCATCCAGCCGGCAACCTTCGGCGCCACCCGTGCCGAAGCCCCCGCCGCCGTCGGAGGCACCCTGAAGATTGCCTCCTTCAACGTGCTGAACTACTTCCCCACCACCGGTGACATGCTGGCCGGCTGCACGTTCTACACCGACCGCGACGGCAACCCCATCACCGTCCGCGGCGGCTGCGACGCCCGCGGTGCAGCCAACGCCGAGAACCTCAAGCGCCAGCAGGACAAGATCGTGGCGGCCGTCGGCAAGTCCGGCGCCGACGTTGTATCCCTGATGGAGGTTGAGAATTCGGCCCAGTTCGGCAAGGACCGGGACGACGCCCTGGCCAAGCTGGTGGACGCTCTGAACATTCCCGCCCCGGGGATCTGGGACTACGTCCGCACGCCCGCCAACGCTCCCCCGCTGGCTGACGAGGACATGATCCGCACCGCGTTCATCTACAAAAAGGCAGCTGCGGAACCGGTGGGCGAATCCATCATCCACAACGACACCGTGGCTTTCGCAAGTGCCCGCAAGCCGCTGGCCCAGGTGTTCAAGCCGGTCGGCGCGTCCGATGACAAGAAGTTCATCGCCATTGCCAACCACTTCAAGTCCAAGGGCTCGGCCACAACTCCTGAAGACACCGACAAGGGCCAGGGCGCCTCGAACCTTGCCCGCACCGAACAGGCCAAGTCGCTCCTTGCTTTCTCCAACGACCTCCAGGCTTCGAAGGGTACGGACAAGGTCTTCCTGATGGGCGACTTCAACGCCTACGCCAAGGAAGACCCCATCAACGTCCTCACGGCCGCCGGCTACATCAACCAGGACGAAAAAGCCCGGAATGCCGACGGGTCAGCCAAGCACTCGTACCTGTTCGGCGGCCTAGTGGGTTCCCTGGACCACGTCCTCGCCACGCCGGGTGCGAACTCGGTGGTCACCGGTGCCGACATCTGGAACATCAACTCCGTGGAGTCCGTGGCGCTGGAGTACAGCCGGTATAACAACAATGTGACCAACTACTATGCGCCGGACCAGTTCCGGGCCAGCGACCACGATCCCGTGGTGGTGGGCCTTGATCTGCCGGCCGCACCGGTCCTGCCGCCCAGCGTTGACCTGAACTTCCTGGGCATCAACGACTTCCACGGACGCATCGACTCCAACACGGTCCTGTTTGCCGCCACCATCGAAAAGCTCCGCGAGGCCGCCGCTCCCGGCGCCACGGCCTTCCTGTCCGCAGGCGACAACATCGGTGCCTCGCTGTTTGCGTCCGCCGTCGCCAAGGACCAGCCCACCATCGACGTGCTGAACACCCTGGAACTGCGGACGTCCGCCGTGGGCAACCACGAGTTCGACGGCGGCTGGGCGGACCTCCGCGACCGCGTCATCGCCGGCGGGACAAACGCGAAGTTCCCCTACCTCGGTGCCAACGTGTACAAGAAGGGCACCACGGAGCCGGCACTGCCTGAATACACGGTGTTGGAGTTGAACGGCGTCAAGGTGGCGGTGATCGGCACTGTCACCCAGGAAGTTCCTTCGCTGGTCACCCCGGCGGGCATCACCGACCTTGAGTTCGGCGATCCGGTGGACGCGATCAACCGCGTTGCCGCCAAGATCACCGCCGAAAAGCTCGCTGACGTCATCATCGTGGAAGATCATGACGGCGCCGGATCCGGCACCCCTGACGGCTCCACTGTGGAGCAGGAAGTCGCTGCCGGCGGTCCTTTCGCCAAGCTGGTCAACGAAACGTCTCCCGAGGTGGACGCCATCTTCACCGGCCACACCCACAAGCAGTACGCCTGGGACGCTCCGGTGCTCGATGCCAACGGACAGCCGACCGGTAAGACGCGCCCCATCGTGCAGACCGGCAGCTACGGCGAGTTCATCGGCCAGATCCAGCTGACAGTCGACACCGCCACCATGCAGGTGACCGGATACCAGGCCGGCAACGTCAAGCGCACCGTTCCCACCACCACCGAGACGGCCGCTGACCTCGTAGCCAAGTACCCGCGGGTGGCAGCCGTCAAGGCGACCGTTGACAAGGCAATCGCCGACGCCGCCGTGATCGGCAACCAGCCGGTCGGCAAGGTCACCGCTGATATCACCACAGCCTTCACGCCCGCCACGGCCACCAGCCCGGCGTCCCGCGACGACCGCGCCAGCGAATCCACCCTCGGCAACCTGGTGGCGGACTCGCTCGTGGACGCCCTCAAGGCACCGGACCTCGGCGCCGCCGAAATCGGCGTCGTAAACCCCGGCGGCCTGCGCAACGAGCTGTACTACGCGCCGGACGGAACCATCACCTACGCGGAGGCGAACGCCGTCCTGCCGTTCGTGAACAACCTCTGGACCACGTCCCTGACCGGGGCACAGTTCAAGACGCTCCTGGAACAGCAGTGGCAGACCAACCCGGACGGCACCGTCCCGAGCCGCGCCTACCAGCAGCTCGGGCTGTCCAAGAATGTCAACTACACCTACGACGCTGCACGCGCCGCAGGGGACCGCGTCACGTCCATCCGGGTTGACGGCTCGCTGATCGACCCGGCCAAGTCCTACCGGATCGGCACCTTCAGCTTCCTGGCAACCGGCGGCGACAACTTCCGGATCTTCAAGGAAGGTGCCGGCACCAAGGACTCGGGCCTGGTGGACCGGGATGCCTGGATCAAATACCTGCAGGAGCACAACCCGGTATCGCCGGACTTTGCCCGCCGTACCGTGGCTGTCGTGAACACCACGGCCGCCGAGGTCAAGGCCGGGGACTCCATCACGCTGGCGGTTTCCAAGCTGGACCTCACCTCCCTGGGCAGCCCGGTCAACACGTCGCTGACGGCCTCCTTTACGGACGCCGCCGGCACAGTGACGCAGCTCGGCACCATCCCGGTGTCCGGCGGAGCCGCGGCAGTGGACGTGAAGGTCCCGGCCGGCGCGGCTGCCGGCACCGGCACCCTGGTGCTCACCGCTGCTGAGTCCGGGACCGTGGTCAAGGCCTCAGTCCAGGTCGCCGACAGCGGCCCGGTACCGCCGGTCTGCTCGGCACCTGTAGCACCCACCAAGTGGTACGACTTTGCGGGCTGGATCAAGTACGGCCTGGCCTGGCTCAAGTACCAGAACTGCCTGAAGGGCTAGTTTCGCAGCCTGACACAGAATGAACATGCCTCGTCGCCGGGCCTGGGAACCCTTGCGGTTCCCAGCTCCGGAGGCGGGGCATGTTTCGTTTCCCTGCAACGCTCTCTCACTTCCTGCCGGTCCTCCCGCGACCCTCTCTCACTTCCTGCCGGTCCTCCTGCAACGCTCTCTCACTGCGTTGAAGGAAGTGAGAGAGCGTCGGGAGTTCACCGGCAGGATGTGAGAGAGCGTCCGCAAAAAAGCGCAGGAAGTGAGAGAGCGTCCCGGGGCGGGGCGTTGGTCCGAGGCCGGTTCAGAGGCCGAGGATGTGGCGGGCTATTTCGTCGGCGTCGCGGAGCGTCCGCTGGCCGCTGCGATACACCGGCCCCGTCTGAGGCCGCGCCTCCGCAGCGATGGCCGTGCCCCACTGCGCTGCGGACAGCTGCAGGCCCAGGACATACAGCCCTTCGGTGACGGATCCGTTGGCGCCCACCGGCCGGTAGGGGTGGGGGCTGACGTCCAGGCCTGAAGTCTCCACCGGAGCCCCCTCCGCCGTCATCATCAGCCGGGGCCGCACCAGGCCGTCGGCCAGGAGCTGCTCCAGCACCGGCGACACATTGACTGAAACCCGGTTGGCGGGAGCAAGGGCCTCGATCATGGCGCGGGCGCGGACCTTTCCGTCCTTGACCCACGGCGAGGCAGCACTGAACGTGCCGGCGGCGCGGTCCAGTGAAAACTTTGGGTCCGGTCCCACGAAACTCACCACTCCGGCCCGGGCAAGCGCCGCAAGCTGCTCCGCCCGGATGGCCGGTGGGCCGCTGGCCAGTCCCTCGACGAACGACTCAAACCAGCCCCGCAGTCCGGCGACCCAGGACTCGTCGGTGATGCCGCCGTCGGCCACCGCCGTTTTCAGCACCGCCCTCCCGTGGTGCAGCGCCCCGATGGCCATCTTCACGGGGTCGTCCTCCCCCAGCACCGAGCGTCGGGCGTCGTCGAGCAGGTATTCGACGACGGCGGCATCCACTTCCGCTTGAGAGGCGAAGCTGCGCCCGGCCAGGGGCGCCGCCAGGCCCGGCAGGTTCAGGCGCTGGTCCGGCGCCACGTGCTTGGCGACCAGGGCGTCCGCTTCGGCTTCCCAGTGGGAAACGCTGTGGGCGTGGGGACGCATCGTCTCCTGGAGCAGGGCCAGGAACGCGTCCGGCTCGGTGACGGCGTCCGGACGGGTCCGGACCAGGGTGGAGTAATAGGCCCAGAGCGCGTCGCGCTGCAGGAGCGGCCAGAGGTCGTGGTCGAAGCCGGGGGTGATTCCGGCTGCAGCGAACCGTCCGACGGCGGCTTCGGTGCAGTACCGCAGCGTCACACCGGACGGGTAATACCCCGCCAGATTGGCCTTGGCGCGGTACGGTGTCCCGCGCCGGGACGCCGCAATGATCAGCGGCTCGTCACCGGACGGGATGTACTCCAGCCCGGCCCTCCCCTGCCCTGGAAACGCAGTGCCGTCGCCCTCCGTTGCCACGAACTTCCCGCCGCGGCCCTCGGTCAGCTGGCCCATGACGTCAAAAAAGTTCAGGCCCATGCCCCGGACCAGCACCGGCTGGCCGGCCGGCACCGCGGCCCAGTCGACGTCGGCGGGCACCGCCGGCGGCAGGTACAGGAGTCCCAGCTGGCCGGCACCCGCCTGCAGTTCGCGCTGTTCGGCGTTGAGCCGGGACTCGAGGTGACCCAGGGCAAGCACCACGGAACCGGCGGTGAGCGGCCCGCCGTCCCCAAGTTCGACGTCGAACATTCCGTTTCCGGCATGCCGGACGGACGTGGCGGTAGTGCGGTGGAACTGCACGGTGACGCCCTGCGGCAGGTGCGCGAGCAGCTCGTCCAACGTGGAGCTGAGGTAACGCCCGTACAGCGCACGGCTCGGGAAATCCCGGGACCCGAGGGCGGAAAGTTCTGCCTGCTCGTCCTCCGTCAGCGATGCGTCCGGACTGTCCTGCCGGGCTTCCCGCCACTGGTCGAAGGTCCAGCCGGCCACCGGTGCAGCCAGTTCAGGGTCTTCGGGAATGACCGTGGGATAGAACGACTGGGTGTTCATCAGGTACAGCCGGGACTGGCCGGGCTGCCACACGTGGCCCGGCCCCGCCGGGTAGGGATCCACTACGTCAATGTGGAGGCCCGCAACGCCGTCGGGTCCGGAAGCGGAGGGGTTCCCGAGCCGCCAGTTGGCCAGGAGGCGCTCCAGGACACTGGTGCCGCGGGGTCCGGCCCCTATTAGTACCGTCCGGATGATTTGCGATGTGCCCACGCCCTCCAGAGTATCCGCATGTGACTTGCTAGCTGCGCCCCGATGCTGTTTCGTAGGGCGCATGACCACCACAGCAGCTGATCACCCGCCCGTCTCCGGCGCCCCTTCCGCCGCCGCGAAAGCACCCGAACCGACCGACGAAAACATCTGGCTTGAGGAGATCTACGGCGAGGAACCGCTGGCCTGGGTCCGCGAACAGAACGCCCGCACCGAGGACCTGCTCGAAGACGCCGACTACGCGAGGCTCGAAAGCCGCATCCTGGAGGTGCTGGACTCAACGGACAAGATCGCCATGGTGGGCAAGCACGGCGACTGGTACTACAACTTCTGGCGGGACGGGCAGAACCCCAAGGGGCTGTGGCGCAGGACGTCCTGGGAGAGCTACAAGAGCGGGCAGCCCGAATGGGACGTTCTCCTGGACGTCGACGCGCTGGCCGCTGCCGAAGGCGAGGAGTGGGTTTTCCACGGCGCCAACTTCCTCCGTCCTGCTCCCGGCGAACCGCACCGGCTGGCTCTGCTGGCGCTCTCCCCCGACGGCGGGGACGCCAACCGCTACCGGGAGTTCGACGTCGAGAGCCGGACGTTCGTGGACCCCGCGTCGGGAGGATTCGACCTGCCCACAGCGAAGGGCAATGCTTCCTGGCTGGACCGGGACACGCTGCTGGTGTCCACCACCGCGGAAGGCATGCCCAAGACCTCCTCGTCCTACGCCCGCACCGCCGTGAAGCTGGCCCGCGGCGGGTCGCTCCCGGCAGCCGAGCGGATGTTCGACATCCCCGAAGACCACATGATGGCCCTGGTGGCCCATGACTCCACCCCGGGGTACGAGCGGACCTTCGCGATGGACTGGATCAGCTTCTTCAACAAGAGGACGTCCGTGCTGCGCGACGGGCAGTGGGTCGTGATCGACGCCCCCACCGACGTGAACCTGAGCGTGCACCGCGAGTGGCTGCTGTTCCGGCCGCAGGGCGACTGGGCCATCGGGGACACGACGTACCCCGCCGGCTCGCTTCTCGCCGCGAAGTTCGAGGACTACCTTGCCGGCAGCCGCGAACTCGTTGTCCTGTTCACACCGGATGCGCACACCTCGCTGCAGTCCTGGAGCTGGACCCGCAACTTCCTCCTCCTGAACCTCCTGCGGGACGTGTCCTCGGAGATCCGCGTCCTCGATCCGGAGCGGCCGGGGACTGATTCCGCCTGGGCATCCAGCCTCCTGGACGCGTGCCCTCCGCTGCACGACGTCAACGCCTTCGCCGTTGACGACGAGGACGACAGCGTCGAGGTTGAGGAGCACGACGACGGTACAGGCGGCAACGTGCCCGTGCCGGAAGGCGAGGCGCCCGGCGCTGGAAACGACTTCTGGCTCGTTGCCACCGGCTTCACCACGCCGAGCACGCTCACACGGGGAACCCTGCGCCGCAGCGGCGACGGGGACGTGGTCAGCACCCACGAGGTGGTCCGTACCTCGCCGTCCTACTTTGACGAGGCGGCGTACGAGGTCCAGCAGCACTTCGCCATGTCGGAAGACGGTACCCGGGTCCCGTACTTCCAGGTGGCGTCCAAGGACCTGGTGCTCGACGGCCAGAACCCCACGCAGCTGTCCGGCTACGGCGGCTTCGAAGTCTCCCGCACTCCCGCTTACAGCGGCGCGATCGGCCGGGCCTGGCTGGAACGCAGGACGGACGCACCGGACGCAGGCCAGGGCGCCGCTGGATCCGCCGGCTCCGCCGGCGATGGCGCCGGCAGCCCGACGCACACCCGCGGCGGGGTATACGTGGTGGCAAATATCCGCGGCGGCGGCGAATACGGCCCCTCCTGGCACCGGGCAGCGCTGCAGGAAAACCGCCACCGCGCCTTCGAGGACTTTGCGGCCGTGGCCCGGGATCTGATCTCCCGGGGAGTCACTTCCAGGGAACGCCTTGGCTGCGTGGGGGGCTCCAACGGCGGGCTGCTGGTGGGCAACATGCTGACCCGGTACCCGGAACTGTTCGGTGCCGTGTCCTGCGGTGTGCCGCTACTCGACATGCGCCGCTACACCAAGTTGTCCGCAGGCCACTCCTGGATCGCCGAATACGGGGACCCGGACGTGGCCAAGGACTGGGAGTTCATCCGGACCTTCTCGCCCTACCACCTCCTCCGCGACGGGGTGGACTACCCCGAAACCTTCATCTGGACTGCAACCTCCGATGACCGGGTTGGTCCGGTGCAGGCACGCAAGATGGCTGCACGCATGCAGGCCATGGGCATCCCCAATGTGTGGTTCCACGAGGCCCTGGAGGGCGGACACGCCGGCGCTTCCGATAACCGCCAGGCGGCCGCACTGCAGAGCCGGAGCCAGCATTTCCTGTGGCGTTCCCTGGCCGGCCGCTCCGGCAGCTAGCTCCCCGGCTTTCGCCGGCGGCGGTCCCCTGCCAGCCCTGTTCAGGGCGGCTATCCTCACGGTGTGCGGCCGTTTTGCACTGAATGGCCCGTTCTGCGTATCCTTGGTGGGCTAGGAATAGCAATTGGAGACGTGCCAGAGCGGCCGAATGGGCTTCACTGCTAATGAAGTGTGGGGCACAACTCCACCGGGGGTTCAAATCCCCCCGTCTCCGCGTTTGGCCCCGGTCCCTGGACCGGGGCCTTTTGCGTTCCCGGCGTGTTTCCGGGGTGGCAGGATGGGCCCATGGCGAACAGCAGCAACTTTGACGCGGTCATTGTCGGTGGCGGACACAACGGGCTGGCGGCGGCGGCCTATCTGGCCCGGGCCGGACGTGATGTCCTCCTGCTGGAAAAGCTTGACCACGCTGGCGGCGCGGCCGTATCCGCCCAGCCGTTCGACGGCGTCGATGCCCGGCTTTCGCGGTACTCCTACCTGGTGAGCCTGCTGCCGCAGGAGATCATTGATGACCTGGGGCTGCGCATCAGGCTGGCCCGGCGCCGCTACTCCTCCTACACGCCGGACCCGGCCAGCCCCGGCCGCGGCCTCCTGATCGACAACGGGGACGCGGCGGCCACGACGGCGTCATTTGCTTCAGTTGGTGCCCCCGCCACTGAGGCAGCGGCCTTTGAACGCTTCTATGCGGAGTGCCGAAAGCTCACCGGTGCGCTATGGCCCACGATGACGTCGCCGTTGCCCACCCGTTCGGCGGCCAAGCAACTCGCTGAGGCCGCCGGGGCCGGTGACGCGTGGGAATCGGTGGTCGAACGGCCCGTCGGCGAAGCCATCACCCGCGGGCTGCACAGCGACCTGGTGCGCGGCGTGGTGCTGACGGATGCCCTGATCGGCACGTTTGCCCGGGCCGGCAGCGCGGACCTGCAGCAGAACATCTGTTTCCTGTACCACCTCCTGGGTGGCGGAACCGGCGACTGGGATGTCCCCATCGGCGGCATGGGGGCCGTTTCCGGCGAACTGGAGCGGGCAGCCCGCGAGGCCGGCGCCACCATCCTGACGTCCGCCGAGGTCACAGGCATCCGTCCCGGTGGCTCGGTGGGCTACCGCCACGAAGGCAGGGAACGCTCGGCAGCCGCTGATTGGGTGCTGTCCAACGTCGCTCCCGCGGTGTTACACAGCCTGCGGAACGGCGGCGCCGGGGATCCTTCGAACCCGAACCACCGGCGCGAGGGCTCACAGGTCAAGGTGAACATCCTGCTAAAACGCCTGCCGCGGTTGCTGGACCGCAGCGTCACGCCGGAGGCGGCCTTCGGCGGCACTTTCCACATCAACGAGACCTGGACACAGCTGGACGACGCTTACCTGGCCGCCGAACGGGGAATGGTTCCGGACCCGCTGCCCTGCGAAATCTACTGCCATTCGTTGACCGATCCCAGCATCCTCTCGCCGGAACTGCAGGCTTCCGGCGCCCACACCCTGACCGTTTTCGGACTGCATGTGCCGGACAGGCTTATCACCGCGGAGAACAACGAGGCAATGCGGGAACGGCTGCAGGCCGCCGTCGTGAAGTCCCTCAACTCGGTGCTGGCGGAGCCGATCGAGGACCTGCTGCTGACCGGTCCCGGCGGAACCCCGTGTATCGAAACCAAGACCACGCTGGACATCCAGCGCGCCGTGGGCATGCCCCGCGGCAACATCTTCCACGGCGGACTCGACTGGCCTTTCGCGGAGGACGAGGACCCGCTGGACACTCCCGCCCGGCGCTGGGGTGTGGCCACCGACGATCCCCGGATCCTGCTGTGCGGCTCCGGAGCGCGGCGCGGCGGAGCGGTGAGCGCCTTAGGCGGCCACAATGCTGCCATGGCGGTGCTGGAGTCCTAGGCGCCGACGGGGTCCTAGGCGCCGACGGGGCCCCGGGCCGCGGGGTCCCGGGCCGGGCGCCCTAGGGGTTGGCGGCTTTCGGCGCTGCCGAACGCCCGCGGCTGACTTCGGCGCCCGCCTGCCGGTGCAGCGCCAGGCTGTCAGCGGCGCTGAGCAGCATCAGCACTGTGATGGCCAGGAATGCCCCGCGGTAGGGCGCAACGGGGTCGGCACCGAAAGCGCCGGGGGCGGCGAAGAGCCTAAGGAACAGGGCGCCGACGGCGATGCCCGCCCCGGCCGCCAACTGGACGAGGGTGGCCGAGATCGCGTTGGCGGATGGCAGCTGTCCCGGGACGATGTCGGCGTACTGGATCGAAGCGTAGGCCGAGAATCCGATGGAGCGGAACGCTCCGCTGCAGACCAGCAGGGCGAAGATCAGCGGTTCCGGGGTTCCGGCGTCGATCAGGGAGCACAGGGCAAAAGTGGCAGCCGAGGCGAGCGAAGCGAAGACGAGGACAGGTTTGAAGCCGAACCTGCGGATGAGCGGGGTGGTTGCCGGTTTGATGCCGATGTTGCCGATGAAGACCGCTGCCACCATGGCGCCGGCATGGAGCGGATCCCAGCCAAAACCGTCCTGGAACATCAGCGGCAGCAGGAACGGAACCGCGCTGATGGTCAGTCGGTACACGAACCCGCCGGTGGAGGTTGCGCGGAACGTACGGGTGCCAAAGACATTCAGCTGGAAGAGCGGGTTGCTGGTGCGCCGCAGCCACAGAACCGCAGCGGCGATGGATACGAAGCCGGCGGCCACGCTGATTGCCCCGAAGGGTCCGGAGGGGTGAGCCGTGGCAAGTTCGAGCCCCGCCACCAGGGCGCCCACGCCGGCCGTTGTCAGCAGCAGCCCCACCCAGTCAAGGCGCCGGGACTGGTCTCCGGCACCCTGGGGAACAAGGCGAAGGGCTGCTATGAACGCGGCCAGGCCCAATGGAACGTTGATCAGGAAGATCCAGTGCCACGACAGGAACGTGGTCAGCGCGCCGCCCACCAGCGGCGCAAGGACCGGTGCCAGCAGTCCGGGCCACACAAGATACGCCGTGGCCCGGAGCAGGTCCTCCTTGGGTGTCCGGCGAAGCACTACCAGGGTCCCCACCGGCACCATCATCGCGCCGCCGGCGCCCTGCAGGACGCGGCTGACCGTGAGCATGGTCAGGTCCTGGCTCAGTGCGCACAGCAGCGAGGCAATGGTGAACACGGCGATGGCGGCGCAGAATACGCGGCGGGCACCCACGCGCTCCGCCAGCCAGCCGCTGACCGGAATGCCCATGGCCACCGTCATGAGGTAGGCCGTCATGGTGATGTTGACGTCCGCCGGAGCCACGGCGAAATCTCCCGCGATGCTGGGGATGGCCGTGGTCAGCACCGTGCCGTCCAGGAATTCCATAAAGAAGGTCGCAGCCACCAGCAGGGCCAGCCGGGGCTGCCACTCCTGGCGGACCGCCGAAGCGGCGCTGCTCTGGGGTTCGCTCATGGCTCCTGGCCTGGACTCATTCGCCGATCCTATGGGCGTGCCAGGCGCGGTGCCAGAATAAGTCCGCCCCTTACGCGGCGCACCCGGAGGCCCCTACCCGGCCTGTCCCAGCACGAGGGGAAGGACGGCTCCCGCACCGGCACGGCGCAGGGCCCGGCCGGCAACTGTGACCGTCCAGCGGCTGTCCGTGAGGTCGTCAATCAGCATGACGCTCTGCCCCTGGATGCCGGCCAAAGCAGCTTCCAGCTCAGGTCCCACAACGAGACGGTCCCAGACTCCGGCCAGCCGGTAGGCGCTGTTGCCGCCGCGCCCGCCGGTGGGTCCGCCGTGTTCCAGCTGGAGCTGGCCCAGGTACGGTATGCGGCCAATGCCGGAAATGCCGCGCGCCAGGGAGTCGACCAGGGCGGGCTTGCTGCGTGACGGGATACTGACGATGGCTGCTGGCCGTCCTGCCCCGCTCCAGCCGGCGTCGCGTCCGTTCCCGGCGCCCCATTCCCGGAGCACCTGCACGCAGGCCTGGAGCATGGCCGGGTCCACCTCACGGTCCGCTGCACCGGAGGCGAAGATTTCCCGCAGGGCCCCGCCCCAGCCGAGGTCCGTCAGGCGGGCCAGCGCCCGTCCTTCGGCGAGGCTCTCATCCGGCTTGATCTTGCCCTTGACGGTCACGCCGAGCCTGTCCATGCCGCTGGGCCACTGCAGCCGCGGTTCCAGTGCCACGCCGGCGCGGCTGAGCGTCTGCCCGGCTGCTTCCGTGGCCGACGCTGAGATGTCTGCCGGGAACCAGCGCCCGGCGCAGTTGTCGCAGCGGCCGCAGGCACGGGCCGTTTCATCGTCCAGGACCGACGTGATGTACTCCATCCGGCACCCTGCCGTGTCCTGGTAGATCACCATGGAATCCTGCTCGTCCACCCTGGCCTCCGCAATGCGGCTGTACCGTTCGGCGTCGTAAATCCAGGGCTGGCCGGTGGAGCGCCACCCGCCGCCCACCCGTTCCACGGCACCGTCCACCGACAGGACCTTGAGCAGCAGTTCCAGCGGTGTGCGGCGGAGGTCCACGCGGGCTTCAAGTGCCACAGTGGACACGGCGGCGCCGGCCTCGGCCAGTGCGGTCAGGACTGCCGCAGCCTTTTCCTCCGATGGCATGGACGCCGTGGCGAAGTACTGCCAGATGTCCCGGTCCTCCGAGCCGGGCAGCAGCAGGACATCGGCGTTTGCAGCGCCACGCCCGGCACGGCCCACCTGCTGGTAGTAGGCCACCGGCGAGGAAGGAGCCCCGAGGTGCACCACAAAGCCCAGGTCAGGTTTGTCGAAGCCCATGCCCAGGGCCGAGGTGGCCACCAGTGCCTTGACCTGGTTGTCCTTGAGCAACTGTTCCGCCCGTTCCCGGTCCGCGGGATCAGTCCGGCCTGTGTAGGCCAGGACCTCATGGCCGGCTTCGGCGAGCAACCGCGCAGTGTCCTCGGCAGCGGACACTGTCAGGGTGTAGATGATGCCGCTGCCGGGCAGGTCCGCCAGGTGGGTCAGGAGCCAGCCCAGCCGGTCGCGGGAGTCCTGCAGGCGCAGTACGCCGAGCCGGAGTGATTCACGGCCCAGGGCTCCGCGGATGGTCAGCACGCCCTCGCCCAGCTGCTCCTCGATGTCGTGGACCACCCTGGAGTTGGCGGTGGCAGTGGTCGCAAGCACGGGCACGGTGTCCGGCAGTTGGGTGATGAGGTCCGCGATGCGCCGGTAGTCCGGGCGGAAGTCATGGCCCCAGTCGGAGATGCAGTGTGCCTCGTCAATCACCAGGAGACCGGTGCGGCGGATCAGTTCCGGAAGCTGGTTTTCCCGGAAGGACGGATTGGTAAGCCGCTCCGGGGACACGAGCAGCACGTCCACCTCGTCCGCGGCCAGCTGCTCGCGGACAGTGTCCCACTCGAGCTGGTTGGCGGAGTTGATGGCAACAGCGCGGACTCCTGCCCTGGCTGCCGCCGCCACCTGGTCCCGCATCAGCGCCAGCAACGGCGACACGATGAGTGTGGGGCCGGCACCGCGGCGCCGGAGCAGCAGGGACGCCACAAAGTAGACAGCCGACTTTCCCCAGCCTGTCCGCTGGACCACCAAGGCGCGGCGGCCGCCGTCGACCAGTGCCTCGATAGCCTCGAACTGGCCGTCATGGAAGCTGGCTTCCGGGTGCCCCACCAGCCCCCGCAGCACTTCCAGGGCCTGGTCACGGGTCCCCATTCCACCGGCGGGGAGGTCAGCGGTAGCGGGAAGGACAGCAGCATTCTGGTTATTGGCCATTGATTCAGTATCCCAGCCCCCTCCGACAGCGGCGAAGCCAGGCGCCCGGCCATGTGGACAGACGCGCCCGCGTCCCGGCCGGCACCGCCCTGACGGCACGCTGCCCGGCGCGCCTCCGTAACGCAACCACTCCTCCACAGCCGCTTGGCGCTTCCACGTAAGATGGAACGCGTGACTAGCGACCAGACAAAGACTTTTGACCTTTCGGCATCGTTCAAGGCCTACGACGTGCGTGGCATTGTGGGCGACTCCATTACCGCCGAAATCGTCGAAGCCGTAGGCGCCGCATTCGTGGACGTCCTGAAGCTCGAGGGCCAGACGGTCCTGGTGGGCGGCGACATGCGTCCCTCCTCCCCTGAGTTCAGCAAGGCATTCGCCAACGGCGCCGCCACCCGCGGGGCCAACGTCCAGCTGCTGGACCTCATTTCCACCGACGAGCTCTACTACGCCTGTGGTGCGCTCAACGCGGCAGGTGCCACGTTCACCGCCAGCCACAATCCGGCCGAGTACAACGGCATCAAGATGTCCAAGGCCGGCGCCCAGCCCATCTCCTCGGAGTCAGGACTGAAGGAAATCCAGGCCCGCGCGGAGGACTACCTCCACGCCGGATCCATCCCGGCCGCTGCCAAGCGCGGCCTCATCGGAGTCCACGATGTCCTGAAGGACTACTCCGAATACCTCCGCAAGCTCGTTGACCTCCGGGGATCCCGCCCCCTGAAAGTGGTTGTCGACGCCGGCAACGGCATGGCCGGCCTGACCACCCCTGCGGTACTCGGCGATGCGATCCTGCCCAAGCTGCCGTTCGACATCATTCCCCTGTACTTCGAGCTCGACGGTTCCTTCCCGAACCACCCTGCCAATCCGCTCGAGCCGGAAAACCTGCTTGACCTGCAGGCGGCTGTGGTGGAACACGGCGCGGACATCGGGCTCGCGTTCGACGGCGACGCCGACCGCTGCTTCGTCATCGACGAGAAGGGCAACCCCGTGTCGCCGTCGGCCATCACCGGAATGGTGGCCCGCCGCGAAATCGCGCGCGCGAAGTCGCAAGGCGAGGAAACCCCCACCATCATCCACAACCTGCTGACCTCCAGGGCCGTCCCGGAACTTGTGGCGCACGACGGCGGCCGCGCGGTGCGCACGCGCGTGGGCCACTCGTTCATCAAGGCCGAGATGGCCGAGGAAGGCGCCGTCTTCGGCGGCGAGCACTCGGCGCACTTCTACTTCCGCGATTTCTGGAATGCAGACACCGGCATGCTGGCCGCAATGCATGTCCTGGCCGCCCTCGGCGAACAGGACCTCCCATTGTCCGAGCTCGGCCACGAGTACGAGCCGTACGTCTCCTCCGGGGAAATCAACTCCGAAATCGAAGACAAAGCGGGCGCCGTGGAGCGGGTTCGCGCCGATTTTGCCGGCGAAGACGTCGAGATCGACACGCTGGACGGCAGCACGTTCACGGCCCGCGACGGCAGCTGGTGGTTCAACCTGCGTCCGTCCAACACCGAACCGTTCCTCCGCCTGAACACCGAGGCCACGGACCGGGCCACCATGGAACGCATCCGCGACCGCGTGCTGGCCCTGGTCAACGGCTAGGCGGCCCGCATGACTGAACTTTCCGGAACGTCCTGGCGGGACTCGGTGCCCGAAGCCACGGCCACCGACCTGGAAAACCTGTTGGGCACCGGTGTCGGGGCGGCGCAGGAGCAGCTGGGACGCAACGGCGGCTTCCTCCCGTTCGCGCTGGTGGTGGAGAACGACGGCGAGGTGCGCCTCGTCGCCGTCACTCCGGCTGACGCCGAGGACGGCTCGGAGGACGGCTTCGATGCCGACGCCATGATCAGCGACCTCACCGAGCTGCTCCGGCAGCACCGGGACGACTTCCGTGCCGCCGCGGTGGTCTGCGACATCACCCTGCTGGAAGAGGATACCGACGCCATCCACGTCGCGGCCGAGCACCGTGACGGTTCCGTTTTCGCCGCGGTACTGCCTTACGAACCCAATGCCGAGTCCCACGAATGGGAGTTCGGGCAGCTCGCAGCTGATGCCAACGAGCCCTCCATCTGGGTGGACTAGACCTCCAGTGGGTTGCTGACATGAAGATCAACGCTTTCGCGGACGTAAGCCTGCGAGCCATGATGGTGCTCGCGGCCGCCCCCGATGGCATTCTGCTCACCACGCAGAGCATCGCCGACGCCGTAGGCACTCCCTACAACCATGTCAGCAAGGCCATGGCCAAGCTCCGCGAACTCGGCGTGATCGACGTCGAGCGGGGCCGCAACGGCGGTTCCCGGCTCAACGAGGCCGGGCGCCGGGCCACCGTGGGCCAGCTCCTGCGGCAGCTGAACACCCGCGCAGATCCGGCTGACTGCCACTCACTGAATGGCGACTGCCCGCTCATCAATGAATGCCGGCTTCGCGGCGCCCTCGCGCGTGCGCGGGAGGCTTTTTACCGCGAGCTTGACGACATTGTGGTGTCCACGCTTCCGGGCACGCGCCAGATGGCGCCGGTCTTCCAGGCGATCGGCCTCCGACCCGGGCTCTGAGGCCCGTACCGATTTGGATATCTTTTCTACGACGTGTAGAACTTAGGTATAAATACTCGTATTTCAAATACCTGTATTTCTTATCGGTCCGGTTGAAGACCCCGGGCCACTATCTCAGGAGTCAACATGCTCTCGGACAAGTCCTTCCCCGTCATCGAGGCCACCCTCCCGCTGGTCGCTTCCCGGATCGGTGAAATCACCCCCAAGTTTTACGCCCGACTCTTCGCAGCACACCCGGAGCTGCTGGACGGGCTCTTCAGCCGCTCCAACCAGCGCAACGGCAACCAGCAGCAGGCCCTGGCCGGAAGCATCGCCGCTTTCGCCACCCACCTGGTGAACAACCCCGGCACTCTCCCGGAGACCGTGCTCGCGCGCATCGCCCACCGCCACGCCTCCCTCGGCATCACCGAACCGCAGTACCAGGTGGTCTACGAGCACCTCTTCGCCGCCATCGCCGAGGACCTTGCCGAGGTCATCACCCCGGAAATCGCCGAAGCATGGACCGAGGTCTACTGGCTCATGGCGGATGCGCTGATCAAGCTCGAAAAAGGCCTCTACGCCGCACAGGCCAACGGCGTGATGTGGAGCCCGTGGCGGGTTGCCGCCAAGACTGCCGCCGGCACCGGTTCCATGACGTTCACCCTGGAACCCGCCGACGACACCCCCATTACTCGGGCTCTCGCGGGACAGTATGTGAGCGTGAAGGTCAAGCTCCCGGACGGACTGCGCCAGGTCCGCCAGTACTCGCTGTCCGGCGAGGCCGGCATGAGCCGGATTTTCACCACCAAGAAGGACGACGGCGGCGAAGTATCCCCCGTCCTGCACAACAACGTCCAGGTGGGCGACATCCTGGAAATCTCCAACCCTTACGGTGAAATCACCCTCAAGGAAGGTGACGGCCCCGTCGTACTGGCCTCCGCCGGCATTGGCTGCACACCCACCGCCTCAATCCTGCGCTCCCTCGCCGACTCCGGCTCGGACCGCCAGGTCCTGGTCCTGCACGCGGAAAGCGACCTCGACAGCTGGGCCCTGCGCGGCCAGATGACGGACGACGTCGAACGCCTCGACGGCGCCGACCTCCAGGTCTGGCTCGAACGGCCGGTCGCCGGAACCAAGGAGGGCTTCATGTCGCTGCGCGAAGTGGACCTGCCGGCCAACGCCTCGCTGTACCTGTGCGGTCCGCTGCCGTTCATGAAGCACATCCGCAACGAGGCCATCAACGCCGGGATCCCCGCCACGAAGATCCACTACGAAGTCTTCGGCCCGGACATCTGGCTAGCTTCCTAGTCCGCCCCTCCCCTGAGTTTTTGTCCAGATAGAGCGACTTGAGGGGCTATTTGCTCCCGTTATCTGGACAAAAACTCGCAACATGGCAGGGCCTTGATGCACGACGGCGGCGCCGCACCTTCTCTGGGAAGGTGCGGCGCCGCCGTCGTTATGTTTTTGTCCAGCTGGCTAGCTGTGGTCCGCCATGCGTTCCTTCAGTGCTTCCAGCTCGGAGCGCAGCGCCTCGGGCAGGGAGTCACCGAACTTCGCGTACCACTCCTCGATGGAGGCCAGCTCGGCGTCCCATTCCTCGCGGTCGACGCGGACGGCGTCTTCCACGTGGGCGTGGGTCAGGTCCAGGCCGGTCAGGTCCAGCGAATGGCCCGCCGGCACGAAGCCGATCGGGGTCTCAATGGCGTCAGCCTTGCCTTCGAGGCGCTCGATGGCCCACTTGAGGACACGGGCGTTGTCGCCGAAACCGGGCCACGCGAAGCCGCCGTCCGCCGTGCGGCGGAACCAGTTGACCAGGAAGATGTGCGGCAGGCGCTCCGGGTTGGCCTTGCCTGAGACGCTGATCCAGTGCTTCAGGTAGTCCCCTGCGTCGTAGCCGATGAACGGCAGCATGGCCATCGGGTCACGGCGCAGCACGCCGACCTGACCGGCGGCGGCCGCCGTGGTCTCGGAGGAAAGCGTGGAGCCCATGAAGATGCCGTTGGTCCAGCTCCGGGCCTGGGTCACCAGCGGAACCGTGGTCTTGCGGCGGCCGCCGAAGAGGATGGCTGAAAGCTCCACGCCTTCGGGGCTGTAGTATTCCTCGGCCAGCATGTCGATCTGCGAGATCGGGGTGCAGAAGCGGGAATTCGGGTGGGCGGCCGGCTTGTCCGAATCCGGCGTCCAGGAGTTGCCCTGCCAGTCGGTCAGGTGCGCCGGGGTTTCCTCGGTCATACCCTCCCACCAGACGCCGCCGTCGTCCGTGAGGGCGACGTTGGTGAAGATGCTGTGGCCCTTGGCGATGGCGCGCATGGCGTTGGGGTTGGTGCCCCAGCCGGTGCCCGGGGCGACGCCGAACAGGCCGGCCTCCGGGTTGGTGGCACGCAGCTCGCCTTCCTTGCCGATCCGCATCCAGGTGATGTCGTCACCAAGGGTTTCAACCTCCCAGCCCTCGATGGTGGGGTCAAGCAGGGCGAGGTTGGTCTTGCCGCAGGCCGAGGGGAATGCGGCGGACATGTAGTACGACTTCTTCTCCGGCGAGGTGAGCTTGAGGATAAGCATGTGCTCCGCAAGCCAGCCCTCGTCCCGGGCCATCACAGAGGCGATGCGCAGGGCGTAGCACTTCTTGCCCAGGAGTGCGTTTCCACCGTAGCCGGAGCCGAACGACCAGATGGAACGCTCCTCCGGGAAGTGGACAATCCACTTGTCCGGGTTGCACGGCCATGCGACGTCGGCCTGGCCGGGGGCCAAGGGGGCGCCCAGGGAGTGCAGGGCGGGAACGAAGAATGCGTTCGTGGCGGTGATCTTGTCCAGCACTTCGGTGCCGATGTTGGCCATGATTCGCATGGAGGCAACCACGTAGGCGCTGTCTGTGATCTCCACGCCGAACTTGGGATCCTCCGCGTCAAGGTGGCCCATGACGAACGGGATGACGTACATGGTGCGGCCGCGCATGGAACCGGCGAACAGGCCGCGAAGCTTCTGCTTCATCTCGGCCGGCGCCATCCAGTTATTGGTGAAGCCGGCATCCCGCTCGTTCTCGGAGCAGATGAAGGTCTGCTCTTCAACGCGCGCCACGTCCGCGGGATCGGAGAATGCGGCGAAGGAGTTCGGGAACAGCTCCGGGTTCAGCCTGGTCAGCGTTCCGGCTTCGACCAGCTCGCCCGTGAGGCGGGTGTATTCCTCTTCCGTACCGTCGACCCAGTGGATCCGGTCCGGCTGGGTAAGTTCTGCAACCTCTTCGACCCATGCCAGCAGGCCAGCATGTGTTGTGGGTGCTTTCTCAAGCAGCGGCAGTCGTGCGAGATCGCCCATTGCGGTTCCCTTCCTCGGGTTCAGTGGTGTGTCCTAAATGCTAGGGCTCTAGACCACTGCACTTTTTGGGTCAGACGTGGGATGTCCCGGCGGCGAAAAAGCAAAAACCGCGGAAAATCAAGGAAGTGGATGAAGCAAATCAGGTCTTTTTGTGAGTAAGGTCACATAGACCGGTCTAGTCATGCACATTACACGCCTTTCAATTTGGAACTCGGCGGCAACTCGCGTAAAGTAATTCGAGGTTCAGGGGTGAACGAAAAACTCCCGGAGCCGAGAATGCGCCCATAGCTCAGCTGGATAGAGCGTCTGTCTACGGAACAGAAGGTCAGGGGTTCGAATCCCTTTGGGCGCACAAAGAAGAAAAGATCCGCACCGGTTCGCCGGTGCGGATCTTTTTTGTTTCAATTTGGTACGCGTGCGCCCGTCTCCGGCCGGGTCCGCCTCCGGCCCGGCCTGGCCTGGGCGGGCGACCCCGGGGCGGGCTGCCCCGGTGCGGGCTGCCAGCCCTCAGCCGGACCTACTCGTTTATTGCGTCGTAGATGCGGCGGCGGATGCCGTCGAAATGGCGGTTGAGCCGTTCAGCAGCCAGCGCCTTGTCCCCGTCCGCCACGGCTTCGTAGATGCGGCGGTGGACAGCGGCCGTCTCCGTGAGGTCCTCGGTGCCTGCACCGACTTCCAGGTGGATCTGCCGGTACACCTTCCAGAAAACGGCAAGCAGGCTGATCAGCAGGGCGTTATTGAGCGGTTCGAACAAGCGCCGGTGAAACTCTGCATCCGCTTCCACGAACGTCTCCCCCGCGGCTGCCAGCTCCTCCATCCGGACCACGGATTCCTCAATGGCGGCCAGTTGGCCGGACGTCATGGTGTCCATGGCGCTCCCGATCAGGCCTGATTCGAGCGCCTGCCTGACATCCACCAGTTCCAGCGCTTCCCCTCCCTTGTGGCGCAGCGAGAGCCTACCGCGGAAGGTCAGGCCGTCGGCCAGGGCATCAAAGTTGCTGGGCGCCACAAACATGCCGAACCCGTGCCGGATCTCCACAACACCGAGCGCTTGGAGGACTTTGAGCGATTCCCGGAGGGTATTGCGTCCCACGCCCAGGGCCAGAGCCAGTTCGTTTTCCGTGGGGAGCGGATCGCCCGCTTCAAGTTCACGCTCCAGGATGAGCTCCATGATGTCCGCCTGGAGAGCGCGGAGCCGCGCCTGCGCGCTGAAGCGCGCCTGCGAAGCAACGCCTGGTGTTGTCATGGGTTCCCCTAACCGAGAGTCCTGAACCACCGTACGGAGTGGGTCACAGCAAACAATATTGGATGTCCCACCTTCTGTTAAGCGCCCGCGCCAAACACGGCCCCGATTCCTTGGGCCGCCTCCTGTGGTTTCTTGCCGCAGGCCGTGCCGCCGCCGGGCGTAGTCTGGTGCCATGACGGCCAGAGTTGAACGCGAATTCGATGTCATTGTGATCGGTGCCGGAGCCGTGGGGGAAAACGTCGCGGACCGGGTGGTCCAGGGCGGGCTCACCGCGGTCCTGATCGAGGCGGAGCTGGTGGGCGGCGAGTGCTCCTACTGGGCCTGCATGCCGTCCAAGGCCCTGCTCCGACCCGGGACCGCCCTCCACGGCGCGCAAACGGTCCCCGGCGCCGAGGAGGCGGTCACGCGCACCCTGGATGCCGCGGCGGTCCTAAAACGCCGGGACTACTTCACGTCCAACTGGCAGGATGACAGCCAGGTCAAATGGGTGAAGGACACCGGAATCGAACTGATCCGCGGCCGCGGCCGTCTCACCGGCCCGCGGGCCGTCGAAGTAGCCGGGCGGGACGGCGTCAGCTACCTGCTCTCGGCGAGGCACGCCGTCGTGCTTTCCACCGGTTCGGCACCCACGGCGCCGCCGGTTGCAGGCCTGGCGGGGCTGGACTACTGGACCACCCGCGAGGCCACGTCCGCACGAAGCGTCCCGCAGAGCCTGGCGGTCCTCGGCGGCGGGGTGGCCGGCACCGAACTGGCGCAGGCCTTTGCCCGCCTGGGTTCCGCCGTGACACTCGTGGCCCGCGGCGGGCTACTCAGTATGTACCCGAAGGACGCCACGAGTCTGGTGCTGGCCGGCCTCCGGGCCGACGGCGTGGACGTCCGCCTCAACACCGGCACGGAGCGGGTCAGCAGGAACGGGGACGGCTCGTTCACGGTGGCCCTGGCCGACGGTGACAGCATCAGGGCTGAGCGGCTCCTCGTCGCCACCGGCCGCCATCCCGCACTGGACGGGCTGGGGCTGGAAACCGTGGGACTTGGCGCCGCGGACGGCAAAGTGCCGCCGCTCCGCACGGATACCACCGGCTTGGTTGAGGGCATGGACGGCACCGGCCAGGGCGACGACGGGAACTGGCTCTACGCGGTGGGGGACGCCGCAGGCAAAGTCATGCTGACGCATCAAGGCAAGTACTCGGCGCGTGCCACCGGGGATGCCATCGCAGCGCGGGCCAAAGGAGAGCTGCGGGGTTCACCGAAGCCGTGGAGCCGCTTCGCCCAGACGGCCAACGATCACGCCGTGCCCAACGTGGTGTTCACGGATCCTGAGCTGGCCAGCGTGGGCCGGTCGGCGGAGCAGGCACGGAAGGACGGCTATAACGTGTCCTCGGTGGAGCTTCCCATCAGCGTGGCCGGGTCCTCGCTGCATTCCGAACATTACGAGGGCTGGGCCCAGCTGGTGGTGGACGAGGACAGGAAGGTGGTTCTCGGCGCCACCTTCGCGGGGCCGGACGTTGCCGAACTCCTCCACGCCGCCACCATCGCAGTGGTGGGCGAGGTGCCCCTGGACCGGCTGTGGCACGCGGTGCCGTCCTACCCCACCGTCAGCGAGGTGTGGCTGCGGCTGCTCGAGGAGTACGGCCTCTGACTGGTTGATCACATTCGACCCGGTCTATTTGAACTGACCAGTCAGTTTAGTTAGCCTTGATGCAGACACCCACTGCGAAAGGCTTCCATGCTCTCGGTTCGACAGCTTCATGTGAAAGGCCGGCGTGATGATTTGCTCCCGCCCACTTCACTCCGGGCACGGCGCGGCGAGCTGGTACTGGTTTCCGGGGCCCGCCAGGACCAGAGGACCGCTCTGGCACTGACCCTGAGCGGGCGGATGAAACCGTCTTCCGGTGAGCTTCTCTGGGACGGCGAGGCGAAAACGAAGCGCCTTCGCTCTGCCAGCTCGCTCGTGGACTCCCCCGGGGTCAACGAGCCCGAACAGCACCTGAGCGTGCGGGACCTCGTCACGGAGGACCTCGCCCTGATCCCGCGGCGCTACCGCGGCGCCCTGCTCAGCACGCCGTGGCTCAAGGTCAACCGCTTCGAGGACATCGCCGGCCTGTGGGCGGAACAGCTGGCCCCGGCCAGGCGCATTGAACTGCTTACCGCCCTCTCGCTCGCCAACCCGCACACCGACCTTCTCGTGGTCGACTCCCCCGACCGCCACAGCGCGGTTACCGCGGACTGGCTGCCGCGGCTCCAGGAGCTGGCGTACGACGGCGGCCGGCCCCTCGCCGTCGTCGCCACCGTCGCTGCCCTCCCGGACCACTGGACGGGCCCGGCCGCCGAGATCGGCAACGCCGTCCCCCGCCCTCCCCTCGACAAGAGTTTTTGTCCAGATAACGTGGGCAAAACGGCCCAGAAGTCCCTTGATGTGGACAAAAACTCCAGCCCCGAAACCGAAACAGAGGACGCAAAGTGACTGTGCTGCGGCTGGCCCGCTCCGAACTCAAGCGCATGACCGGCGGGCTGCTGCCCAAGCTGACCATCCTTGCCCTGACCATGGTGCCCCTGCTGTACGGGGCGGTGTACCTGTACGCCAACTGGGATCCGTACAGCAACCTGGACCAGATCGACGCCGCGCTGGTGGTGGAGGACACCGGGGCAACCTCCAGCGATGGCACGCAGCTGCAGGCGGGCCGGAAGGTGGCGGACAGCCTCATCGAAGGTCACGTGTTCAACTGGCAGTCCGTGGATTCCGCCGAACAGGCCGACCAGGGAGTCAGCAGCGGCAAATACGCCTTCGCCCTGAAGATCCCGAAGGATTTCTCCGCCAACCTGGTGTCCCCCGGCAGCTTCGACGCCGCCAACCAGGCCATGCTGAACGTGACCACCAACGACGCCAATAACTACTTGCTAAGCACCATCGTGGACAAGCTGACCACTGCCGTCCACTCGAGCGTGGCCAAGGAAGTGGGCGAGGAAACCGCCAACCAGCTGCTCACCGGCTTGGGCACCATCCACACGCAGATGGTCAAGGCGGCTGACGGCGCAGGCCAGCTTTCCGATGGCGTCAGCAAGCTCCACGACGGCACCGTGGCCCTGCACGAGGGCACCTCGCAGCTCAGCAGCGGTGCCGGCGAGCTCTACAGCGGCCAGCTCAAGCTGCGCGACGGCGCCAACCAGCTGAACGACGGCGCGGCACAGCTCAGCGACGGACTCGGCCAGTTGCAGGACAAGACGGCGTCCCTGCCGGCCGATTCCCAGAAACTGGCCGACGGCGCCGCACAGGTTGCGGCCGGAAACGCCACGCTGAATACCAAGGTGCAGGGCGTCGTCGGGCAATTGAATGCTGCGGACCAGGGATTGCGGAACCGCGTGGTGGAGTCCAACGGCAGGCTGATGGCCGCGGGCATCATTACCCAGGCGCAGGCGGACAGCATCCTCAAGGACTTTGACGCAGCTGCGGCAGCCGGGCCGGTGGCGGACGCCAAGGCAAAAATCCAGTCCGACGCCGCGCAGATCCAGCAGCTCGCGGACGGTTCGGCCGCGGTGAGCGCCGGTGCCGCCAGGCTCGCTGCGGCCATACCTGCCCTGACCGGCGCCATCGCCCAGGCGTCCGCGGGCGCAGACCAGCTGCACACCGGGACTGCCGCTTTGGCCGCCGGCGAGCAAAGCGCCGTGGACGGCACCGCGAAGCTCGCCGAAGGTGCCAGAGCGCTCGACGGCGGTGCGGCGCGGCTTGAGGACGGCGCCGCTACGGCCGCGGGCGGAGCCGGCACCCTGGCCTCGGAGCTCGGCAAGGGCGCCGGCCAGGTGCCCAATCCCGATGACGCCCAGAAGAACAGCCTGTCGAAGGTCATGGCCGATCCCGTGGCTGTCAGCAACGTCTCACAGGCCAAGGCAGGGTCCTACGGAGCCGGCCTGGCACCGTTCTTCCTGACTCTGGCGCTCTGGATCGGCATCTTCATGCTGATCCAGGCCATGCGTCCCGTCACCCAGCGGGCGTTGGCTTCCAACGCGCCGTCGTGGAAGATCGCCCTGGGCGGCTGGCTGCCGTTCCTGGCTGTCTCCGTTGTCCAGGCGAGCCTGCTCACCCTGGTGGTGGATGTGGCGCTGGGCCTCAACCCGGCGCATCCGGTGCTGATGTGGCTGTTCATGCTGGCGGCCGCAATGGCCTTCAGTTCCATCATCCAGGGCATCGTTGCCTTGCTTGGCTCCCCCGGAAAGCTGGTGGTGCTGATCCTGCTGGTGCTCCAGCTGGTGTCCTCAGGCGGCACGTTCCCCTGGCAGACCACACCCCAGCCCCTGCACGTGGTGCATGAAATCCTCCCCATGGGCTACGTGGTGACCGGCATGCGGCACCTGATCTACGGCGCGGACCTGTCCATGATCCTGCCTATCGCGGCGGGCCTGCTTGGCTACACTGTGCTGGGGGCCGCGCTGTCAACGCTGGCCGTCCGCAAGCACAAGTTCTGGACCCTGAAGTCCCTGAAACCGGAGATCGCCGTATGAGCATGCAGGAAGCCGGCGAAAAGAAGCTCCGCCCGGCACGTACCAATGCCACCAAGCAGAAGCTGTTCGACGCTTCCATGGAGCTGATCGGCGAGCGCGGCGCGGCCGGCGTCACCGTGGATGAGATCGCCGCCGCGGCCGGCGTCTCAAAGGGGACCGTGTATTACAACTTCGGCAGCAAGTCCGACCTGATCGCCCAGCTCCTGCGCCACGGGGTGGACATCCTGCACGCCCGGCTGTTGAGCGTGCAGGACTCCTCCGCCGATCCGCTGGCCGCCATGGACGAGATGATCGGCCAGGCGATGGACTTCATGGCGGAGTACCCGTCCTTCGCCAGGCTCTGGGTCAGCGAAAACTGGCGGACCCCCAGCGAATGGCAGGATACCTTTGCGGAGCTCCGGGGCCGCCTGCTCGCAGTGATCGGCGGCGCGATCGAGGGCGTCGCCGCACGGTACCCCGTCGACGAGTCCATCTCCCGGGGCAGCCTGGAGACTGCCATCTTCGGCGCGTGCTTCGTGGTGGGCCTGGACCGCCAGACCTACAACCCTGAACGCACCCGCGAACAAAGCGTCGCGGCCATTATGGCAATCATGCGTGGCTACGTCCGGAAGTAGCCCGCATCGGGGAAGATAAGTCACATGCGCCACATGGGTAACAGCGGACGGATAGCTATCGCAGCGGCCTGTGCCGCCGCGGGGCTCCTGGTGCTGACCGCGATAACGCTCGAAGAGGCCGTGCTGTTCACGTTCCTCGGGGCGGTGGCCGTGGGCTACCTTGCTTGCGTCATCCAGGTGGTGGCACGGGGACGCCACCTTGCCCTGCTGACGGGCGGGATCGGCACCAGCCTGTTCATCGGGTTCACCATCGCGTTCCTGCGCATGTGGGGCTTGGCGTTCACCGCGGAGGCGGATTCACTGGGTGCGGCGGTGACAACCCGGGACTCCGATATCTACTTCTACCTTGCTGCAGTGTCCGGCGCGGGGACGCTCATGGTTCTGTTCGCCGGGGCGGTATGGCCGGCCGGAAAGCGGCTCCAGTCCGGACGCAGCCCGTCCGGACGCAGTCAATCCGGACGGCGCAAGCCCGCGGCAGCGAGGCGGCCGGCGGCCAGACCGACGCCCCGCCCTGCCGCAGGGACCACCTACGGGCGTGTTCCGGCGTCGCGATCCGGAGCGGTCCGTACCCCCGCGGCCAAGCGGCCCGCGTCGTCCTCGGCCAAGTCCGCGGTCCCTCGTGCGGCCCGGCCGGCACCCAAGTCCGCCGCACCCAAATCCGTGCCAAAGCCGGCGGCCAAACCCTCGCCCGCGTCCCCGGCGAAGGCTACATCGCGTCGCTGAGCATGCCATCGCCTTTGGCCGGGTGTGGCGCCCTGCCGGCCCGGCAGGAGGACGGCGATTTCCACCCCGCCCAGCAGCAGGAGTCCGCCTGCCACTTCGGCCGGTGAAGGCACCTCGCCCAGGACCAGCCACGCCGTCGTCATTCCCACCACAGGGACAAGCAGCGTAAACGGAACCACGGCGGACGACGGATAGATTCCCAGGAGCCAGTTCCAGATTCCATAGCCCACCAGGGACCCCAGGACGGCCGTGTAGATCGCACTCAGGATGGTGACCGCCTGCAAGCCTGCGAGGGTGCCGCCCACGGCGGCCGGCCCGTCGATCAACAGGGACAGGCCGATCAGCGGTAGCGGAACCACTGCACCGGACCACACCACAAGGCCCAGGCCGGACGACGCTTTGGCCTGCCGGGCGACGATATTGCCGGCCGCCCAGGACAGTGCAGCAGCCAGGACGATGAGCAGGGGAAGGACCGGGGCGACCATGCTGCGGCCGACCGCCACCACCGCGAGTCCGACCACTCCGAGGACGACGCCGGCAAACTGCCTCACGCTGGGACGCTCACCCAGGATTCCCGCCGCAAGGAGAACAGTCAGCAGCACCTGGGCTTGCAGGACAAGCGAGGCGAGCCCTGCGGGCATGCCTAGCGCCATGGCCAGGTAGAGGAGGCCGAATTGTCCGGCGCTCATGAAGAGGCCGACGCCGACGATGGCCCGCCAACTGACGTCCGGCCTGCGGATGAAGAAGATCCACGGAAAGACGACCAGAACGAAGCGCATGGCAACAAAGAGCAGCGGCGGCACCTCCGTGCCGTTGGCGTGCAGGCCAAGGTCGATCGCAACGAAGTTGGCGCCCCACAGAACAGCCACAAGGACCGCGAGGGCGGAATGGCGAAGGTTCATGCTCCGTGCTGCCGGTTCAGTGCTGGGACGTCAAAGGATGAGGTTTCAAAGATTCCGCGGGCGCTCTCCCGGCGTCCCGTCCGCGCCGCGATCAGGCAAGGGGTCGTGCTTGATGGCGTCGCGGTCGGTGACGTCACGCTGGGCAGCGTCGCGGTCGGTGACGTCCTGCGGGCGTGGTGCGCCCGGTTCAGTCGCGGCTGGTCCGGTATGGCCGGGTTCTGCGGTGTTTGGGACTGCCGTGCCCGGGGCTGCGGTGCCAGGGGCTGTCGCCGGCACGTTGTCCCCGCGACCGCGGGTTCCAGCTTCTGCGCGCGTCTGCGGCTGCGCAGGAACGGTTTCGTCGTGCCGGTCGGCGTCGTGGCGATCAGCCTCGTGCCGGTCGGCGTCATGGCGGTCGGCTGTGACGACGTCCGGATCAACCTCATCGGCCTTGCGGAGCTGCTCCTGCGACGCGGCCCGCACGCGCTCGGCTTCCGCCTGCTTTTCGCGGGCGTCGCGGCGCAGGCGCTCTGCCTCGACCTCGGCCTGCTTGGCATCGGCTTCGGCGCGGGCCGCTTTGGCCTCGCGATCCCGCGCTCCGAGCTCGTCGGCTTTGGCTTTTTCACGCATTTCGGCGGCCCGGTTCCTGTCCGCTTCCACCTTGCGCCGCCGGTTGAAGAAGAGCACCGCTGCTACGATCGCAATCACCACAACGACGCCGATAATGATCCCCACAAGCTGTCCTGAGTCCACGATGATCTCCTTCTAACCGGGGCCGCTGACGAATATCTCCAGTAAACATCACAAACCCCGTGCTGACCATGAACACGGCGGCAGATGGGGCAGGAGTCAGGTGCAAGGGGCTGCCGCGGTCCCCCCAGCGCCCTTAGTGCGCCCGGGGCACCTTGAAGTGCGTGAGCCGGGCATCCTGGCCGTCCAGTTCTGCCCAGGTTTTGTCGGTTTCCAGCACAGTCAGGCCGCTGGTGGGAAACCGGGTGGCGGCGTCCATATAGGCGTCGTGGTTGGAATCGCGCGACGCCAGGTGCATGGCAAGATCCTGGACGCCGGGCATATGGGAGATCACCATCAGCGTCGTCACGGTATCCGGGACGTGGTTGATGACCTTCAGCATGCGCAGCGCCGACGCGCCGTAGAGTCCGTCCTCAAGTTTCGGCGTCGGGGCTTTGTCGCCTAATTCCGCGCACACCCAGGTGCACGTCTGCCGCGTACGCAGCGAACTGGAGCAGAGGATGAAATCGGGAACCACCCCGTGCTTGAGCAGCCATTTCCCGGCCAGGGGAGCCTCACGGTGCCCGCGTTCCTCCAGCGGGCGCTCATGATCGGGCACTCCTCCGGGCCAGTCTGCCTTGGAGTGCCGCATGAGGATCAAACGCCTGATGTGATGCTCGCTCATGCCCCAATCCTAGTGCGGCGGCCCTGCCCCTCAGGTCACGGCCGCCCTGCACAGGGTTCAGTCCTCCAGTACGAAGGTCACTTCAAGCACAACGTGCCACGCGACGACGGCGCCGTCCGCGATTTCGACTTTCTGCTCTTTCACCCACGCCCCCGTGACGCCCCGAAGCGTCTTGTTGGCGCGCTCGATGCCCTCTTTGATGGCTGCATCGAACGAGGTTTTTGAATTAGAGCTCAGGGTTGTAATGCGTGCAACAGACATAGTTCCTCCTGATGGTCGGATGGACGATCAGAGACTACGCCGCACCACCCAGCACCAACAGGGCCATAGGAACTAAGCCGCGGAGGCACAATGCTCCGCGAGCCCACCCGCGGGAAGGCGGCCCTTTCAGCTGGGTCAAGGGCGCTGAAGCGTAGCGGCACATCCCGAAAGCGCCGTTGTTGCGTGAGGAACGAGCGCAGGCGCCGAGGGATTGCGCCGCGAAAGCGAAAGCGCCCGTCCCCCTAGGCAGGGAACGGGCGCTTTCGAACAGGTCTAAGACTAGATGGAGTATTCCGGAGCGGCCCAGACGACGACCTCCGGGTGCTCGTAGAACCGGTAGCCCTGGCCGCGTACCGTGCGGACGGTGTTGGCGAGGCGGCCCAGCTTGGAGCGGAGGCGGCGGATGTGGACGTCGATGGTGCGCTCGTTGGGGACCTCTTCGGCGTTGCGCCACAGGCCCTCGAGCAGTTCGTCGCGGCCCACGGTGCGGGTGCCGTTTTCGACGAGGTAGTTGAGGAGTTCGAACTCCTTGAACGTGAGGTTCAGGGAGTCGCCGTCGAGGTGGACTTCGCGGCGGGCCAGGTCGATGAGGACGCCGGACGGCCGGGGATCCTGCGGCTGGGGAAGCCGGGTGGTCTCGGTGCGCTGCCGGGAGTTGACGGTGGGGTCGCCGAAGGTGGACCGTACGACGTCGAGCGCGGAACCCGGGGCGCTGGCGGGGGCTACAGCCACCGCGGCGTAGCTCTCCGCACCGGAGACGAGCGACTGGGCGTAGGCGCGGATTTCCTGGGCAAGTTTCGCGATGGAGGTTCCGGCTGCTGCCGCAGTCTCCTCGTCGATGCCCATGTAGAGGACAAATCCACGGGCTACGTTTTCGTTTGCGACGGGGCGGACGGCGCTGCCGTTGGCCGGTGCAATCACAGGGGTGGGGGCCGTCTGCGGGGCGGCTTCGGCGGCCGGGACAGCGCGAAGCTGGCCGTAGGAGTTCGGGTTGTAGCCCTGGGGCGCGTAGCCGGGGGCTGGGAAGCTGTTGCCGGGGGCTGCCGGGGCGAACGCCGGACGGGCGCCGAATCCTTGGCGGAGGCCTGAGGGCTGGCCGCCCTTGTTGGCGTTTCGGACGGAGATGTGGACGTATCCAGATGCAACTGACATGGAATGCTTACCTCAATGTGAATGGCCGTCATCGCGGCTCGAATGCTGTCTTTCCCCGCAATGAGATCTGGGGAGGGGCGCCCGACGCTGGGCTAGGGGCGAATGCCTAAAAACTTCTCGGGGTGGGGAAGTTAGGCGTGCATTCGACAACAGCGCATGTCTTCGCCAGCGGGTGGGCTGGTCCAGGATTCTGCGGCTGCAGGTGCTGTTGAGTTCTTGTTCACAATTGAAGTGTGCAACGTAACAATGAAAACTTGCAAGTAACAATGGACACTATGGTCCGCATCGTGAGACAAAATCCCGCATTGTGGTCCAAATCACGATTCTGAAATGCCAATAATATAACAGGTGTTTTCAGAACGATCGATCGGATTCTCTCCATAGCCGAATTTTCTTCTCCGGAACCCGTCTTTTCGGTGCGAAAATTCAGTCAGCTTGGAATTGCTGAAATACGGAGGACGCGCTTTGCACATGTCCAGCCCCCGGCCGGGCTACACAGAAAAATTCCGTCCCCCGTAGCCCCGCCGTCCCGCCGGCCGGCTCAGTTGGACTGTCCGGTGAGCGTCGCTACTACCAGCTGGACGGACTCCGCCGGGAAGCTGTCACCATCCTTTCCCGCAACGACTCGTACCATCGCCCCGGACACGATGTCAGCCACAGTGAGCTGGCTGGTGCCCGTAGCGCCGGACTGTTGACGCCTTCGTTGCTGATTGCTCACCGTCACGTCCGAACCGAGTGAATAGGTGCGGCTGAAGCCGTCCGTGCTCTTGACTGTCACGGAGCCCGAGTTCACCTCGGTGACCGTTCCCTGCTGCTCCACCCTGGTCACGTAGGCGCCGTCCTCGAGGGCCACGTACTCGGCGTGAACTGCGGCGGACACTCCGGCGCCCATTCCGCCCAATCCATCCGGGGCGAAGTTGCCGGGGCCGCCCTGGGGCGGCATCCCGCCGTCGGCAAAACCGCCCTGCGCGCCGCCGCGGCCGCCCGGCGATGTTTCCTGCAGTCCACCTGCACCTGCGCCGCCCGTGCCGTCAGCCGCCGCAGAGCTGGAGGTCAGCGCATAGATGCCCACGCCGGCCCCGCCTGCGAGAACAGCCGCCGCTCCGGCGGCGGGGTACCCCAGCTAGCGGACGGCCGGGATGATCCCCATCCCGCCTCGGGCAGCGAACCGGAAGCAGCGGCCGACGGCGGCACTCCCCACCCGGACGCCTGCCCGCCGTTGGCGGGGCTGCTCACGGGGATGTTCACACGACCGCCTGCAGGGACCGGCCGGTCTTCCGGGGTCCCGTCGGAATCGTTGTCCGGAACCGGCGTGCTGTGGTGGTTGTTCATGGCGTACTCCTTGGGCCTGGGGCTTTGTCCACCCAGACTCCGAAGCGTTCCTGTGCGGAGCCTGTGCGGGGCAAGAGGTCAAGCTGTGACCTTTCCGAAGCTGGTTTCACCCCGGGAATGCAGCCGATCCTCGCCGGGCAGCCCACGGAGGGCCCGGCGTTGCGTTCAGCTCGCTAGGCTGGGATTCACAGCTGGCCCACAGGATCCCCATAGGGCCGGCTAAACCGCAGATCGGAGAGTTGTCCCATGGCCACTTCGCACTCCATGACTAACAACCTTCCCCAGCTCACCCACCCGGACGGCTCCCCCATCCGTGCCCTGGTGGTTGACGACGAACCCAGCCTCTCCGAGCTCATGAGCATGGGCCTGCGGATGGCAGGCTGGTCCGTTGCCGTCGCCGGAGACGGCCCGGAAGCCGTAAAACTTGCCAAGGAGTTCCGCCCGGACGTGCTGGTGCTGGACGTGATGCTCCCGGGGTTCGACGGCGTTGAGCTGCTCACCAGGATCCGCGCCTTCGCGCCGGAGGTGCCTGCCCTCTTCCTGACGGCCAAGGACGCCGTCCAGGACCGCATCCTCGGCCTGGCGGCCGGCGGCGACGACTACGTCACCAAGCCCTTCAGCATGGAAGAGGTGCTCCTTCGCCTGCACCGGCTGGTCCAGCGCTCCGGAGTGGCCGCCATGGACACCGCGGAACTGGTGGTGGGCGACCTCGTCCTCAACATTGACACGCGCGAAGTGACCCGGGCCGGGGAGGAACTGCAGCTGACCGCCACCCAGTTCGAGCTCCTCCGCTACCTCATGGAGAACCCCAAGCGGGTGGTCAGCAAGGCCCAGATCCTGGACCGCGTATGGGACTACGACTTCGGCGGCCAGGCCAACATCGTGGAACTCTACATTTCCTACCTGCGCAAGAAGGTGGATGCCACGCACCCGCCCATGATCCACACTGTCCGCGGCGCGGGCTACGTCATCAAACCGGCGGATTGAGCGGTGCCCACACTCTCCGGCGAAACCCGCAAAGACCGCCGCCGCTGGCTTGATCCTTCGACCTGGCACCTCCGCACCCGGCTGGTACTCGTGGCCATGGCACTCCTTGTGGCGATCTGCGGCGCGATCGGCCTGTTCAGCTATGCCTCCATGGATTCCTTCCTGACCAGGCAGCTTGATGAACGACTGGGGCAGGCCTCACGGCTATCGAACGAGGCGGGACGGCCACGCCCCAGCAACCCGTCCGGCAGGCAGGACGGGTTCGAAGGCCCGGGCCAAGGTGTCGGGACGCTCATCGCGCGCATAGATGACGGGAATGTCAGCAGCGCCGGGTTCCTCGCCAAAGACGCCACCGTGGCGTCCCTCTCCCCCGAGGATAACCAGGTTCTTTTGGCACTCCAGCACGACGGAACGCCCGTCGATCGGGCACTGTCCACCGGCTCCTACCGCCTGGTGGCGGTGGCGGCGCCATACGGGGACGTGATTGTCACCGGGCTCCCCCTCAACGAGAAACAGAACACGCTCAACTCCTTGGTATGGACGATGGTGATCGTGTCGATGGGCGGCCTGGTACTGATCGGCCTTGCCGGAACGGTGCTGATCCGACGCACCATGAAACCCCTCGAGCAACTGTCCGAGGTCGCCACGCAGGTTTCGAAACTGCCGCTCGACGCCGGCGAGGTGGCCCTCGCAGTCCGCGTGCCGCCGTCGAACGCGCATCCCGGAACCGAAGTGGGCAGTGTGGGGCACGCCCTCAACCTCATGCTGGATAACGTCTCCAAGGCGCTTGAGGCCCGGCAACAGAGCGAAACCAAGGTGCGCCAGTTCGTGGCCGATGCCTCGCACGAGCTGCGCACGCCGCTCACCGCTATCCGCGGCTACACGGAACTCATGCGGATGACCGAGGACTTCACCCCGGACGGCCAGAAATCGCTGGCCAGGGTGCAGAGCCAGTCCGAACGGATGACCACCCTGGTGGAGGACCTCCTGCTGTTGGCCAGGTTGGACGAAGGCCAGCCGCTCAAGATCAGCGATGTGGACCTGACGCAGCTTGCGGTGGAAACCGTCAGCGACGAGAAGGTCATGGCACCGGACCGCATCTGGCAGCTGGAGCTCCCGGAAGAGCCCGTGGTGGTCCGCGGGGATGCCAAGCAGCTGCACCAGGTGATGGCCAACCTGCTCTCCAATGCCCGCAAGCACACGGAACCGGGCACCACCGTGGTCACCGGAGTGATGCGGTCGGCCGACGGCAGCGCTGTGGTGACCGTAACGGACAACGGTGCCGGGATCCCGCCGGAATTTGTGGACCGGGTTTTCGCCCGCTTTGCCCGGGCTGACGCCGCGCGAACCAGTCCTGCAGGTTCCGCGTCGGGTTCCGGCGGCGCGGGCGCTGCGGCTGCCGAGGGCACGAGCGGGCTGGGGCTGTCGATCGTGCAGTCGATTGTGGAGGCGCATGGTGGAACCGTCGAGGTCACTTCCCGCCCGGGACGCACAGAGTTTGCGCTGCGCCTCCCGGGAGAAGCACCGGAAGCGTAGCCGCACCGGAAGCCCGGCCTGCAGTGCAGGCAGTTACGCAAGCCAACGCGCCGCCGTCGTGATCCTCGTTACCGAAATGTGACTTAATCGCAAGATTCCTGTACCGTTTTTGGAGTGCGGCCACCGTTCCGGCCGCATATCCGGATGGACGCCAAACTCTGCCGCTACCCGGGTTTCCTCATGATCAGGCAGAGGCGGGGGACCCAGGTCTCCGGGCATTCTGCATTGCCGCCCTTGGGGTGAAGCCGACACGTGAAGTTCCGTGCGGCCGGATGACCTCATCCGAACCCGACAGCTAACTCCGCCGGCATCGAGAGGCAACCATGACTAAATCCACGCCAGAAGTACGTCCTGAGCCCGCTTCCCGCACGTCCGCAGCGCCTGCGCACCGCTCACGCCACCGCGCCGAACCAGCCGCCAAGACGTCCCCGTTGTCCCGGTTCGCGGCCAGCCTGCAGGGCTCCGGCCGCCGGGCCGCAGTAGTAACCACCGCCTGCGCGGTGCTGATTGGCGTCGGCGCCGCCGGCCAGGCTTCCGAACCCGCCGCCCCCGCAACATCGGCAACGGGCGCGGGAAGTGCCGCAACCACTGCCGACGCCGAATCGAAGCTCGCGTTCGAAAAAATCCTCGTTTCCGCCATGCCCGCTCCGTCCTCTGTCAGCGTGAACGCGCAGTCCTCCGGGGAGAAGCCGTCGGAGGAGAAGGCACCGGAAGCGCCTGCGGCCGCCGCCGCTCCTGCACCTGCCGCGGCCCCCGAACCGGCTCCGGCCCCGGCACCGCCCGTAGCTGTTGACGATCCCGCAGCTGCCCAGGCGTATGCCGCCTCGCAGCTCGGAACGTACGGCTGGGCGGCTGACCAGATGCAGTGCCTCACCACGCTCTGGACCAAGGAATCGGATTGGAAGACCACTGCCACGAACGCCAGCAGTGGCGCGTACGGCATCGTCCAGTCGCTGCCGGCGGAAAAGATGGCCAGCGCCGGGTCCGACTATCTGACCAACTTCCGCACCCAGATCAACTGGGGCCTGAATTACGTAAAGGAACGGTACGGCTCCCCTTGCGGCGCCCTGGACTTCCACTACGCCAACAACTGGTACTAAACCGGCACACGAAGCCATCTTGGCTCGCAACACCGGAGGCCCCGAATCCATGCTTGGGTTCGGGGCCTCCGGCCGTATTGGCGTGGTGCTTCTTGTTGGACGGGACCTTCTCTCCGTTACGGAGCCACAAGGTTTTCACAAGGTCGAGGAGTGACTCTGGGTCGCCGCCGCTTTCAATCGTCTTCCCAGCGGCTGCCGGCCCAGCGCCGTCATCAAGATGCAGGGAGCACAACAATGAAAAAATGGTTAGTTCCGACGGCCGTCCTGGCCTCAATCTTCGCAGCCGCCGCTCCGGCCGCCGCCGCCCCTTCGGGCCCGCCGATCACCGTGGACGGACCCGCCACCTTCACGAGCTGTGGATTTCCTGTCACCGGTGAAGTCACCGGCAAGGCCAAGAACATCACGACTCCCTCCGGGGACATCATCAGCACTTCCCCGAGGCTGAAGATAACGCTGACGGGGCCAGACGGAAAGACCGCCAGTTACGTCATCACGGGCGTCCTTTTCTTTTCGTTCCCGAGCGAGAACGTGGTCGAGGTGAAGGCTACGGGCAATAGCCTCCTTCAGCTCCCGTCTCCTGACGGGCTATTCCTCACACGGGGTAATGTCAACTTCTCTGTGGATTCCAAAGGCAACGAATTGCGGAGATTCTCAGGATCCGGCACTGCCACGAACATCTGTTCGCTACTCGCCCCTGACGCATAAACCGCGGCTGCGGTGCTCCCACCAATGACGGCGGGAGCACCGCTGCCGCTTCCGTTCCTGTTCCGGTCCTGACAGAGCCCACAGCAGCTGCACAGCTTTGGCCTAAATCCTTCATATGCTGCGGCGCCATAGTTGAACCATGACGCCCACAGACCTGGCCACGGGAACCCTGCTGCACCCGCAACCGCGGGCCGCCGTCGACGCCCGGCCGGGTCCTCCCGCCCCGACGTTCCCCCGGCAGGGTCGCGTCCGTCGGGCGCCCGTTGATACGCACATGACCGGCACCACAGGAACCGCTGCGCCGGTGCTGGATGTAGTCATCCCGGTCTATAACGAGGAACAGGGTCTGGAGCAATCCCTGCGGCAGCTCCACTTGTACCTGGCCGATACGTTTCCCTACCCGTTCCGGATTACGGTGGCGGACAATTCCAGCACCGACGGCACGCTCAAGACCGCCGAGCGTGTGGCCCGGGAACTACGCGAGGTCACCGTGGTCCGGCTCACCTCCAAAGGCCGCGGCAACGCGCTCCGCACCGTGTGGCTGGCCTCGCCGTCACCCGTGCTGGCCTACATGGACGTGAGTCTTTCCAGCGACCTCGCTGCGCTCGCCCCCTTGGTCGCCCCGCTTCTTTCCGGGCACTCGGACCTGGCGATCGGATCGCGGCTGGCACGAACTTCCCGCGTTGTCCGCGGACCGTGGCGGGGGTTCATCTCCCGCGGGTACAACGTTCTGCTGCATGCGCTGATGGGTGCGCGTTTCAGCGACGCGCAGTGCGGCTTCAAGGCTATCCGCGCAGATGTTGCCCGGCACATCCTGCCGCATACGGCTGACACCGCATGGTTCTTTGACACCGAACTGCTGGTCCTGGCCGAAAGATGCGGACTCCGCGTACACGAGGTCCCGGTGGACTGGACCGACGGTGGCGACGCCGGTGTGGACCTTTTCCAGACCGCGCTCGCCGATCTTCGCGGCATGGTCCGCCTCAGCCGCGACCTGGCGGCCGGCCGTATTCCGGTTCCGGAACTGCGGGCCCAACTCGCGCCGGGTGTTCCACCGCCGCGATGACGGTTAAACCGCCGCGATGACGGTTAAAGTGCCGGGAGCCACCCCATGGCTTCCTCCGGGCAGGTGAAATACCGCGTCGGAGCGGCAGGAGAATGAATGCTGAGGAAGAAATTGGCCAATGCCCGGTCCACCGGGGACGCCCCTAGGAGCGCCACCCTGGCCACCGTGCTGGGACGGGCAAAAACGCGCCGGGCGCCGCGGCTCATGGACTCCGTCGCAGCCATGTCCACCAGCATCGGAAACGGACGCCCGCGGCTCAGCTCATTGACCGCGGACATCACGGCCACCGCGGCTTCTTCGCAAATGGCCAGGCCTGGAATCCAACGCACATGCAAGACGCCGTTGCGCAGCTCGACAGTGCCCCTGGCACCGTCAATCGGAATCTCGGTCATCCTATCCCCCCGAGATAGAGTCAGCCGTCCCGAACGACACTACTGGACCGGGAACCGGGCTGGGGGTCAGAACCGGAAGGAAATCGTCCTGATGCCGGCGTCGTCCACGTCCGTTGTGACGGACACAGCGGAGTAGTCGGCAATGTGCATAACGCCGTCCGGCAGCGGACCGGTGTTGGGCCCGATGGCAACAGTCCGGATCCCGGCGGCGACTCCGGCCGCAATGCCTGCCGGGGCATCCTCAAAGACCAGGGCATCGGCCGGCTCCACGCCAAGCAGTTCGGCGGCGCGGAGGTAACCTTCCGGGTGCGGCTTGCCCCGGGTGACGAGGTCGGCCGTGACGGCTGTGGCCGGCATGGCAAGTTTCGCTGCGCCCATCCGGATATCGGCCAGGATCCGGTCGGCGGAAGTCACCAGCGCCACGGCATCCGCCGGGAGGCTGCGCAGCAGTTCGGCCGCCCCGGGCAACGCCACAATGCCCTCGGTCCGCACCCGCTCCATGGCGCCCAGTTCCGCGGTCAGGGCCGCAACGTCAGTGCCGGCGGGCGCAAACCGCCGCACTGTGTCCCCCGCCTGGACGCCGTGTGAGGTGCGGAGGATCTCGGCAATGTCCAGGCCGTAACGGGCGGCAAATTCGCCCCACACCTGCTCCACAACAGCTGTGGAATCGACCAGGGTGCCGTTCATGTCGAAAAGGACGGCACGGGTGATGATGGTGCTGGCGGATAGTCCCGCGGAAACCGGGGCGGGGGCATCGGGGCGAAAGCTCATCCTTCCATCCTGCCCCACCCGGGGCAGCAGCAGGATTCCGTGACCTAGCTGTTCGGGCGGTGGGGGATGTACTGGACGGCCCATTTGTTGCCATCGGGGTCGGCGAAGTGGACGAAGTGGCCCCAGTCCTGGACGTCGACGTCGCTGACGTCAACGCCGTTGTCCTTCAGCTGCTTGTGCGCGGCTTGGATGTCGCTCACCACAAGTTGCAGGCCGGGAGCGGTACCCGGCGGAGCGTCGTTGAGGCCCTCGCCGATGGCGATCGAACAGCCGGAGCCCGGCGGGGTCAGCTGGACGAAACGGATGCCCTCCATGGGACGTTCATCGTGGTCCGCGTTGAAGCCCACCTTGTTGACGTAAAAATCCTTGGCACGGTCCACGTCGGACACAGGCACAAACACCAGTTCAAGTTTCCAGTCCATGGGCCACAGGCTAGCCGCGGCCACCGGAATCCGGAAGAGGGCAACCGCTTCCCGAGAACGCGGGTGCGGGCCGGGGACTGCGTTCCGGAACGCAGTCCCCGGCCCGCAGCCACGGCTTGAAGATTCAGCCCGGCAGCTAGCCTGCGATGCCGTAGAGGCGGTCCCCGGCGTCGCCAAGTCCGGGAACGATGTAGGACTTCTCGTTGAGCTTCTCGTCAATGGAGGCCAGGACGATGGTCACGTTGGCGTCCGAGAGTTCTTCCTCCAGCTTGGCCAGGCCCTCGGGGGCAGCCAGGAGGCAGATGCATGTCACATCCGAGGCACCGCGCTTGAACAGGAACTTGATGGCTTCGCGCAGCGTGCCGCCGGTAGCAAGCATGGGATCCAGGACGAAGATCTGCCGGTCCGTCAGGTCCTCGGGGAGGCGTTCAGCGTAGGTGATGATGTCCAGGGTTTCCTCGTCCCGGGCCATTCCCAGGAAGCCGACCTCGGCCGTGGGTACCAGCTTGGTCATGCCTTCGAGCATGCCCAGTCCGGCGCGGAGGATGGGAACCACCAGCGGCGTGGGCTTGGTGAACGCGGTACCGATGGTGGTGCTGACCGGTGTTTCGATGGTGACGGGCTCGGTGCGGACGTCCCGCGTGGCCTCATAGGCGAGGAGTGTGACGAGCTCCTCGGTGAGCTGCCGGAAGACCGGGGAAGGAGTGTTCTTGTCCCGCAGAACGGTGAGCTTGTGAGCGACCAGCGGGTGGTCCACGACGAGTGTGCGCATGGGTCAAAACTATCACCCGGAGGTGGTGTCCCCGCCCCGACGGCCGCGGGCCTGCCCGGAGCTGTCCGTGCCCTCCGGGTGGTCCTCGGCACGGTGTGCGGCATGGTGGGCCGCAAGTTCTTCCCGGAGCACGGGGTGGTCGAACGTCGGGGCAGGACCGGCGTGCTCGCGGTGCCGCATCACGTGGAAGAGCCTGTGGGCCAGGATCACGATTCCCACCCAGGCGAGGCCAAGGAGCCACCCGGCGATGACGTCCGTCAGCCAGTGGTGGCCGAGGAACACCCTGCTCAGGCCCATGGCGATGATGAAGAGCAAACCGGCCGTGATCATGGACACCCGCGCAACGGTTCGCTGGATCTGCAGGCAAGCCAGATAGACCACCAGCCCGATGACGACGGTGGTGTTGAGCGTGTGCCCGCTGGGGAACGACGGCGAATCCTCGTAGGGCGGAACAGCGTCCGCATGGTCCGGACGGGTGCGGCCAAAGAGCTTTTTGCCGAAGGTGGTTGCAGTGACCGAAGCAGCAGCGGCGCCGCCCACCAGGATGAGGGGCCGCCAGGTGCGCCCCGCCCATGTCAGCCAGGCCGTCAGTATGCTGCCGACGATGGGCATGCCGATCCCGCCGCCAATGTTCGTGAAGGCGGTGACGGCGGAATTGAGCCAGGGGGTCCGAAGGTCTTCGGACAGCGCAAGCGCGGGCTTGTCGAGGTTGGCGAGGCCGGCTTCGTCCACCACGTTGTCGTAGACTTCGGCGCCGAGGAACGCCAGTGTCACGACGACCACACCGCCAATCAGCATGGTGATCCAGAGGGCGGCGTAAGGCACCACCCACCGCCCCCACCGGTCGGTAATGCGGTCAGTCAAGGTCTTCACGTCGTCTCCCGGGCTCATCCGTCGCCTGCGCCTTCCGTATCTTCGAAACTATCATTGAGCCATGACTTCCCCGGAGCCCCGCCATGCCGATTGGATGGGCCTTGCCCTCGCCGAGGCGCGGCGTGCCCTGGACACCGGGGACGTGCCCATCGGCGCCGTCGTCATCGGGCCCGACGGCGACGTCCTCGGTACCGGGAGGAACGAACGGGAGGCGCACGGTGATCCCACCGCGCACGCCGAGATGGTGGCAATCCGTGAAGCGGCCGCCCGGCTGCAGTCGCTGGGACATGCGAATGGCGACCCAGGTGACGGCTGGAGGCTGGCGGACTGCACCCTGGTGGTGACGTTGGAGCCCTGTGCCATGTGCGCAGGCGCCGTTGTCCTGGCCCGCATTCCCCGTGTGGTGTTCGGAGCATGGGACGAGAAGGCGGGGGCGGCCGGTTCGGTGTTCGACATTCTCCGCGAACGCCGCCTCAACCACTGGGTGGAGGTCTACGCCGGAGTCCGCGAGCAGGAGTGCGCCGCGCTGCTCAGGGAGTTCTTCGCCGGTCATCGGCAGGTCAGCCAGCCGCTGCAATGAGGTCCAGCACGCTCCCGGCAGTGACGTCCCAGCCGGGAAGCCGGTTCCGCGCGGCCAATGCCGCTTCGCGCCAGCGCAGACGCAGCTCCGGCGTGCTGAGCCAGCGGCGCAGTGCCCTTTCCAGCGGGGCAGGGTCCGTGCCGAGAACGACGGCGGCGCCCGGCAGTGCGGATGCCCCGCCGCCGCCGTCGGGAGCTTCCGCCGCACCCGGTGACCCGGCCGCGAGCGCCTCGACGGCGCCGGTACCGTCCCGCACCACCACCGGGATGCCGCGGGCGAGTGACTCAGTGACCACCATCCCGTAGGTTTCGGCCTGCGAGATCAGCAGGCTGAGATCCGCACGGTCCCATTCCGCCTCAAGGGCCGGCCCCCTGAGCTCGCCATCGACTGAGACCCGGTCCCGCAGCCCCAGCGCGGTGATTGCGCTCCTGACGGCCTCCGCGTAGGCCGGGTCGGCGGCGTCGGAGCCCACCAGTGACGCGGTCCAGGGCAGGTCCCTGAGCCCGGCGAGCGCATTGAGTAGCAGGAGCTGGTCCTTGTTCGGCAGGAGGGCTGCCACGGCCAGGAAGTGCGGCGGGTTGGATCCGGCGGCCATTGGCGCGGCAGAGGTGCCCGGCAGCGCCACGTGGATCGGCGTTGTGCTGCGCCCGGCCGAATTGAGCCGTAGTGAAGAGTGCCGGGCCTGGAGCTCGGAGGCCGCCGTCGAACTGGCGCAGACGACGCCGGCCGCGGCAGCCAGGGCCCGCCCTTCCAGGTCCGGGTGCTCCGCCAACTGCATGTGAACCAGGATCCAGGCGGGCCGCCCCGCGGCCGCGGCCTCTTCCAGAGCGCTCGGCGCACCCAGCGCCACCAGCCCGTCCACGATGGTCACCGGCGGTACGGTCGTCGCACGGCCGGCGGAACCGCCGTCGTCCGCGCCATCGAGCAGCAACTCTGCCAGCCGCCGTCGTTCTTCCTCGCTGCCCACCGGCCAGGTGCCGTCAATACGGCAGATGTCCACGTCCGCCCCGAGGGCGGTGAGCCCGCGGGCCAGTGCGGCGTTGTAGGCGTTGCCGCCTGAATTGTGCAGCACATTGCCCGGAACGATCAGCCGGACCGCCGGGCTGCCCGGCTTAGTCATGGAAGGCGCTACTCGGCGTCGAAGTCGAGTGAGAACGATGCCCAGGCGTCCGGGTTCTCCCGCAGGGTGACAGCCAGTCCGGCAAGCTCACGCCCGTCATCGCTGCCACGGACCTTGGCGGCAACGGCCTCTGCGATGTATTGCGCCAATGCCTCGGTGGTGCTCAGCTTCCCGGCAAAATCGGGGTGCTCGTCCAGGTTCTTGTAGTTCAGGCCGGCCAGCACTTCTTCGATGAGTCCGCCGGCGGCGCCGATGTCCAGGACGATTGCGTCGTCGTTCAGCGCACGACGGCGGAAGGTCACCTCGGCCACGAAGGTGGCACCGTGCAGGCCTTGGGCCGGTCCGAAGGCTTCCCGGGGAAGGCTGTGGGCAATCATGAAGTGGCGGCGGACGGTCAGGCTGAACAAGGGCTACCTCTTGTCTTCGGCGGGGTGTTCGGAAGGGTATTCGATGACGTGGCAAAGGGCGTCCAAGCGCCCCTCGGCCAGCGCGTGCACGACGGCGGGCAGGTCCGCAAACGGCGACTCCCCCGTCAGGAACGTGTCGTAGACGGGATCGCTGAGCAGGGACACGGCGAGCGCCAGCCGGTCGGCGTTGGTCCGGCGGTGGCGGCGGGCGCGTGCCACAATTCCCACCTGGCTGGCGCGGATGGACAGCCGGCGTGCGTGGAAGTCCTCTCCCAGCGGGATGGTGACCTTGCGGTCGGCGTACCAGGACATTTCGATGACGTCCCCTTCGTCGCCCACCAGCTGGAGGCTGCGTTCGAGGCCCTCCTGGGAAGCCGAACAGTGGAACACGATGTCGCAGTCGGCCAGGGCGTCGTCTGGATGGCTGAATTCGACGCCGAGGGCATCGGCGAAGGCGCGCTTCGCCGGATCGACGTCCACCAGCTGGAGCCGTTGCAGCGGGAACGTCCGAAGGAGGGTGGCCACCATGCCGCCCACCAGGCCCGCGCCGACGACCGCGACGCGGTCACCCAGCCGTGGGCCGGCTTCCCACAGGGCGTTGACGGCCGTTTCGACGGTTCCGGTGAGGACCGCCCTCCGGGCCGGGACGTTCTCCGGGACAACGGTCAGGGACTCGACCGGAACGATGTAGCGGTCCTGGTGCGGGTGCAGGCAGAACACGGTGCGGCCCTCCCAGCCCTCCGGACCGTTCTCCACGATTCCCACGGAGAGGTAACCGAACTTTACCGGCGACGGGAAGGACCCCTCCTGCAGGGGCGCCCGCATTTGTTCGGCAACCCGTGGCGGTACTTTGCCGCAGTGGACCACGGTTTCGGTGCCTTTGCTGATTCCTGAATACAGGGCGCGGACCAGAGCGTCGCCGGGGCCCGGTGCGGGCAGCTCTTCCGTGCGGAGCTCGCCTTTTTCGTGGCCGACAGTCCAATAGGCCCGGGCTTGGGGACGGTGTTCGGATTGCTGCTGGGAGTTGATCATCTTGCTTACGAATCTAGTCCCCGCACCGGGTGCGGGGAAGACTTCCGCCCGCGGCGCGCCCTCGTTTTGGGGAAGCGAGCCATGCTCCGGTAACCTATTCAGGTTGGTGACGTGTCCGAGCGGCCGAAGGTGCAACACTCGAAATGTTGTTTGGTGTCAAAGCCAACGTGGGTTCAAATCCCACCGTCACCGCCAAGTAGCGAGGCCCCGGGTTTCCTTTCGTTTGAAAGGAAACCCGGGGCCTTTGCTTTGCCCGGACCGTACTCGTTGGCAAAATTACCGCATCTGAAACATTCAGAGACTTGTCCCCACCAGCCCGTGCCCAGGCGAGGCGCCCGGAAGATGTGGTTCAAATCCGAAGACGAATTTGCGTTTAGACTTTGCCGGGATAGGGCCGAACAGCCGATCACATACTGGGGGAAATATGCTTCGTCGTACCATCAGCGCGTCTTTGCTCATACTCGCAGCCACGTTGGCATTCCGCGACCAGGGCATGTAGCTGAAGAATGTCGACAGCGCAGATCATAAACATCTCCATCACGGTATTCACGACCGTGACCATTGCCGCGATTGCCTGGTGGGCGCGGAAGCACCCCAACCGGTCCAAGGAGTATCCGGAACAAGTTCGTATGCCCAAGGTGCTGTTGTTCTTTGGCTGGCTCTGCGTTTCCGTGGGGCTCCTCATGGGCCTGTTCGCCTTCACCACAGCCCGCGCACCTCTTGGTGCCCGTATTGCTTCTGTGGCGATTCTCCTGGGCGGGATGGCATTCGTCGCGATGTACCGCAACTTTTACGTGGCTCCGGGCGCCTATGAAGTGGCCTTCCGCAGCGTGCTCGGCAAGGAACACCTGATTGCCTACAGCGACATCGCGCACTACAACGCGGGGACGTTGAGAGGTCAGCAGTTCCTGACAGTGAAATCCATTCACGGCGTCCGGCTCAGCCTGAACATGAGTGCTTACGACATGACGCCGTTGCTGCGGGCCATTGAATTCCGCGAGGTGACAGGCTGCTGGCCTGTCAGACCCGAGGCAGCCGTGCACGACATGTAGCGCAGTGGCTACGTTGGGAAGCAAAGAAGCTTAGAAATGGCGGGCCTTGCTCATTCGAGAAGAAGTGCCCGCCATTTCTCTTTCCACTGCGCGACTGGCCGGCAGGCGCTTCTCGGCGAACTCAGCGCCCGGCTGAATTCAAGCGGGCAGCGGCGGAAGCTGAAAGATGAACCGGTCGTCGGGCGACCAAGTGTGCTCGTCATCGCATCGGTAACCACGCAGCCACGCCTGACCGTCTACGACGCGAAGATAGAAGCCCTTCGGATAGTCGTCGTCTCTGCTAAGCGCTTCGGAGGCCACTGTCAGGGCGCCGTCGGGTGCCCGCCCTGAAGACATCACCGAGTCGGAAGACGTCACCTGCTCGTTAAGAGCCATGCGCAGATAGGGACCGGTATCCATTGGGCACAGCAGCAGGCCCTGTTGCCGTGCAACCTCGAAGATCTGCGGAAGGGTCGCCCCACAGTCAAGCCCTAGTTCGGCGACCGTACGCTCGGTGACCGCCACGGGACGAGCGGCCTGGTCGTCGAAGACGACGTCCTTGAGCAGGGTTTCTGCGTGACCGTTGACAAGGATGCCGCGCGAACTCAGCTTGCTCAACAGCTGAGAGCGGGAAAGCCCCCCGACGCGTACTTCAAGTCGTTCGACACGAGCTATGTCTGGCATGAGTCTCCTCGAGGTGATTGCCTGCTGCAGGTCGGTGTCTCACTCTACGAGCGGCAACATCGTCACGCGCAACTACGCACAGTCAAAGGACCGGTCAGAGACTTGCCGCCACGCCTGCGGGCCGGTCCCTCACAGGGCAGATGCGCTGGTCCGTATGAGCCAATCTCTTACTAGCGCGGCAGTAAGATCCGGGCGCTCGAGATGAGCGTTATGGCCAGCGGCGTCGAGCACCGCGTAGGTGCCCCGGACATAGTGGTTGCGGCGTTTCCACCCGTCTTCGTAGCCAGTGACGTGGTCCTGACGCCCGAAAAGGTGCAACGACGGGGCCTCGACGGGAGCCGGGTGCGCGACCTCCGGCTCTACAGAGAGCGCATACTCCGCGGCCACCCGATCGAGAACCGTTTGGTTCGCTGTGCGAAGACCAGGAAGTGCATACCGGATGAATGCATTGAGTGTGGCCTCGGTCTGAACGACGGTCATCTCCTCGTAGTCGTCCCTCACCTCGCCGGCCATGGCCAGGATGGAGGGGTCCTCCCGGACAACCTGCCGACGAGGAAGGCAACGCGCCTCATGAGCCGGCTCGAACACGCCCGCAAGAGTAGCCAGCCCCAGGACTCGATCTCGAAGCTCATGAGCGACATGCCGGGCAATCATGCCTCCGAACGAGTTGCCGATCACCGCGAAGGACCGGTCTCCAAGATACTCACGGATGTCGTCCAGGACCCCTTGGGCGATCTGGTCTGCGCTGCTGACATCGACGTCAGCATTCCCCGCGGCCCACGGTAGGTCGATATAGATGCGCTGCCATCCGGACCCGTCAAGGGCGTCCTCCAAAGGGAGCATGATCCGATGATCGACGCCGAATCCGTGGATGACGACGAGCGGTTGGCCTTCTCCCAGGATCTGAGCAATCACGAACCAGAGCCTACAGGCCCAACTACGGCCCTTGGCGTTCGCGTTCGCCGCACATTGGTCCCGCTCGCAGGCCGATCCCTAACAGTCCGGGGAACGGGTCCAGTCACTTCCTGGACGGCCCACCTGCTCGGAAACCTCCCTCCGGGCACGGATCACATCCACCAGGTCGTCTTCATTGCCCTCTCGTTGATCGGGCTCGTGACCCCTGTACGCGACTTCTTCCCGCCGCACAGCCCACCGGGTGCCTGACCTCTGCACGTGCTACGATCCCCAGAACCCACACGCGACCGCATGCAGGCCGCATTCACTCAGGAGGTTCGCGGTGCCGGACACAACCTGCCACATGTCGATCTCGCTGGACGGCTTCGTCGCCGGGCCGGGCCAGAGCCGCGAGGACCCGCTGGGCAAGCGGGGGCTGGAGCTGCACCGCTGGCATATCGGCGACCCGCGAGCCAACCAATCCGACAAGGTCGCGAACGAGTGGCTCATGCGCCCGCGGGGCGCGTATGTGATGGGTCGGAACATGTTCGGCCCGATCCGCGGGGACTGGGATGAGGAATGGACCGGCTGGTGGGGAGCCGAACCGCCGTATCATGCGCCGGTGTTCGTGCTGACCCATCATGCACATGACCCGATCCAGATGGACGGCGGGACGACCTTCCACTTCGTCACCGAGGGCTTCGACGCGGCCTACTCCGCAGCCTGCCAGGCCGCCGGGGACAAAGGCGTGGACATCGCCGGTGGGGCATCGACCGTCCGACAGGCACTGATGGCCGGCGTGATCGACGAGCTCACCCTCGACATCGCACCGGTCCTGCTCGGCTCGGGCGAGCGCATCTTCGACGGCGTTGAATCCTTCGGCTTCGAACCGGCCGAAGTGCTCCACTCGCCGCTGGCCACCCACATCCGCTATCGCCGCGTCAGCTAACTCCGCTGCAGTCCTCCTGCGCAGCAGGACGGTCATTTACATCTAGAGAGGGCCGTAAGCCGCGTTGCCGTAGGGGTCGCGCCAGGTGGCCAGATTGTCTTCCACAGCCGTACGGAGAGTGGCGTCCGACCGGACCCGTCGTCGGAAGGGCTCCCGGGCCCGGCCCATCACCGCCGAAGGTACCAGGATGCAGACCACCAGCAGAGCCACAGTGAGCACGTAAGCGCCGACCACGGCGACGATCGTAGCGGTGCCCCTGGCGGCGCTGGCAGGCAATGCCGTGGCCAGGATCCCGCCTAGGACGGCGGCCAGGAAGGACACCATCACTACGCCGCCGCGGGCCGTGCCAGGGCCCCTCGCGATGAGGAGTCTGTTTGTATTGGGCAGTGAAGCACGTACCCGCTTCCAGGAAGACCGGCCCAGCACCACCAGAGCAGCACCCGTCAAACCTAGGACCAGGACCCAGCCAGGGTTCCCTGACATGGCATTGATGAACACGCCAGCCAGGATCATGACGGGGCCGCAGCCGATCGCGCTGCTCCAGGCCGCCGCCATGGCGCCTTGGGCGTCGGCTAATTGCCGCAACCGGGAAGGCGCAGTTGGCGGGCTAACCCGGGCCAGTTCGGGCGAGAGCCAGTAATCGAGCGGATGCGCGGGCTGGGCGGCAGCGAAGCTCGTAGGCATTTGGTCTCTCTCGTCAGGGGCTGCCGGCGTTAGTGCTCTGCTTCTGCAGCAGCCTTCTTGGCGTTCTTCTCGGCGTCCTTCTCGGCGCGCAGAGTTTCCGTCTCTTGCTGTTCCTCGGCTTTTTCCTGGTGGATGACCTGCGCGAAGAGCTTCTCCATTTCCTTGGCCACGCCAGCGGCTGAGGCCGGGTTCTGGCCGGTCACCAGGCGCTCGTCAACCACGACCTTCTCCTCAAAGACATCCGCAAAGACGTGGGTGGCGCCCTGTTCCTCAAGGCGGTCTGCCAAGAAGAACGGGATGACCTTGTCCTTCCCTGCGGCAACCTCCTCGTCGTTGGTGAAGGCGGCCACCTTCCGGCCCTCGACGAGGCGGAACCCGTTCTCCAGTTCCACGTTCAGCAGGCCGGCCGGTCCATGGCAGACCGCGCCCACCAAACCGCCGGCGTTGTAGACGCTGGCCACCAGGTTCTGCAAGCCTTCGCTGTCCGGGAAGTCCCACATGGTGCCGTGGCCGCCCACGAGGAAGACGGCGTCGTACTGGTCGGGATCAACGACGTCGACGCGGGCCGTGTTGTAGAGACCGGCGCGCGTGGTCTCGTCCTCCGTGAAGGCGACCTGGATGGGATCTTTCGAGTCCACCTCGTCGCGCGGGGGCTGTCCGCCTTTGATGGACGCAAAGTCGACGAAATGCCCGGAATCCTTGAAGACCTTCCAGGGATGTGCGGCCTCGGCCACGTTGTAGCCGGTCTTCTCGCCGGTATCGCCGATCTCGGAAACGCTGGTCAGTACCATGAGGATTTTCTTCATGAAGTGCTCCTTTCGTCTGACTTCCACCCTACGCCCAGCCCAAATCGGGCCCTCCCTACTGTCAGCTTTTCCTTTGCCGGACATGCTGTTGCCTCATTTTTCGTTAGTCTGAGGGCTATGTGTCCAGAACCATTCATTGCACCGGAAAGGACCACCCATGGTTTACGACCGTGAGCGGGAGCGGCGCAACGATACCGTGTACGCAGAACACAAGAGAGCCGTCGCAGCCGGTGAGAAGCGGGTTCTCCGCAAGACCAGCACCGGGGAGCTGCACAGCTATCCCGGCGATGAGATCGGCTTCACGCCCGGCCGTGGCCACGCCCAGGTCCGCACCTGGTGGGGCATGGGGATTCTTGCCGTCTTTGCCGGACTGTTGACCGCCTTCTCCGTAGTGCTTTTCCTGGGCCCACTCGGACGTGGAGAGAGCCCGTTCTGGGGCGGGCTGTTCCTCACTGCCCTGTCGGGAGCCTTCACCTACTACGCCTACACGCTGTCCCGGGACGAGTATCGAGCCACCCAGCTCCGGAAACGCCGCGGCTCCCCGAAACCTGGAGCCGGCAACGTCGACATTGATCTCCTGGAGCTGGGTCAGAAGACTGACTGATGACCCGGAAGCGCGGCGCCCCCGCTCCCTTGTGCTGCCGCCTCCGGGCGGACACCATAGGGGGACACCTTTCAACGGCACCCGGGGAGCGGTCTCAACGATGCGAATTCTGATCATGGGCCCTCCGGGGTGCGGCAAGGGAACTCAGGCCGAACGGTTGTCGAAGCGCCTCGGCATTAACGGAGTGTCCACCGGCGAAGTCTTCCGCGATCATGTGAAAGACCTGCCGCCGCTGGGCCGGGACGTCAAGGCTCACCTGGACGCGGGCAACTTCGTCCCCGACGACCTCACGAACCGCATGGTCCGTGACCGCCTTGCCCAGGCCGACGTCGCGGACGGCTTCCTCCTGGACGGCTATCCGCGCAACACCTCGCAACTGGCAGAACTCGACATCATGCTTGCCGCGGACGGACGTGCCCTGGACGCCGCACTCCAACTAACGGTTGACGACGCCGAACTTGCCCGCCGCCTGCTTCACCGCGCCACCGTGACAGGACGCACCGACGATACCGAGGAGGTCATCCGGCACCGCCTCAAGCTCTACTACCGCGAGACCGAGCCGGTGGCCGCGGCCTACTCAGAGCGCGGGATCCTCCTGAGCGTGGAAGGCACTGGACGCGAGGATGAGGTCTTCGACAGGCTGCTTGCGGCACTCCGCACCTCGTTCCCCGATGCCATGGACGGTCCTCTATAACGCGTTAACGCGCGGCTGCCCATACGGAGCGCCCGGGCCTTACGGAGCGGACCTTACGGCACGTCCGGGCGCTGGTCGCCCTTGTGGCCGCCACCCCGCAGGTTCTCCTGGACCTTGCCGAAGAGATCCTTGATGGTGGATTCCGTGTTGGTCAGCATGTCCGGCTGGACGTACACATCCTGTGTCGGGGGCAGGCTGTAGTGCGACTGCAGCCCTCCGGCCCCGTCAACCCCGTCCAGTGCGATGGTTACTCCGCCCTCCTTGCGCGCAATGGCACCGATCCTGCCGAACACCAGCGTGAACTCGTCCGGCTGGAAGCTGACCGTGTGCCCGATGTGCGTTCGGTTAAGCTCACCCGCCGCAACGGCTTTCTCGTTGCCCGTACCTGCGTAGTCCATGGTTGTCTCCTTGGATTGGTGGCTGCTGATGCCAGCAGTCTAGGCCGGGCTCCGGACGCGGTATAGGGACTGCTGGGCGCCTGCACAGTTCCCTCCGGCCAGCATCGGCACTTCATCCATTGAACGCGCCCCCGCCCGACGGCTTAGATGGATCGTGTCGGCGCTGACCACCAGCTGCCGGCACCGGGAATCAAGCAGGCTTCAGGGAACGGCAACGGGGACGACACGTGACTTCGCAGAACAAATCGGTGATCAGCAATACGGGCTGGGACGACGTCCAGGTGGGCGACAGCGTCCAGCTGAGCCGCAACGGCCGGATCGAGTACACCGGGCAGGTGGACGACCGCACTGCGGACGGTGCCGTTGTCTGGATCAAGACCAGCCTTGGCCGCAGGCGGCTTTTCCATGTGGGCGACGGCTACCAGCTGGCCGGGACCAGCCTGTGACCGCCACAGCCGACGCAGCGCAGCAGGCCACCTCCGGCACAACCCTCTGTGAGGATGACTGCCACTACTGCTCGGGGCCGGAAACGGACTAGCCGGGCGGCCGCTGTTTCCCGGCTAGAATGACAGGGATCCCGCGTCTTGTCCCGCGCCAGCGTTACGGCCAGGACGCGCGGAACGAAGCCGGCAACGAACCGACCCCAAGGGAGGACTCCGTGCGCACTCACCATGCCCGGACTCCTTTCCATTCCCTCCGCGCGGCCATGGTCGCCGCGATGATCGTGACCCTTGCAGCAGCAGCGCACGTGGTTGGCGGCGGTGACCTGCCGGCGCCCGGCATCATGGCGGCGTTCCTCGCCCTCACCGGCATGGCGGCCACTGCGGCCACCCGGCGCAAACTGAATTTCCCGGCGATGGCTGCGCTCCTGGGTGCCGGACAACTGGTCCTCCACGAGGCTTTCAGCGCCTTAAGCTCTCCGGCCGGAGCAGGACCGGCAGAACCGACGGGGCACCACCCCGCCTCAGCAGCGTTCTCCGGCCTTCCGCTGGACGCCGCCAGCGCCGCCAGCCACCTGCACCATTACGAATCAGGCTGGGCTGCCGGACTGATGCTGGGCGGACACGCCCTGGCCACCCTCGCGTGTGCGCTGCTGCTGGCCAAGGGCGAAGCTGCGCTCTGGTCCCTCGCGGCATGGCTCCGGCCGCTCGTCCGACTCCCCCGGGCGGCAATGCCCGACGTCGCCGCGGCGCCCGCCGCCGCCGGCTGGCCTGAGAATGCAGCTCCCCTCCCCTGGCGCAACCTCAGGGCCGACTGCCCGCGGGGCCCGCCCGCCGCCGTCGTACTTTCCTGACACCGTCCCGGCCCCGCCCGCCTGCTGATCCGCCGTTCCCGGCGGTCCCCGCCCGGCGCCGGACACCACTCCATGTTCTTGTGCACCGCCTTTGGCGCGTCGTGCACCCTTGAAAGGCCCTTCCTTTGAAAAAGTCCTCACCCCTGTCCTTCCGTCGTACCCTCTCCGCAACGGCAGTGGCCGGCGGCACCGCAGCCCTCATGCTGGCCGGCGTCACGGCTGCCTCCGCGCACGTAGGTGTCACGCCGGATAAGACCGACGCCAACTCCTACGCACTGCTCACCTTCGGCATCCCGCACGGCTGCGACGACTCCGGCACCACCAAGGTGACCATCACGCTGCCCGAGGAACTCAACGACGCCCAGCCCACGGTGAACCCGAACTGGACCGTGGAGAAGGTCGTGGAGCAGCTCCCGGAACCGAAGAAGCTGGCGGACGGTGCCACCATCACCAAGCGGACCAGCCAGATCGTTTACACCGCCAAAGCACCCCTGAACCCGGAGCTCCGGGACGCCCTGGTCCTCTCCGTCAAGCTTCCCGACGCCGCCGGCACGACCCTCCATTTCCCCACCCTGCAGAACTGCGAACAGGGCCAGACGGACTGGTCCGAGATCGCCAAGGACGGTCAGGACCCGCACTCGCTCAAAGCACCCGCGCCTTCCCTCACCGTCACGGCCGCGGCCTCGGCGGACGGACACGGCAGCCATGCATCGGCGTCCACCGAAACAGGGACGGACGCTGCCCAGGCCTCCTCCGTCTCGGCCACCACGGACGACGGCGCACAGGCGCGGAGCTGGGCAGGCCTCGTGGCCGGCTTCGGCGGACTCGCCCTGGGCGGAGTGGCGCTGATGCGCAGCCGGACCCGGAAACCCGCAGAAGCCCCCGTTCCTGGAGCCGCTTCGGTACCGAAGAAGTAACGCGCGGGATTGATGCCCGGAAATCACAATCCGGGCATCAATCCGCGGCAGCGGTCGTGGCATCGTTGACTCAGGCAACCGCAGGCATAAAGTTTGAGCCATGAGGTCTCAGCCAATCAAAAACGGGTTTGCCATCACGACGGCGGTTGCAGCCGCCGCCTTCCTGCTCACCGCCTGCGGGCCCAGCCAGCCGCAGCCCCAGGGAACTTCCGGGGCTGCTTCCACATCCAGCACCCCCGCCGCCTCGTCGGCCCCGTCCGCGAGCCAGCCGCCCAGCACTCCGGCGGCGCCGTCGCCGTCGCCGTCGTCTCCGGCGTCCGCGCAGCAAGGGCTGTGCAAGGCCGCCAACCTGACCGTATCCTCGGATTCCACCGGCGGCGGCGCCGCCGGCAGCATCTATTCCAAACTGATCCTTACGAACTCAGGCACCGAGCCCTGCCTCCTGCGGGGTTTCCCCGGGGTGTCCCTCACCGCGGACGCCAACGGCGCCCCTATCGGTGCCCCGGCCCGGCAGGACGGGTCCTCGCCCGTTGCCGACGTACTCCTTGCCCCGGGACAGGCGGGAGCCGCGGACATGCGCTACACGCAGGCGGGGAATTACACCGACTGCAACGCTACGCAGGCTGCCGGCTACCGGATCTATCCGCCGGAGGAGACTGCTTCGCTTTTCCTCGCGGAACCCCGGACCGCCTGCAGCAACGAAGCTATCGAGCTGCTGACTATCGGGGCCTTCCACGCCCGGTAGGCACTTAGCCTCGGCAGGAATCTAGGCGCGGCAGGAACTTATGCGCGGGATTCGCGTAACCTTGCGGGCGCGTCGCGGGAGAACGCCACCCCGCACCCGATCAGTGCCATGCCCAGAATCAGGTGCAACCAGTTGTCGGCGCTGTTAACGGGGAGGATGTTCACAGGGGAATCCTGTGCCAGGAACTGTCCGAGGGTCCACAGAACCATGTACGACACCCCTGCGCCGATCAGGAAGTTCCGGGCAGGCAGCGGACGCCGCGACATCAGCACTCCCGCGATTCCGGACAGCAGGTGGATGAGGTTGTGCACCACGGACACCTGGAAGACGCCAAGGAGCATCGCCTCCGAGCCGTGCCCGGCAAAGGCCAGCGCGCCATAGTTCTCAGTGACGCCCGGAATGAATCCCAGCACTCCCACAATAAAAAGGGCCGCCCCGGCAATGAGGGACGACTTCTGGACGTTCTTCCGAAAGCCAAATCGGGCACTGGCGGCTTCGGTTGTTTTCATGGTGCCGCTCCTGTTCCCCGGTCACGCTGCTCATGACATGATAAGTCTACTTATGAAGTCCGTCGGAGTCCCGCCGATGACGTTCCGGAAACGGCATTCGCGGCACCGGGAAAGGCAGGCAGGATCATGACCTCGCTCTGGTTGGACCGCAACCACGCCTTCCGCAGCGACCAGTTCCACCCCCGCAGCACCTTTGACACCGTGGTGGCAGGGGCCGGACTGACCGGACTCGTGGCCGCGCTGCTCCTGGCCCGCGCCGGCAAGAGGGTGCTGGTTGTCGAAGCCCGGAGCCCGGGAGCCGTGACCACCGGCAACACCACCGCGAAGGTTTCACTCCTTCAGGGAACCGTGCTTTCAGCGCTGCGCCAGCAGTATTCAGAGAAAGTAGTGGGTGCCTACGTCGAGATGAACCGCGAGGGTCAGGCCTGGCTGCTGCGGTACCTGGCAGACCGGGGAGTGCCTTTCCAGCACCGCGACGCCTACACCTACGCCACCTCCGCGGACGGGACCGAAACCCTCCGACGGGAGCTGGCCGCAGCCCGGGCCGCAGGGCTCGAGGCGGAGTCCGTGAACGACCCCGGGCTGCCCTTTCCCGTCAGCGGTGCCATCCGCCTCGCCGGGCAGGCACAGATCAACCCGATGGAAGTCATCGATTCCCTCGTGGAGGATGTCCGCTCGCACGGCGGGCAGATCGTCTCAGGCGCACGGCTGAACGGGCTCCGTGGGCTGCGCCCGGGCCGCGGGCGGGACCCCATGGAAATCCAGACCGACCACGGGCCGGTCCGCGCAGGGGACGTGGTGCTGGCAACCGGGACACCGGTCCTGGACCGCGGTCTGTACTTTGCCAAACTCAAGCCGCTCCGTTCCTACGCGGCGGCGTTCGAAGTACCCGGGACGACTGCCGTGCCGGACGGCATCTTCCTTTCCGTTGAGCGGCCGATCCGGTCCCTTCGCGATTACCCCGGCAACGGCCGGCGGCTCCTCCTGGTGGGAGGCAACGGGCACCCCGTGGGCCATGCCAGGTCAGCGCAGGCCTACCTCGACACCCTGGTCGCGTGGACAACGGCCCAGTTCCCGGGCGCCAGCCTCACCCATTCGTGGTCGGCACAGGACTACCAGGCCACAAATCTGATGCCGTTCTTCGGCAAACTGCCTCGGGGGCGGGGCCGCGTCTATTTCGCCACCGGCTACAACAAATGGGGCATGACCAACTCCGTGGCCGCCGCCCTGGACATCACGGCGGACATCCTCGGCACCCGGCTCCCCTGGGCCAGCATCATCCACCACAGGGTCACGTCCCCTCCCGGGGCCCTGTCCGCCGTCTCCCTCAACGCAGCCATCGCGGCTACGGCGGCCAAGGACTGGGGTCAGGTGGGACTCAAGCGCCTCGACGAGTCCCGGGAGCAACCGCCGGAAGGGACAGGGATTGTGTCCCGCCGCGGCCGGAAACCCGTAGCGGTGTCCACTGTGGACGGCACCCGCTGCACGCTGTCCGCCGTCTGCACCCACCTGGGTGGCATTGTGCGCTGGAACGACAGCGAAAAATCATGGGACTGCCCGCTGCACGGCTCCCGCTTCAGCAGCGACGGCACCGTGCTGGAAGGACCTGCCGTCCGCAATCTGCGACAGCTTGACTGAGCCGTCAGGGGCGGCCCGGCCGCCGCCGGGCGGCCGGGCCGCCAGCCCCGTCAGGGGTGCCGCCAAGAGTGTCGGTGCCGTAGGGCATGATGGAGGAATGCAGGGGAAGGAGTCCGCCAGCGGCATGCCGCCAGGCTACACACCATCAGCGACGCCAGCCGGCGGGCGTTCTTCCGCGCGGACCATGGACCGGTTCAGCCAGGCCACCAGGGAGTGGTTCCTCGGTGCGTTCTCCGCGCCCACGCCCGCACAAAACGGCGCCTGGAACGCTATTTCGTCCGGGTCCCATGCACTGGTGGTCGCACCGACCGGCTCCGGCAAAACGCTCGCGGCGTTCCTCTGGGCGCTGGACCGACTCCAGTCATCGGCTCCCGCCGAGCCGGAGGCATTGCCGGGCCTGGACCCGGCCGCCAAAGGCAGGAAGCCTAAGACGCCCAAGCGGAAAACCCGCGTCCTGTACATCTCGCCGCTCAAGGCGCTGGGCGTCGACGTCGAACGCAACCTCCGCGCACCGCTCATCGGCATCACCCAGACAGCAAAGCGGCTGGGACTGCCCGCGCCGCTGATCACAGTGGGCGTCCGATCGGGAGATACGACGACGGCGGACCGCCGCGCCCTGCTCAGCCACCCGCCGGATATTCTTATCACCACGCCCGAATCCCTCTTCCTGATGCTCACGTCCAAAGCCCGCGAAACGCTGGCGGAGGTGGACACCATCATCGTGGACGAGGTCCACGCCGTCGCCGGCACGAAGCGCGGCGCGCATCTGGCCGTATCACTGGAACGCTTGGACGCCCTCCTGCCCAAGCCGGCGCAGCGGATCGGCCTCTCGGCCACTGTGGAGCCCCGCGAACTCGTGGCCCAGTTCCTGGCCGGCTCCGCGCCGGTGGAAATCGTGGCCCCGCCGTCAAAGAAGAACTGGGACCTGACAGTTTCCGTGCCGGTGGAGGACATGTCCGACCTCCAAGGGGCTGCCGGCGCCTTCGACTCCGGGCCTGCCTCAGGGCTCCAGCCGCAGGCCTCCATTTGGCCGCATGTGGAAGAGAAGATCGTCGACCTGGTGATGGCCAACCAGTCCACCATTGTGTTCGCCAACTCGCGCCGTCTCGCAGAACGCCTCACCGCACGCCTCAATGAAATATATGCCGAACGCCAACTGGTGGCCGCGGGCGGCGGCTGGGGAGAGCTCGGCGCCGGCGCGCCGGACTTCGGAGCGCCGCCTGCCGGAGGAACGGCGGCGTCCCCGGGCGCCGGAACCCTGACGTCCACGGCAACCCCGGCGCACATGATGGCACAGGCCGGCAGCACCGCAGGTGCCGACCCGGTGCTGGCCCGGGCACACCACGGCTCCGTCTCGAAGGACCAGCGGGCGCTGATCGAGGACGACCTCAAGTCGGGCCGGCTGCGGTGCGTTGTTGCCACGTCCTCCCTTGAGCTTGGCATCGATATGGGCGCCGTGGACCTGGTGGTCCAGGTGGAGTCGCCGCCGTCCGTTGCCAGCGGCCTGCAGCGGGTGGGCCGGGCCGGGCACCAAGTGGGGGAAGTGTCGCAGGGTGTCCTGTTCCCCAAGCACCGTGCCGACCTCGTGCATACGGCCATCACCGTGGAGCGCATGCTGGGCGGCAAGATCGAACGGCTCAGCGTTCCCGCCAACCCGCTGGACATCCTGGCGCAGCAGACCGTGGCCGCCACCGCGCTGGGCTCTATCGATGTGGAGGAATGGTTCACCACGGTCCGCCGGTCCGCCCCGTTTGCGTCCCTCCCCCGCTCTGCGTTCGAGGCCACACTGGACCTGCTGGCCGGCCGCTACCCGTCGGACGAATTTGCCGAGCTCCGGCCCAGGATCATCTGGGACCGCAATGCCGGCACCATCGAAGGCCGCCCCGGGGCGCAGCGGCTGGCCGTGACATCCGGCGGCACCATCCCGGACCGCGGGCTTTTCGGCGTCTACATCATCGGCACCGAGGTGGAAGGCTCGGCGTCGCCGTCCGGCGACGGCAAGGCCGCCAGTCCCGCCGCCTCCGCAGCCAAGGGGGGCCGGCGCGTGGGTGAGCTCGACGAGGAAATGGTCTACGAATCCCGCGTGGGGGACGTCTTCGCCCTGGGCGCGACCAGCTGGAAGATCGAGGACATCACGCACGACCGCGTGCTCGTTTCCCCGGCGTTCGGCCAGCCCGGCAAACTCCCCTTCTGGAAGGGCGATTCGCTGGGCCGGCCCGTGGACCTGGGCCGCGCGCTGGGCGCTTTTGTGCGTGAACTCTCAGCGTCCGACGTCGGACCCGCCACGGAACGGTGCAAGGCCAGCGGACTCGATGATTTCGCCGCGAACAACCTGATCCAATACCTCGCCGAACAGAAGCTGGCCACCGAAGTTGTCCCCAGCGACACCACCCTGGTGGTGGAGCGGTTCCATGACGAACTGGGCGACTGGCGCGTGGTCCTGCACAGCCCGTTCGGCATGCCCGTGCACGCACCCTGGGCCCTCGCGGTGGGGCAGCGGCTGCACCAGCGTTACGGGATGGACGGCTCCGCCATGGCCGCGGACGACGGCATTGTGCTGCGGGTGCCCATGATGGAGGACGAGCCGCCCGGAGCCGAACTGTTCCTCTTCGATCCGGAGGAACTCGAACAGATCGTGACGGCCGAGGTGGGCGGGAGCGCCCTCTTCGCCTCGCGCTTCCGCGAGTGCGCCGCCCGCGCCCTGCTGCTGCCCCGGCAGAACCCTGGGAAGCGCCAGCCCCTGTGGCAACAGCGCCAGCGGTCCGCGCAGTTGCTGGACGTGGCCCGGAAATACCCCACGTTCCCCATCGTGCTGGAAACGGTGCGTGAGTGCCTGCAGGACGTTTACGACCTCCCGGCGCTGAAGGACATCGCGGCGTCCATCGAGCGGCGTGAACTGCGGATCCTACAGACCACCACGCAGCAGCCTTCGCCATTCGCCAAGTCCCTGCTCTTCGGCTACGTGGCCCAGTTCCTCTACGAGGGTGACTCGCCGCTGGCCGAGCGACGGGCCGCCGCACTGGCCCTGGATTCAACCCTGCTCAATGAGCTCCTGGGCCGTGTTGAGCTGCGCGAGCTTCTGGACGCCAAGGTCATTGAAGCCACCGAGCGGGAACTGCAGCGCCTCGCTCCGGACCGACGGGTGCGCGGAATGGAAGGCGTCGCGGACCTGCTCAGGCTGCTCGGTCCGCTGACCCCGGGGGAAGTGGCCGAACGCCTGGAAACCGCCCCGGCGGTTGAGCCTGCGCCTTTGGTCGAGCCTGCGCCGGGCGATGAGTCCGCCCCGGCGGTTGAGCCTGCCGAAACGCTCCTGGCCGACGCCGTCGCCCACCTCGCCGCCCTGCAGCGCGCCAACCGCGCGCTCCGGGTGAACATCGGCGGCGTCGAGCGTTTTGCGGCCGTTGAGGACGCGGCCCGCCTGCGGGACGCCATCGGGGTCCCCCTGCCCATGGGCGTACCGCTCGCGTTCATCGAACCAGTCGCCGACCCCCTCGGTGACCTTGTCTCCCGCTACGCCCGCACGCACGGGCCCTTCACCGCAGCGGAAGCCGCGGCCCGGCTGGGACTCGGGGTCGCCGTCGTCAGCACCGCGCTGAAACGGCTCGCCGCGGATGGCCGCGTGGTGGAAGGCGAATTCCGCCCGCACGCCACGCCGCCCCATCAGGTGCCCGGGATACCGGAACCCGGCGAGGACGATGTGCCGGCGTTGCCGGCCGCCTCCACCATCACCTTGGCCGGCACCAGTGAATGGTGCGACGCCGAGGTACTGCGAAAGCTGCGACGCCGGTCGCTGGCGGCGCTGCGGGCCGAAGTGGAACCCGTGGATGCCGGCGCCTACGGACGGTTCCTCCCAGCCTGGCAGAACGTCCGGACCCCCGGGCGAAGCCGGGGCCAGTCCGCCCTGCGCGGGCTGGACGGCATCATCACCGCCGTCGACCAGCTTTCCGGCGTGCCGGTTCCAGCTTCCGCATGGGAACCACTGGTCCTCGCCAGCCGCGTCAGCGACTACCAGCCGGCCATGCTGGACGAGCTGATGGCCGCAGGCGAGGTCCTCTGGTCCGGCGCCGGTGCGCTGCCCGGCAATGACGGCTGGGTGAGCCTGCACCTCGCGGACTCGGCCGAACTCACGCTGAACCCCGCGCCGGACTACCAGCCCGGGGACGCGCAGCAGCGGCTGCTGGAGCACCTGCAGAACAACGGCGGCGGGTACTTCTTCCGCCAGCTGACCGACATTGCCGGCGGCATGGACTCCGTGCTGAGCGACCAGGATGTGGTGTCCGCTTTGTGGGACCTGGCGTGGGCCGGCCGCATCACCGGCGACACCTTCGCTCCGGTCCGGGCCATGATCGCCGGCGGCCACACGGCGCACCGGCAGGTTGCCCGGGCCCCGCGGGCACGCGCACCCCGCATGAGCAGGCTGGGACGGGCGCACGGAACGGGCCTGATGGGATCTGCCGGGCTGACCGGCGGACGCTACGGCTCGGTGACCGGCGGCGCCCCTACCCCGCCGCTGGCGGCCGGCCGGTGGTCCGCACTGCCGTTGCCGGAACTGGACCCCACCATCCATGCCCGCGCCACGGCGGAGCTTCTGCTGGACCGCTACGGTGTGGTGACCCGCGGCTCCGTCATGGCGGAGAACATCCTGGGCGGATTCGGCCTGATGTACAAAGTCCTCGCCAGGCTGGAAGAGGCCGGGCGATGCCGCCGGGGTTACTTCATTGAACACCTCGGCGCCGCGCAGTTTGCGGTTCCGGCCACGGTGGACCGGCTGCGGTCGTACTCGGAAGACGCCCAGCTGGCGAAGCCGGAGCCCGTTGCCCTGGCGCTTGCCGCGACGGACCCCGCCAACCCGTACGGCGCGGCCCTGCCCTGGCCCGCGCTGAGTGTTGAAGCCGGCAGCGGCCACCGTCCGGGCAGGAAGGCCGGAGCCCTGGTGGTGATGGTCGACGGCGCGTTGACCCTTTATGTGGAGCGCGGCGGCAAGACGCTGCTCGCCTTCGATGAAGATCCGGAGGTGCTGGCCGCCGCGGCGGAAGCCCTGGTCGGCGTGGTCAAGCGCGGCGCCGTGGACAAGCTCATCATGGAGAAGGTCAACGGCCACGGCATCCTGGATACTCCCGCTGCCGCCGCCCTGACCCACGCCGGCGCCTATTCGACTCCGAAGGGACTGAGAATCCGTGCCTGAAGGCGATTCCGTCTGGCGGGCGGCCGCCCAGTTGCATGCCGCCCTGGCCGGGCACCAGCTCACAGCCTCCGACTTCCGGGTGCCCCGGTTCGCCACCCTGAAGCTGGCGGGCTGGACCGTGGACGAGGTGGTGCCCCGCGGCAAGCACCTCCTCATGCGGCTTCGTGGTCCGGCGGAGGAACGGCTGACCATCCACTCCCACTTGAAGATGGAAGGCGCCTGGCAGGTCTACCCGCCCGGCGGCCGCTGGCGGAAACCGGGGTTCACCGCCCGGTGCGTGCTGCGCACCGCCACGGCGGACGCCGTCGGGTTTTCCCTCGGCATCCTGGAAGTGGTCCGCACCGCTGACGAGGATTCCGTTGTCGGCCACCTCGGGCCCGACCTGCTGGGTCCGGACTGGGACATGGCCGAGGCCGAACGGCGGCTGCTCGCTGCCCCTGACGTTCCCATCGGCGTGGCCCTGCTGGACCAGCGCAACCTGGCCGGCATCGGCAACATCTACCGCTGCGAGGCCTGCTTCCTGTCCGGCATCCATCCCGCAGCACCGGTCGCCGACGTGACGGACCTGCCCGCCATGATGGCCACGGCCAAGCAGCTACTGGAGGCCAATCTCGGGCCGGGCCGCCGAACCACCGTCCTGAACCCGCGCGGAATGCCGGTCGGACGGATGGCCGGAAGACCTGGATACTGGGTATACCGCCGCGAGCACCAGCCGTGCCTTAAATGCGGTACGCCCATCCGCCACGGTGTCCTCGCCAAGGGTGCGGGCACCGAGGAGCGCGACATCTACTTCTGTCCGAGCTGCCAGCCGCCGCCGGCAGGAACTGCATGATCGGCGCCTGACTCCAGCGGAAGCGCGACCGGGCGCGGCGCCTCCGGCACCGTGAACCGCGGCAACAACAACTGCACCAGCGGGCCGATAGCCAGGGCATACACCACTGTGCCCACACCCACGGATCCGCCCAGCAGCCATCCGGTAGCCAGGACCACGATTTCGATGCCCGTCCGGGACGTCCGCACCGACCACCCAGTCCGCCGCGCCAGGCCGGTCATCAGCCCGTCGCGGGCGCCGGGGCCGAAGCGGGCGCCAATGTAGCAGGCCGACGCGATGCCGTTCAGCAGCACAGCCCCCGCCAGCATGCCGATCTGGCCGCCAAGGTGCGAGAACTCCGGAATCAGCGCAAGCCCCACATCGGCGAACACACCCACCAGCACGGCGTTGCACAAGGTGCCGAAGCCGGGCCACTGCCGCAACGGAATCCAGAGAAGCAGGACGAGGAAGCTCACGATCACCACCACCGCTCCGATGGAAAGGCCTGTCTTCCCGGCCACGCCCTGATGGAAAACATCCCAGGGGTCAAGGCCAAGCCCGGCACGGATGAACATGGCCAGCGAAATGCCGTACATGGCCAGGCCTGTGAACAGTTGAAGGAGTCTTCGGGTCATCATGGGAATCATCCTCCGCCAAAACTGGCCTTGTAATCCATATCCAGTTTGAGATACTGGCTACATGTCCGGCTCCCTTAACCCCACTGCCTTGGTGCGCCTCCTGGGCGGGTGGCACCGCGGCGCGGGCCCCGCCTACCGTGAGCTGGCCGACGTCGTACGCCTCCTCATCCTGGACGGACGCGTCCCGCTGGACATGGCCCTGCCCAGCGAGCGCGCCCTGGCTGAAACCCTGGGTGTCAGCCGGACCACGGTAACGGCTGCCTATGCCAGCCTCCGCGAGCAGGGTTTCCTGACCAGCCGGCAGGGCAGCCGCGGCAGGACCTGCATTCCCCGCCAGCTGCCCGCGGGCGCAGGGGGCCCGGCAGCCGCCGAGCTGATCAGCCCTAACGCGCTGGCCGGCGCGCCGGGACTGGCAGCGCCGCCGGGCCTGCTCGACCTCGCCTACGCATCCCTGCCGGCCAGCGGCGAAGTGGTGCACCGGGCCTTTGCCGCCGCGCTGACGGAGCTCCCTGCACTGCTTCCGGGGTTCGGCTATGACGCCGTCGGCATCGCACCGCTGCGGGAGGCGATCGCTGCGCGGTACACGGCGGCCGGGGCCCCCACCACGGCGGACCAGATCCTTGTGACATCAGGCGCGCAGCACGCACTGAACATCGTGCTCCGCACCCTTGCCGGCCGGCAGGACAAAGTCCTCGTGGACCACCCCACGTACCCGCACGCGCTTGATGCCATCCGCGCCAGCGGTTGCCGGCCCGTGCCGGTCGCCCTCCCGCACGGGCGCGGCTGGGACGTGGCCGGCATGGAATCCGCCATGATGCAGCAGCGGCCCAAGATGGCTTACGTGGTGCCGGACTTCCACAACCCGACGGGCCGGCTGATGTCCGATCCCCAGCGCCGCCGGCTCGTGCGGGCGGCGGCCGCCGCGGGAACAGTGCTGGTGGTGGACGAGACACTGCGGGAATTGAACCTCGACGCCGTGGACGCGGCCCCGCTGGCGGCCTTCAGTCCGGCGGTGGTCACCATCGGCTCCCTCAGCAAGTCGCATTGGGCCGGCCTGCGGACTGGCTGGATAAGGGCCGGCAGTTCACTGATTCAGCGCTTCGCAGCTGCCCGGACCACCATGGACCTGGGCGGACCGGTGGTGGAACAGTTGGCGGCAGCACACCTGGTCCGGTCGCTCGACGAGCCGCTTCCAGCCCGGCTGGCGGCCCTCCGCGAGAACCGGGCAGCACTGCTTGAGCTGCTCGGCGGGATCCTACCCGGCTGGGAGCCGGAGCGGCCCGACGGCGGGCTGAGCGTCTGGTGCCGGCTCCCCGCACCGATCAGCACCGCGCTGACGGTCCTCGGCCCCGACTTCGGCGTGAGGCTGGCAGCCGGCCCAAGGTTCGGCCTGGGCGGGGCTTTCGAGCACTACCTGCGCATCCCCTACACGCTTCCGCCCGGGCAATTGGAGACGGCGGTGCGTGCCCTGCGGTCAGCCCAGGACAAACTCGACGGCGCACCCCGGCTCCGCCGCAGCCTCCGGCATACACCTGCCGTCGCCATCGCCTGACCGCGGCCGCGCCCTGGACCAGGGTCGGCGCTGGACGAGGTTCGGCAGCCGCCAACCCGGAGCGCTGCGGACAGCCATTTATGACGCGCAAAATACCTGACGCGCCGGTATTCCGGTAGCGCCAGGCATTTTGCGTAGCGCCAGGCATGTTGCGCGTCGCTGAGCAGGACGGACCCGGTCCGGTCCGGTCCGGTCCGGCCCACCCGGCCCGCGGAATCCTAGGCGTAGACCTTCCCGAGGTAGTCGCCCCAGGCCTTCGCCGTGGCTTCAGAATCCCCGCCGCCGCTGAAGTCGTGGACGGTCATGCCCACCGGTGCACCGAAGGCGTTGCGGCCAAAGAAGCGGTACATGGTGTCCGCTGTCCGCAGGCCCAGGAAGTTCTCGTTGGAGAAGTCCACCTGCCCCGTCAGCCGCCCCACGCCGTCGAGCTCCACATCAAAGGTGTCGCCCTGCGACGCGGCGTCGACGCCGAGGGCCTTCTTCAGCCGCACGAAGCCGTCCGGCACCTGCGAGGCCGCCGGGCCCTGGATGTCTGTGAAGACCACCGGGCGGCCGTCGAAGTACTGCAGGTACTGGCCCAGGGTGTGGAGGTAGAACTCCGTGTGCTTGCTGGCGCCGTCGTACTGCTCGTCCCAGTTGTCCGCGAAGATGCCGCTGTGCACGTAATGCAGCCTGGCCCGGCCGCCGTCGAGCGGTTCCAGGACGTGCTCGAGCTGGTTGAACCAGCCGTCCGGACCGTCCATGCGGGACACCAGGTGCCGCGGATACTCCTCAACCGTCTTCACATCCGGCCACTGGTCCGTAGGGAACATCCAGCCCGGCGTGCCCTTGGTGACGGCTTCCCAGACCCGCTCCGGGGTGCCCGGCAGGTCGGTGTCGTAAACGATCTCGAATTTCCGGTTGTCAGTCATTGCCCTGCTCCTGTTCCTTTTCCCCGATCGGGGTGGTGGTTTTGTCTGGTTCCTTGAGTGCCGGTTCCTTGAGTGCCGGATGAAGCGCGACGACCAGCCGGTGCTTCCGCCCGCCCGCGCCGCCGTCGTCGTCGTGGTATTTGTCCACGAGACGGATAACCGCAATGCCGAGCTCTTCGGCAAAGGCGGCACGGTCCGCGGCGGTGCGGAAGGTGATCTCGCCGTCGATCGCGAATGTGGCGAGTTTCTGCCGCGCGGCGGCTGCCCCTGCGATGAGCTTGCCGACTTCCTGGACCATGCGCCCGGCGAGCGCCAGCAGCCAGAAAGCGGAGAACCGGTCCGCGAAACGGTGCGGATCCGGCGCCACGGAGGCAAGGGCCACGGGTGAAATGAGGTAGGACGCCGCAGTGGCCTGCAGCACGCGCTCGGTGACGTTGCCCTTGCGCCGCTCCTCCACAAGCTCCACCAGGCCATGACGCTCCAGCGCCTTGAGGTGGTAGTTCACCTTCTGCCGCGGCAGCCCCACCTTGGCAGCGAGCTGCGTAGCGGACCCGGGCTCCGCCAGCTCCCGGAGGATGCGGGTGCGGATGGGGTCCAGCGAGGCTTCCGCCGCGGCAGGGTCCTCGATCACTTCAATGTCCAACATGATTTAAGTATCGGTACCGACAATTTTATTTGTCAAGAACTTTTTTACCGTCGGTAGCGGTTCGGCGGAATCGTGTTGGCTTCGCGGAAAGGGCGCGGCACCCGCGCAAAGTAGAATGGACCGGTGATGCAATCCCCCCTCCCCGTGCGCGACGGCGTGAACGCGACCCGCCTGCGCCTCCCGGACGAGGGGCCGTGGGACACCGCGATGGACTACATGATGCACCGCTGGGGCCACATCGACCCGCAGGGCATCGAGGACCGTTTCGACGCCGGCGAGATCGTGGGCGAGGGCGGCGTTCCGCTGGACAGGCGCACCAGGCTCGAGGACCACACGTTCATCTGGTACTACCGCACCCTCCCGCCGGAGACGCGGCTTCCCGTTGAACTCAGCATCCTGCACCAGGACGACCACATCCTTGTGGTGGACAAGCCCCACTTCCTGCCCACCACTCCGGGCGGCACTTATATCCAGGAGTCGGCCCTGGTGCGGCTTCGGAACCAGCTGGACCTCCCGGACTTGATCCCCATGCATCGCCTGGACCGGATGACGGCCGGCATCCTCCTGCTCTCCACCAACCCCGAGACCCGCGGCAAGTACCAGGTGCTCTTCGAGAAGCGCCAGGTCCAGAAGGAGTACGAGTGCGTGTCCGCCGCGGAACCGGCCGCCGGGTACCCCGCCGTCGACTTCCCCATGGTGGTCCGGAACCGCATGACCAAGTCCCGCAGCTACCTGCTGGCCGAGGTGGTGGACGGCGAACCCAATGCGGAAACCCGCATTGAACTGATGAAAACGTTCGACGCCGGCACTCACGCAAGTGAACCGGCGCGCCGGGGCCTGTACCGCCTTGAGCCGCACTCCGGAAAGACCCACCAGCTCAGGGTGCACATGGCGTCGCTGGGACTGGGGATCGCTAATGATGCCTTCTACCCCGAGCTGCTGGACAAGGCACCGGACGACTACACCAGGCCCCTGCAGCTCCTGGCCCGCGGAATCCGGTTTATCGACCCCATCACCGGGCAGCCCGTGGAGTACCGCAGCCGGCTTCAGCTCAGCGAGGCCCCGGCCTAGGACCAGCCCGGGACCGGACCATGCCCGCCGTCCCGCGTCACGAAAATGAGGTACCTTGTGCCCATGGACCTCGCCAACGCTGACACCTGGGGCGCCGCGATCTATTTCTGGATCATCCCCATCGTCCTTGGCGACGCCATTTTCCCGCCCGTCCCCTCCGAAATGGTGGTGATCACGGGCGGGGCGCTCGCCGCGGAAGGCCGCGCCAACTTCCTGCTGGTGGGACTCCTTGCCGCGTTTGCGTCGTGGGTCGGCGATGTTATGGTGTTCCAGCTGTTCAAGCGCCGCCTCAGCCATGTCCTGGACCGGTGGGGGTGGGGCCGCAAGTTCCACAGCGGCATCCACGCCGCCATCGCCAAAGCGGGCCGTTCCACCACGTACGGCGCCATCATCGGTGTGCGGTTCATTCCGGGCGGACGGCTGGCGACGTCGGCTGCCGCCGGCATTGCCGACGTCACCACCCGCGCATTCAGCTTCTGCGCCGCGCTGGGCGGAGTTCTCTGGGGCACCTGGCTCACGGGTCTCGGCTATTTCACCGGGTCCGCCACCAAGCTGCCGTTCTGGGCGAGCTCGCTGATCGGCGTCGCCGTCGGGCTGGTGATCGGCGCCGTCGTGGGCATGATTGCCACCCGGCGCCGCGGCAGCCGGTCCCCCGTGGACGAACCCGGCGATCCGGCTTAGACGGGAGCCCAGCGGCCGCGGCTGCGGCGGAGCACCAAAAGTGCGCCCGTCACCGCAACGCGCTCGACGGCGTCGCGCATCATCGCTGCCGACTCCCGCGCCTGGTTGTTCTCACCGGTGTACTCTGTCGGCTCCACCAGGAAGCGGAGGTTCAGTTCAGGAACACCGGCGGCAATCTGCAGCTGGTTCGACTCCACGTGGTGCCTCGTGCCGAGCGCTTCGACTGCGGCGGCCATCACGGCCTCGGGAGGATTGCCGGGCTTCAGCCCGGTGATCTTGAGTCTGGTCTGGAACGAAGGCATGAAATCAACCCTAGCGTCAGGACGCTCTCTCACTTTTCGCCGCTGTTATTCAAACGCTCTCTCACTTTTGGCCGCCAAACTCCAAACGCTCCCTCAGAGGTGAGAGAGCGTTTGGAGATTTCCCGCCGGAAGTGAGAGAGCGTTGGTTATCCGGTGTTGCGGAGGCCCGCTGCTACGCCGTTGACCGTGATGAGCATGGCCCGCTGTAGGCGTTCATCAATCTCGGCCCCGGAAATGCTCTCGCCCTCGGAATCTTCGGCCCGCATACGACGCATCAGTTCCACCTGGAGGTAGCTGATGGGGTCGAGGTACTGGTCGCGGATCTCCAGGGAGCGCTTGAGGGTGGGCTGCGCGTCGAGGAGCACGTGCTCGCCGGTGAGCTTCTGGATCTCGGCGACGGTGAGGTCGTATTCCTCCCGGATGGCCCGGAACAAATGGTGCAGCTCTTCAGGGACCAGCGTCGAGACGTAGTAGCCGGCAATGTCCATATCCGTTTTGGCCAGCGTCATTTCCACGTTGGACAGGACCGAGCGGAAGAAGTGCCAGCCGTCCATCATTTCCGTGAGCTGTTCCGTGTTGCCGGCTTCACGGGCAGCCTTCAGTCCGGAGCCCACGCCGAACCAGCCCGGCACGATCTGACGCGACTGGGTCCAGCCGAAGACCCACGGGATGGCGCGCAGCCCGCCCAGACCGGCGCCGGAGTCCGGACGCTTGGACGGACGGGAGCCGATGTTGAGGGAGCCGAGCTGTTCCACGGGAGTGGATGCCATGAAGTACGCCGGCAGGTCCGGATCGTCGATGAGCGAGCGGTACCGTGCGAACGCGGCATCGGAAATGGTCTCCATGACGTGGCCGTAGCGCTCGCGCTGGTCCTCGGACGTACGCGGGGTGCGGTGCAGGGCGGAACCCTGCATCACGGCAGCGAGGGAAAGCTCCAGGTTCTCGCGCGCCAGCTCCGGCAGGGAGTACTTGTCCGAGATGACTTCACCCTGCTCGGTGAACTTGATTTCGCCTTCGAGGACGCCGTTGGGCTGCGCCATGATCGCGTCGTACGTGGGTCCGCCGCCACGGCCCACGGAGCCGCCGCGGCCGTGGAAGAGCCTGACCCGGACGCCGTGCTTGGCCGCGACATCGCGCAGCTTCCGCTGGGTTTTGTGGATTTCCCACTGGCTGGTCATCACGCCGGATTCCTTGTTGGAGTCCGAGTAGCCAAGCATGATTTCCTGTACGTCACCGCGCAGCCGGACGAGTTCCCGGTAGGACGGATCGGACAGCAGCTGGTCCACGATCTCGGCCGAGGCCCGCAGCTCCTCCACCGTTTCCAGCAACGGAGCAAAGCCGATCTTGGCGTATGGCGCGTCACCAAAGAGGCTGACGAGCCCTGCTTCGCGGGCCAGTACGGCAGCGGCAAGGACGTCGTCGGCGCCGCGGGTCATGGAAATGATGTACGTCTCGATGACGTCCGGGCCGTACGTCTTGAGGGCGCGCCGGATTTCACGGAAGACGTCGTACGTGCCGTCAGCCACGCCGTCGAGCTTGATCGGGTGGCCGGACAGCGGACGGCGGGACCCGAGTTCCGCCCCCAGCACCTCCAGCCGCTCGGCGCGGCTGAGTTCGGAATACCGCACGCCGGGACCGCCCAGGCGGTCCATGAGCTGCCCGACGGCGTCGTGGTGGTGGTCGGCGTGCTCGCGGATGTCCAGGGTGGCCAGGTGCAGCCCGAAGGAGGCGATGGCGCGGCGGACCCGTGCAAGCGCACCGTCCGCGGCCAGGCCGGCGTGGTGGTTGCGGAGTGATTTCTCCAGCAGCCCGAGCTCGGCGAGGACGCCTGCGGTTGAGGTGTAGTCCCGGCCGGGCTCGTGGGAGGAGCCGGCCGCCACGCGCTTGGCCGTGTTGAGGAGCTTTGCCTTGATGCAGGTGAGCTTAAGCCGGTAGGGCTCCTGGGCGTTGAGTTCCAGGACCCGGCGGTCCAGGCCCGGGAGGTTTTTGAGGTCCGTGTCGATCGAGTCCAGCAGCTCCTGGTCCGCCCCGGCCAGCGCCGTGGAGTTGGACAGGATGGCGATGAGTTCGTCGATCATGGCAATGCTGATCCGGACGGCATGCTGGTTCTGGATCTGCAGGATCTCGCGGGTGACGCCGGCAGTGACGTTCGGGTTGCCGTCTCGGTCGCCGCCGATCCACGAGCCGAAGCGGATGGGGGCCTTCTGCGACGGCAGCGTCACGCCGTGCTCGCCCAACAGCTCGGAGAGGTCCGAAAGCATTTCAGGCATGGCATCGGTGAGGATGCTGTTCAGGTAATAGATGGCGTTGCGGGCCTCGTCCACGGGGGTGGGCCTGACCTGGCGGAGCTCGTCCGTCTGCCACATCTGGTCAATTACTTCGGCGAGCTGGCGGTCCTGGCGGCGGCGGGCCGAGGTGCCTTCCTCCGTGGAAACTGCCAGGACGTCGGAAAGCCGGCGGATCTTGTCCAGGACGGAGCGGCGGGAGGCTTCCGTGGGGTGGGCTGTGAAGATGGGGCGGACATCCAGCTCGTTGACCACTTCCTGGAGGACTGCCGGTCCGGCCTGGCCGGAGATTTCCTCCACGGCCTTGGCCAGCCAGCCGTCCTTTTCCTGCCGGGTCCGCAGGCCCCGTACCCGGTGGACCTGTTCGGCAGCGTTGGCCAGGTGGAAGTAGAACGCAAAAGCACGAACCAGGTCGGTGGCCTGGTCGATGGGCAGGGAGCCGAGCAGTTCGCGGACCTGGGCGACGACGTCGTGCGAGCTCCAGGGGCCGGTGGCGTCCGCGCCTCCGCGGGCGGCCTCCTTGGATTCCTTGGTCAGGAGGCGGACCTGCTCGACGAGGTCGAGGAGCTCGGGGCCGTGCTGGCGGACCAGCGATTCGCCCAGCAGGGTGGAGACGCGCCGGACATCCGCCCGGAGCTCGGACGCGAGATCAGCGCTGGAATCGGAGCCGGCAGGATCAGTTCCTGCCGCGAGATGAGCGCCTGGATTTACTGCAGTGTTAGCCATGGAAACTATCTTTCGAGGGTTCGGACTTGGCTCGTACACTGCGCTGGATACTGTGAGCCGGGTTACGTGTTCCTATGGGATGTTACCCGGCACTCTTGCGGCGTGGGAATTTGTCTCAGATAGTGTTCGTGCCCTTGACGTCCGCGGCGGCCCCCTGTTTTAGTAGGGGCCGCCGTCGGCCTTATCGGGAGGAACGGCGGCCTAGCGGGCGATCTTGAAGTTGAAGTTTGCCGTTCCCAGTGCGCCCCAGAGCCGCAGCCAGATCGGCAAGAGCATCTCCGAGCCGCGTGCCGTGGTGATATCGCCCAAGTCAATGACGTCCTGGTGTCCGAGGCTCTTGAGGAGCGTGGTCACCTCGGCTTTTGCCGCAGCGTCGTTGCCTGAGACGAACACGGAGTGGTCACCTCCCGCGGCACGCCCGGGGTCGACCATCAGGCTCGCGTTCATGGTGTTGAGGGTCTTGACAACCTTCGTTTCCGGGAACGTCCGCTGGATCTGCTCTCCCAGGCTGTCCGTGTTGACAGGGTTGAGCGTAGGGGGCATACCGTGCGAGAAGTCGAGCGGATTGGCGATATCCACCAGGATCTTCCCGGCAAGATTTTCCGTTCCGGCCGCGGTGAGGGCGGAGAGGGAACTCGCCCCTTCGGTGGCGTTGACCACCAACTCTGCGCCTGCTGCCGCATCTGCGAACGCAGCCAGGTGCACGTGGGGGTGCTCCGGAAGCCACTGGCTGAAGGGCGCTGCACCCATGGCGTCCGGCTCCGTGCGTGCCAGCGTGGCTTTCGGATCGCGGGTCCCGATGGCTACTTCATGGCCGAGATCTGCCAACGCCCCGGCCATGGCCCTGCCGACCGTGCCGGTTCCCAGTACAGCAATTTTCATGGCGTCCTCATTCTGGTCTCAATAGTGCGTCTCAACGGGTGCGTCTATGGTTGCGTCGCAGCAATTGAGGCGCTCGGGTAGACAGGTCCGTCTACTGGTGAAAAAGACGCTATCAGACAGATCTGTCTACGGCAAGGCTCACCCTGAGTTGAGATATCGGCTGACAATAACGCCGAGAAGTAAGCCAGCTCAGGCGCAGACAGACTTGTCTGTGTACCATGGAGTCATGACGACGCCAGCACCCGTACAGCAGGCTGTCCGAACGCCGGCCGGACCCGCCAGGGAGAAGATCCTGGCCACCGCCTTCAGGCTCTTCTACGCCCACGGCCTGCGCGCTGCCGGCATCGACACCATCATCGCCGAATCCGAAATCTCCAAGGCCACGTTCTACAAGTACTTTCCCGCCAAGGACGAACTGATCCTCGCCTACCTGGACAAGGTGGATGCCATCTGGACGGGACAGCTCCACGCTGCAGCGGAGGCCGCGGGCCCGGACCCTGCTGCGCAGCTTGCAGGGCTGTTCGATGCCCTCGCTTCCGCGTGCCGCCGCGACGGCTACCGGGGCTGCGCATTTATCAACGCCGCCGCCGAGTCAGCATCCGGGACGAGGGTCCATGCGCGCACCGTTGCCCATAAGAAGGCCGTGCTGGCGTGGATGGAGGGGCTGGCTGCCGAGGCCGGCGCCGCACGGCCGGACCGTCTGGCACGAAGCCTCTCGCTAATTCTGGACGGTGGCCTGGCCAGCGGCGTACTGGACGGCGACCCGGAAGCCGCCGTCACCGCCCGGGAGGCTGCCTCCCAGCTGATAGCCGCCAGCCTGGGCACCCGGAGCAACCAGACCCCGCCTCAGTAATCAGGACCAGGAACAACGAACGAGGAACCATGAACACTTCCACTGACGCACAACTGGAGCGCTGGAACCGGTTCCGCTCCAACCGCAACAAGGCGCTGGCCAGCGAGCACGGCTGGCTGACCCTCACATCGTTCCAGTGGCTGGAAAGCCGGCCCGCCGCCGTCGACCTCGCCCCTGGGCTCTGGTCAACGGACGGGACGACGGCATTCCTCACCGCGGCGGCGGCCGATGGACTGACCCTGGTGGATTCCGGGCAGCCTGTCGACGGCACCATTTCCGCCGTGCTGGCGGACGAGGAGTCGCTGATGTGGGTGCAGTTCGGCGGCGACGACGGCAGGCAGGTGGTGGTGGAACTGGCCATGCGCGCGGACAAGTACGCCATCCGTACCCGCGATTCCCGCTCGCCGGTGTTTACGGAGTTCGACGGCGTGCCCTCCTTTGAGTACCGCCCCGACCTGGTGGTCGACGCCCAGTTCCGCCCCTATCCGGAGCCCGTGGATGTTCCCATCGGCACCGCGAACCCGCTGGTGGACGGCGTGCACCGCACCGTCGGCGAGCTGGTGTTCCGGCTGCCCGGCAAGGACCATGAGTTCCACCTGCAGGCGGAAGAGGAAAAGCTCGGAGCCCTGACCGTCACGTTCCACGACGAAACCAACGGGGACTCGACGGATGAGTGGCGCAAGGTGTCCACGGCCAGGCCACGGCCGGACGGCTCAGTGGTCCTGGACTTCAACCGCGCCATCAACTACCCAAGCGCGTTCACCCCGTACGGGACCTGCCCAATGCCGGTGAAGAACAACAGCCTGGACTACCGGATCGAAGCCGGCGAGAAGGACCCGATGATCGCCGGCTGAGTGCGTTCGCGCTCCTCCTGGCCCTAGACGATCGCGGACACCCCGGTGACGGCGCGGCCCACGATCAGCGTGTTGATCTCGAACGAGCCCTCATAGGTGTAGATGGCCTCGGCGTCGGCGAAGATCTTGGCCATCCGGAAATCCGATACGATCCCGTTTCCGCCCAGGATGGCCCGCCCCATGGCCACGGTTTCGCGCATCCGTGCACTCGTGTACGACTTCGCCAGTGCCACCTGGGCCATATCTGCCGCCCCGTCCTGCTGCAGCTGGGCGATCCGGACCATCATGCCCATGCTGGCCACGGCATTGCCGAGCATGTTTACCAGCTGCTGCTGGATGAGCTGGAATTTGGCCAGCGGACGGCCAAACTGCTGGCGTTCGACGGCGTGCTGCCGGGCAACGTCGAACGCCGCCAACTGCTGGCCCACAGCCTGCCACGCCACCATGATCCGGGACCCGCGGAGCAGTTCGTTGGTGTCCTCGAAACTGCTGATGCCGGCGAAGCGGTCCGTCTCCGCCACCCGCACGTCCCGGAAGACAATGTCCGCGTTCTGCACTGTGCGCAGGGCGATCTTGTTTTCGATCCGGCTCCGGCTGACTCCCGGGAGGGCCGCGTCCAAGATGAATCCCCGGATGGCGCCGTCGGCCTCGTCCCGGGCCCACACGAGCATGTAGTCGCAGAACGTCCCGTTGCCGATCCAGCGTTTGGCTCCGTTGAGGATCCAGCAGTCGCCGCCGTCGTCCGCTCCCCCGGGAACCCGCCGCGCCCGTGTTTCCATTCCGCCGGCTACATCGGAGCCGTGCTCCGGCTCGGTCAGCGCGAAGGCGCCGGTGGTGCGGAGGCTGGCGGCGTCCTCGAGCAGGCGGGCTTTCTGCTCATCGGAGCCGAACCCGTACAGGGATTCCACGAAGAGGTCATGGTGCACGAGGAAGAAGGTGGCGATTGACGTGTCCACCCTGGTGATTTCGGCAATCACCAGGCCCGCGAACAGGTGGCTGTAGCCGCGCTGGGCGGGGGCGCTCAGCTCGAGGGCGGCAAGTTTGGGCAGGATATGGGCGGGAAATTCGGCGTTGTTCCACCACTCCGTGGCGAACGGCGCGATCTCGGCCGCCAGGAATTCGCGCAGCTCCTCCAGCTTCCGGCGCTCCCTGTCGCTGAGCAGAGACTCGAACCCGAAGAAGTCGGCCGTGGGCAGCGAATGCACAGAGCTCGCGGACGTCGCCGGTTGCACCGGGATCGGCGCCGGGGTCACTTCGGCCCCATCCGGATGGCGCCGTCGAGGCGGATGGTTTCGCCATTGAGCATGGCGTTGTTCACGATGTGCGCGGCCAGGTTGGCGTATTCAGCGGGCCGGCCCAGCCGGGACGGATGCGGGACTTGCCGCCCCAGCGAATCCTGGGCTTCCTGCGGCAGCCCGGCCATCATGGGGGTCTCGAAAATGCCCGGCGCGATGGTGACCACGCGGATCAGGGAGCGGGCCAGCTCACGGGCGATCGGCAGGGTCATGGCCGCCACGGCACCCTTGGAGGCGGCGTAGGCGGGCTGGCCGATCTGCCCGTCGAACGCGGCCACGGATGCGGTGTTGATGATGACGCCGCGCTCGGGGCCGCCAAGTTCGGTCACGGCGGGCTCAGTGGCGGCCATAGCGGCGGCCGCGAGGCGGATTACGTTGAAGGTGCCCACGAGGTTGATCTGGATGACGCGGCTGAAGGTGTCCAGCGGCAGCACGCCTTCGCGGCCAAGGACCTTCCCCGGGGTGGCGATGCCGGCACAGTTCACCACGATGCGCAGCGGTCCCAGGGCGACGGCGGCGTCGACGGCGGCCTGCACCTGGTCTTCACTGGTCACGTCGGCAGGGACAAACACGGCGGACGCGCCCGCCTCGCCGGTGGCAGCCCCGGACCCGCCGGGACCGGCCGCGCCGGGGCCGGCCGCGCCGGCAGCGTTCAGCTCCGTCGCGTACGCTTCGCCGGGCGACGACGGCAGGTCCACCAGCACCACCGATGCCCCGGCGTCGAACAGGCGCCGTGCCGTTGCGGCGCCCAGCCCGGAGGCCCCGCCTGTGATGAGCGCGACAGTACCTTTGATGTCCATGCATCCTCCTTGATGTGGAACCGAACCCGGCGTAACGCTAGTTAATGAATGTTAACTGGAATGTGCGCAAACCGCACGTTCGGCGGCAGCCCTCGAGGAACGGTCGCCGGACTCCCCGCTAGGCTGGCACCATGACCTCTCCAGACGCCGCCGCACCCGCGGACTGGTCTGCCAGGGCCGACGAGGCCGCCCGTTCCGTGACCAGGATGTTCGGGCAGCGGCTGTTCTTCCTGCCCGGAACGCATATCGCGGCGATCGAACGTCCGTCCAGCCGGCTGAAGAACCTGAGTCGGCCCTGGCACTACTGGTGGCAGGCGCACTATGTGGACTGCCTCGTGGACGCCAGCCGCCGTGAGCTGGCACGGGGGGCAAGGTTCGACGGCGGGAGCCGGCCCAGCGCCGGAAGGCTGGCTTCGCAGCTGGTCACCGGCATCCGGCTGCGCAACTTCCTCACCTTCGTCAACAACTACTACGACGACATGGCCTGGCTCGCACTGTCCACCCTCCGGCTGGAGAAACTCGCAGAAGAGACGCGAAAGCCGGGCAGCCGGCGCCACGCCCGGATCCGGCGAAGCCTCACGCTGCAGTTCGATTCCGCCTCCACGGACGACCTGGGCGGCGGCACCTTCTGGAGTAAGAAAAGGGACTTCAAGAACACGCCCGCCACGGCTCCGGTGGCGCTCTACTATGCCCGCACCGGGAATCCGGCCAAGGCCCAGGCCCTGGTGGACTGGCTCCACGCCAAGCTGTTCAACCCCGCCCAGGGCATGTACCAGGACGGACTGCGGATCGGCGCCGGCGGCGAAGTGGTACTGGAAGCCGCCATCTACACCTACAACCAGGGCCCGGTCCTGGGGGCGCTGCTGGAGCTCGGCGGCCAGGGGAACCTTGACCGGGCCGCCGCCCTGGTGGACGCCGTGTCCCGCAACCTGACCCGCCCCACTACCCTCAAGTCCGGCAGGACAGCCGCCGTGCTCCGCTGCGATGGAACGGGCGACGGCGGCCTGTTCACCGGGATCCTGGCGCGCTACCTTGCGCTCGCGGCAGTGGACGGACGGCTGCCCGACCGGACCCGCGCCATTGCGGCCGCCCTGGTTGCGGAGACCGCGCAGGCACTGTGGGAAGGCCGCCGCGCCGTGGATCCGGAGGAACCGCTGGCGGGCTATGACGCGCACCTGGTGTTCCCGGTGTTCCCCGAGACACCCGCGGGCGGCTCATATCCGGCGGGTGCCGCCGTCGAACTTTCCACCCAGCTGCAGGCCTGGATGATGCTGGAGGCCGCCGCAGCAGTCCAGGCCGCCGGCCAGGCAACCCGGCCCGACGCGCCAAACTGACTCCCGGACGCCCTCTCCTTCCTGACGGCGGCTAATTAAGTCACGTAAAAGTACCGTAATTGATGTGATCCTGATCACTTAAGGCCGCCTCAGCTTGGTTCCTTAGGTTTGGCTAACCTACAGTTTTTTGCAGTGAGCATGCCCTAACTTCCCCTCACGCGGACTCCGGTCCACCGAGAGTTTTTTCCAGAAAGAAGCCCCCAATGAAGATCCGCACCAACGCGCTGGCAGGAATCGCACTCGCCGCCACCGCAGCCCTCGGCCTCGCCGCCTGCGGCTCCGGAAGCTCCACCCCCGCTGCAAGCTCCGCCGCGGCCGACGGCAAGGTGTCCGGCGAAATCACCGTCTACAACGCCCAGCACGAAAGCCTGACCAAGGAATGGGTTGACGCTTTCACCGCGGAAACCGGCGTCAAGGTCACCCTTCGCCAAGGCTCGGACACCGAGATGTCCAACCAGATCATCCAGGAAGGCGCAGCCTCCCCGGCCGACGTTTTCCTGACCGAGAACTCCCCCGCAATGGCGCAGGTTGAGAACGCCGGACTGTTCGCGGACGTGGACAAAGCCACCATCGACCAGGTGCCCGCCGAGTTCCGTCCCTCCACCGGCAAGTGGACCGGCATCGCCGCGCGCTCCACGGTCCTGGTTTACGACAAGACCAAGCTGACCGAAGACCAGCTGCCCAAGTCCATGCTGGACCTGGCCAAGCCGGAGTGGAAGGGCAAGTGGGCCGCTTCACCGTCCGGCGCTGACTTCCAGGCGATCGTTTCGGCCCTCCTTGAGCTCAAGGGCGAAGCGGCAGCCGAGGAATGGCTCAAGGGCATGAAGGAAAACTTCAAGGCCTACAAGGGCAACAGCACGGCCATGAAGGCCGTCAACGCCGGCGAAGTCGACGCCGCGCTGATCTACCACTACTACTACTACGGCGACCAGGCCAAGACCGGCGAGAACTCCAAGAACGTCACGCCGTACTACTTCAAGAACCAGGACCCGGGCGCATTCGTCTCCGTCTCCGGCGGCGGAGTGCTGAACTCCTCCAAGAACGCGGCTGCAGCCCAGGCCTTCCTGAAGTTCGTCACCGGCAAGAAGGGCCAGGAAGTCCTCCAGAAGGGCACCTCCTTCGAGTACGCCATCGCCTCCGACGTGCCGGCCAACGACAAGCTGGTTCCGCTGACGGAACTCCAGGCACCCACCGTTGACCCGGCCAAGCTCAACTCCGAAAAGGTCACCGAGCTGATGACCAAGGCAGGACTCCTGTAAATCAGTGCCAAATGGTAAATCAGTGCCAACTGACCTAGCGGCTCCGGACACTTCCGGAAGCACGACGACGGCGGGCAGGGGCAAGCGCCCCCGCCCGCCTTTCGGCGTTTCCGCGATATCCGTCATTGCCGTCCTCATTGCCCTGTTTTCCTTGGTCCCGCTGGGGTACGTCATCGTGATGACGGCCGCCACGGGTTGGGACACCGCCGTCGGACTGATCTTCCGCGAGCGCGTCGGGGAGCTTCTCCTCAACACGGTTCTGCTGATGGCCGTCACCGTGCCGCTCTGCGTGGTTCTGGGCGTGGGCGGGGCCTGGCTGGTGGAACGGACCACACTGCGGGGTCACAAATGGTGGGCCGTCCTGCTGGCCGCGCCGCTGGCCATCCCGGCCTTCGTCAACAGCTACGCCTGGGTTTCGGCCGTGCCGTCCCTGGGCGGGCTCTGGTCCGGTGTCCTGATCGCCACGCTGTCCTACTTCCCGCTGGTTTACATCCCCGCCGCAGCCACGCTCAGCCGGCTTGACCCGGCGATCGAACAGTCCGCGGCGTCGCTGGGCCTGGGCGCGTGGCGCACGTTCTTCCGGGTGGTCCTCCCGCAGCTCCGCATCGCCATGACCGGCGGGGCGCTCCTGGTCTCGCTGCACCTGCTTGCCGAATACGGCGCGTTCGCGATGATCCGCTTCGACACGTTCACCACCGCGATCATGGTGCAGTACCAGTCCACCTTCAACGGCACCGCCGGGAACATGCTGGCCAGCGTGCTGGTGTTCTTCTGCCTCATCCTGCTCCTGGTGGAGGTGCGGAGCCGCGGCACCGCACGCTACGCCCGGGTGGGCTCCGGCGCGCAGGCCAGGGCGCTCCGGCTGCCGCTCCACGCCTACCAGGGTCCGGCACAGCTCTTCCTGGCCAGCCTCACGGCCCTGGCCTTTGGCCTTCCGCTGACATTTGTTCTGCGGTGGATCGTCGCAGGCGGAGCCGATATCTGGGTGGCCGACGAATTCCTTCCCGCCCTGATGCAGACCATGGGCTACGGCCTGGCCGGTGCGGTGGCCACCACCGTGGTGGCGTTCCCCATGGCGTACCTCGCCGTGCGGTACCCCAGCTGGTTCAGCAAGGCGCTGGAGCTGTCCAACTACGTGACCAGCTCCATGCCGGGCATCGTGGTGGGCCTGGCCTTCGTGACCGTGAGTATCAGGGTTGCCCCCGGCTTCTACCAGACCACCGTGCTGCTTATCGCGGCCTATGTGCTGCTGTTCCTGCCCCGCGCGCTGGTGAACATCCGGGCAGGGCTGGCCCAGGCGCCCAAGGAACTCGACGAAGCCGCGCAGGCGCTGGGCAAGCCGCCGCTGGTGTCCTTCATCCGCGTCACGCTGCGGCTCACGGCGCCCGCCGCGGCAGGCGGGGCCGCCCTCGTATTCCTTGCCATCGTCAACGAGCTCACGGCCACCCTGCTGCTCTCCCCCAACGGCACCCGCACCCTTGCCACAGAATTCTGGAGCAAGAGCAGCGAGATCGACTACGCCGGCGCGGCACCGTATGCGCTGCTGATGATCCTGATCTCCGCCCCCATGACCTACCTCCTCTTCCAGCAGTCCAAGAAAGTGGCCGGACAGTGACAGATTCCTACACTTCCCCTGATGCCCCCTCCAGGCTTCCGGAGCCGCGGATCGCGCCGTCCGTGGCGACCAGCACCAACAGCCATCTGGAGATTGAGTCCGTCACCAAGAACTTCGGTTCGCAGGCGGTCCTCAAGGGCGTCAACCTGTCCGTGGCCAAGGGCGGGACCACCGCGATCGTTGGGCCCTCCGGCTCCGGGAAGACCACCCTGCTGCGCCTGATCGCGGGCTTCGAGCATCCCGATACCGGCAGCATTTCGCTCAACGGCGCCAAGGTGGCCGGTGAGGGCTTCTGGGTGCCGGCGCACAAACGCCACGTCGGCTACGTCGCCCAGGACGGCGCCCTGTTCCCGCACCTCACGGTGGGCCAGAACGTCTCCTTCGGCCTCAGTGCCGGCCACCTTTCCGGCGGGCGGCGCGAGGTCGCGGCCCGGGTGGGCGAGCTCCTGGAGATGGTCTCCCTCGATCCGTCCATGGCCAAGCGCCGGCCGCACCAGCTCTCCGGCGGTCAGCAGCAGCGGGTGGCACTGGCCCGGGCCCTGGCCCGCGAACCGGAGCTGATGCTGCTGGACGAGCCCTTCTCCGCGCTGGACGCGGGCCTCCGTGTGGCCACCCGCCGCGCGGTGGCCAAGGTCCTCAGCGAAGCCGGCGTGACCACCATCCTTGTCACGCACGACCAGGCCGAGGCGCTCTCTTTCGCGGACCAGGTTGCCGTGATGCGCGGTGGCAGGCTGGCCCAGATCGGCAACCCGTTCGTGGTCTACACCCGCCCCGCGGACCGGGCAACGGCGGAGTTCCTGGGCGACGCTGTCATCCTGGACGCCTGGATGGAGGGTTCGCTGGCCACGTGTTCGTTGGGCGGCATCCCGGTGCGCAGGCCCCCGGCCCAGGGCCGCGTGCAGCTCATGCTGCGGCCCGAGCAGATCCGCATTGCCGAAGACGGCCCCATCCGCGGCGTGGTGGTGGACACGGACTACTTCGGCCCGGAAACCACCGTTCGGCTGAAGCTGGCCGTGCCCCCGGAACTGGCAGCCGGCGCCATCCCGGACCACCGTTTCCCGGGCGGCGGCGAAGTGATCACCATCCGGCACTGGAACGCCTCCATCGCGCGGCCGGGCATGGAGCTCTGCCTGCGCGTAGTGGGCGAGGCCGTGGCCTTCCCAGTTGACGAGGACGCCAGCGCCTGACGCTTGCTACTCCGCGGGGCGCCCGCCCGCACGGGCGTTTACTCCGCGGGGCGCTTTTTCTGCGGGTACGGGGTTTCGCCGCGTGCCAGCATCTCGACGAATCCTGCGATCTTGCGTTCCCTGGTGGCCGCCTGCCTGACCGAGTTGGTGCGGTATATCAGGGCGAAGCGGTTCACCGACGTCAGCACGTCGAACATGGCCTGTGCCCGCGGTTCGGCGGCGATGGCGGCCGCCAGGTCCGCAGGCACTTCGGCGGAGGCCGCCCCGGAATACGCCGCCTCCCAGCGTCCGTCCGCTTTGGCGGCTTCGACGGCGGCCCGGCCGGTCGCGGTCATCCTGCCGGCTGCCTCGAGCTTTTCGATGCGGTCAACGTTCCGGGCCGACCACACGCTTTTGGGGCCCCGGCGCGTCATCCGTTGGAAGGAGCTGTCGTCGTCGCGCCTTCTGCCCTGGCCGTCGATCCACCCGAAGCACAGCGCCTCCTGCAGCGCGGCCTCGTAGTCCAGCTCGGTGGTGTTGCCGCCCTTCTTGTGCAGCACCAGCCAAACGCCCGGGCTGGTGGTGTGGTGCTGTTCCAGCCAGCTGCGCCATTCGGCGGCGTCCTTTACCAGCAGTTCCTCGAGTTCGATGGCCATGGCACCATTCTGCTACCCGGGATTCCTTAATCAAGGCGTGGCATCATGGCATTGTCACCGTCATTCCTACTCCGGGAGATCCAATGCTGCGTGTCCGACCCGTCCATTTCACCTCCCGCCCGGACCAGTGGGAGCAGCTCCTCACGAAGCTGGGAATGGTGAAGACCGTCGATGACGGTCCCTGGAAGGAGTACGACGCCGGTTCGGGCCGCCTGGCGCTGCATTCCGCCGAAGCCGGTTCCGCCGAAGACGGCACGACGGCGTTCGGCGTCGAAGTGGGCGATCTCGCCGAATTCGCCCGGCGGACCAACCTGGCCTCCGTGGAGGACGGGACCACACCGGCCGAACTGGTCGACGCGGACCACGGGGCTTCCTGCCGGATCACCGGCGAGGACGGTTTCAGCTTCTTCGCGGACAAAGCCGCCCACGGCGCCCAGTGCGCGGACGCCGATCCGGGACTCGCCGTCGTCGAGGTCTGGTTCACGCCGGACGCCGCTGCCGCGGCACAGACCCTGCGAAACATGGGCGCCCGGCTCCGGCCGGTGCCGGATGACGACGAAACCGCTGATTTCACCGCCAAGAACGGCGGCGTGCTGATGGTGCGCCCCGTGGACGGCGCCGCCAGGCCTGGGCTGGGCTTTGAGTACACGGGCGAGCTGTCGGTCCTGCGGGACCGGCTGGCCGCAGCGGGCATCAACGTGACCATGACGGAAGAGGCGTTCGGGCGCACCCTGCATGTGGCCAGCCCTGACGCGGCAGGCCGGGACGTCCCGGCCCTTTGGGTCTCTTCGCGCCACTGACGGGCGGTCCGGCGCGGGGTTCGGGCAGGGATGGGGTAGAACTTAAGCATGAACGTGCGCACTCCTGACCCGAATCCCGGCTGGCTGTCCGACGAGGACCTCTTCGAAGCCCGGGGCCGGCTTCCCATGGTTTACGTGGAAGCGGTACCCGTCCGCCTTGATCCGCTGGGGTTCGTGAACGAAGTGGGCACCCTGCTGCAGGCCGACGAGGACGGCACCATGATCCGCTCCCTCGTGTCCGGCCGCGTCCTCTACCGCGAAACCATCCGCGCGGCGCTGCTCCGGCACATGGAGAAAGACCTCGGCCCGCTGGCGTTTCCGCAGCTGCCCATCAGCCCGGTGCCGTTCACGGTGGCCGAGTACTTCCCGGCACCGTCCCACACGGGGTTCACAGACGACCGCCAGCATGCCGTCTCGCTCGCCTACATCATTCCGGTCACCGGTGAATGCGAGCCCCGGCAGGACGCGCTCGAGCTCACCTGGATGACCCCCGAAGAGGTCCTGAGCCCGGACGTGCAGCTGGAATTCAGCGGCGGCCGCGGGGTACTGGTCCGGCAGGCACTCGCGTTCGCGGGCGTCGGCAGCTAAGCTCCGGGGCTACAGCGGGGACGCTCGAAGGAACCCGGGCGTCCCCGGATTCGGGCTGGCTCCTTTGTAGACTGTAGGGCGGACCGCAAGAGAACTTAAGGACTCCCGATGACCCACCGCCCAGCCGCCCAGCACTACAACGAGCTCCAGGCTGGCTCTCTGCAGACCGGCCACCTGCTGCTGCTGCCCGACGGCGAACGGTCCGCCGAAGTCCAGAGCGTACTCGTTGAGGACGATGACTTCGGCACCCCGGCCGTAGTCCTCGCAACGCTCACCGGCGGCGGGATCCTTCGCATCGCGGCCGGCTCCACAGTCCTGGTGGCGGGCGCCGGCACGGGCATGGAAGCCACCGTTTCCGTAGCGTCCGACGCCGCCGCCCCGCTTCAGCTGCTGGATCACCCCGACGCCGGTGAGGACACCGCCCCGGCGGCTCCCGCCGTCGTCGTACCTCCCCTTCCCGCCACCACACCGGCTGCAGCCGCCGCGGCGGCCGGCCCGAGCGAGGAAGAGCTGGCGCTGATCCCGGAGCCCGCGGGAACGCCCGAGTCGGTGGTGGAGGCGGTTGCCTCCGCCCATCCCGACGCGATGGGCGTGATGCTGCTAAGCGACCGCCTGGCCAAGGGCATCAACACCAAGTCCGGAAGCTGCCTCAAGGACCTCAACGACCTCGCCCACGAACTGTTCGTCGCACTCAAGGATGCCGACGGCGCCCTTGCCGTCGCAGACCTGCTCAACGTGCTGCCCTTTGACGGCAACCCGGGCCGCTGGACGTCCGTGGAGGCGGCACTGGCCCTCTCCAGCTACATCTGCCGGCAGACCGGGCAGGAGGAACGCGCTGAGGTGTATGAGAAGCTCCTCCGCGCCCCGGACGCGATGGAAACCGACCCGTTCAAGGCCCGGATGAATGCCAAGGTCCGCCAGCGCTCCCTGAACGAACCGAATCTGTATGACAAGGAAATCTTCCGGGCCATCGACAACTCGAACCCGGACGCCGAACGCGAATGGCGGCTGCTGCGCCTGGAGGCCCTGATGTTCCTGCGGGCGCACGGGGGCTCCGAAACCATCGGGCTGAAGGAACTGGAACGCCGGATTGGCAACGAGCTGGAGTCCGTGCGGGCCTGAGGCTCGTTGGCCCTGGCCGTTGACCCGTTCCCGTTCCCATTCCCATTCCCGTTAGGCCCTACCCGGGCGGCGCCGGGAGTTGTAGATTCGCCCCATGACGAACAATCTGAGCGTTGTGATCAACTCCGATGCGCAGCAGGTTTGGACAATGCTGCGTGAACCCGCCAAGGTGGCCCAGTGGCACGGCTGGGAGGCCGACGACCTGGCCGCCGAGATCAACGAGATCTACTTCAAGGACACCGTGGTGGAAGCCCCGGACCACACCAGCCTGACCGTGGACGGCGGGGACGAGTTCACCCTGAAACCCGTTCCCGCCGGCACCGAAGTGAGCGTGACCCGGGCCGCCCTGGACCACAATTCCGAGTGGGCCGCCTGGGACGAGGACATCACCCAAAGTTGGCTGACGTTCCTCCAGCAGCTCCGTTTCGCACTGGAACACCACCCGCACGGCAAACGCCGCACGGCATTCTTCTCGGTTCCGGGCGGGGACGGTTCGGCCATCGACAAGCTGGGACTGAGGGACGTCCCCAGGCCGGGTGAGCCGTACTCGCTGACCCTTGCGACCGGGGAGGAGATCTCCGGCAAGGTCTGGTACCGGACCAACCACCAGGTGGGGCTCACCGTGCACAGTTACGCCGAGCACGGCGACGGCCTGCTGGTCGTGGCCGACCAGCCGCCCATTGCCGAAATAAGGCCCGACGGCGGGTCCATGGTGATCGTGTCCACCTACGACCTCGGCGCCCACCGGCTGGAGGAAATCCGCAACAACTGGGACAGCTGGCGGGCTGAGAACTATCCCACATCGGACCCCGTGCACTGACCGCCGGCTAAGTTTCCCGGTGCCAAGCTGGCACACTTGAACCGTGCCAGCCAATACTGAACCTTCACTCCCGCCTCTCGAGCCGGGTGCCGCAGCCCTGCAGTCCGAGTTTTCCTTCACCGTCGGCAAACGGCTGAGCGAGACGTGCTCACCGACACCGGAGCAGGTGGCCGCCAACGGCGGAGAGTTCCTGGGCCGAACCGGCACCATCAGCACCCCGCACGGCGAGATCCAGACGCCGGCGTTCATCGCCGTCGGCACCAAGGCCACGGTGAAATCAGTGTTGCCGGAGTCCGTCGCCGAACTCGGCGCGCAGGCCGTGCTGGCCAACGCCTACCACCTGTACCTGCAGCCCGGCGCGGACATCCTGGATGAAGCCGGCGGCCTGGGAGCCTTCATGAACTGGCACGGGCCCACGTTCACGGACTCCGGCGGCTTCCAGGTGATGAGCCTGGGTTCGGGGTTCAAGAAGGTCATTGACATGAAGTCTGTTGACTCCTCTGGCCCCGACGATGCCGTCGCGCCGGGTAAGGAACGCCTGGCGCACGTGGATGAGGACGGCGTGTGGTTCAAGAGCCACCTCAACGGCGACCGGCACCGCTTCAGCCCCGAGATCTCCATGAACGTCCAGCACCAGATCGGTGCGGACATCATGTTCGCCTTCGACGAGCTCACCACTCTGCAGAACTCCCGCGGCTACCAGGAGGAGTCGCTGGAACGCACCCGGCGGTGGGCCGAGCGCTGCATCACCGAGCACTTCCGGCTGACCGCGTCCCGCGCGGGGAAGCCGTACCAGGCGCTGTTCGGTGTGATCCAGGGCGCCCAGTACGAGGACCTGCGCCGCAAGGCCTGCCGCGACCTCGGCGCGATGAACTTCGACGGCTTCGGCATCGGCGGGGCTCTGGAGAAGGAAAACCTGGGCACGATCGTGCGCTGGTGCAACGAGGAGCTGCCGGAAAACAAGCCCCGGCACCTGCTCGGCATCTCCGAGCCGGACGACATCTTCACCGCGATCGAGAACGGCGCGGACACCTTCGACTGTGTCTCCCCCACACGCGTGGCCCGGAACTCGGCGTTCTACCACCCGGAGGGACGGTTCAACCTCTCCGGCGCCAGGTACAAGCGCGACTTCGGCCCGCTGCAGGAAGGCTGCGACTGCTACGCCTGCCTGAACTACTCCCGGGCCTACATCCACCACCTGTTCAAGGCCAAGGAAATGGTCTCCGCCACGCTGATCTCGATCCACAACGAACGATTCGTGGTGAAGATGGTAGACGACGCCCGGCTCGCCATCGAGGCCGGCAACTTCTTCGACTTCAAGGCCGAGACCCTGGGGCGCTACTACTCCTAGTGGCCGTCGAAATCGCCGGAAGCGCGCCAATTCGCCGGAAGGCTACGGCGTTCTCGCAGGATTCCGGCGACGTCGCGGTTTCCACATAACGACGGCGGAGCCTCGCGGCCGCATTGACGGCACCGGAAGCTGGTCCCATGCCGCATCTCAACTCCCCCGCGCTCCCGACGACGGGAACCCTCTGGCGCACTGACCAGCTAATCGACCTTGGTTACGGCTCTCGATCCATCAAGTCGTTGCTGGATTCCGGTTCCCTCGTTCGCCTGCGCTACGGCTGCTATCTCCGCGCCAGCGTATGGAACGCCCAGTCCGTTCGCGTCCGGAGCCGGCAGTTGATCTATGCGCATGCTCACGGAACACGCACGACGTCGACCGGCGCCTTCGTCTACAGCCACACTTCCGCAGCTCGCCTGCACCGCCTCTATCTCTGGAACGTGGACGACCTAGTCCACGTCCTGCAGCGGGTGCGCCCGTCGAGTGAGCGCCATGGCAAGGATGTGCGGTGCCATACGAGTCCGTTCTCCGACAATGAGGTGACGCAGGTGGGCGGTCTGCGAACGACTTCGCTGGAGAGGACGGCCGCGGATTGCGCCATGATGCTGAGCTACCGGCAGGCACTCATCGTCATGGACCATGCGCTGCGCCTTGGGGCGGATCGATCGCTTCTGCAAAAGATGGCGGATTCACTGGACGGGCGGCGCGGTATCCGGACCTTCCGTCGAGTGCTCGACACGGCGGACATTCGTTCGGAATCTCCCGGCGAAACACTGACCCGCGAGCTGATCCTCCGGCTGAAGATCAAGGCGCCCGTATCGCAGGTTGAAGTCACGAGCCGGATCGGGCGGCACCGCCTGGACTTCGCCTGGAAGGAAGAAAAGGTGGCTTTGGAGTTCGACGGCAAGGTCAAATACTTCGACTTCCAGCCCACCGACGAAGTGCTTTTCGAGGAACGGCGGCGCGAAAAGGCCTTGACGGAGGAGGGATGGCTCTTTCTCCGGGTCGAGTGGAAGGACCTCTTCCGGGAACAGGAATTCAAGAACCGTGTGCTCCGGGCGTTGTCCGGCCGGCCTCGCACGTCCTGAGCCAAGGGCCCGCCGCATCGAGTTCGCCGGAAACGCGCGAACTCGCCGGAGCCTTCCGGCGAACTCGCAGGTTTCCGGCGACTTCGGCGGCGCTGGCCGAGCGGGGCTGGCGGCTTCGGGCCCTACGCGCCGTAGCTCGGTTCGCGCTTCTTGATCCAGCCGATGGCTGACGCAGTCACGGGCACAAAAAGGAACTCCACCAGGGTCTTGTAGAGGAAGCCCACCAGCACATAGTTCACGAAGCTTCCTGCGTCGGTGATGCCGATGACGGACGCCGCAATGCTGCAGAAGATGAGCGTGTCCACGAACTCACCGGCCACTGAGGAGCCCATGATCCGCGCCCACAGGGATTTCTCGCCCGTGCGGGCCTTCATCTTCACCAGGATCCAGGAGTTGATGGTCTGGCCGGCCAGGAACGCCAGCAGCGAAGCCAGGACGATCTGCGGAACCGGCCCCAGCGCGCCCTCGAGTGCGGCCTGCTTGGAGGCACCGAACTCGTCGTCGAAGCCGGGCAGCGCAATGATCACCCAGTAGCAGGCGGAGGCGAACACCGACAGGGCAAACGTGGTGACGATTGCCTTGCGCGCCACCTTGAACCCGTAGACCTCGCTGATGACGTCGCCCAGGATGTAGGCCAGCGGAAAGAGGAAGAAGCCGCCGTCGGTGATGATCGGGCCGATCGCCACGCCCTTTGATGCCCCGATGTTGGACAGGATCAGCACCACCGCCATGACGGCCAGCAGGATGCCGAAATAGGGGGAACCGATCGAGGCGAATTTCGGCGCCGCGGAGGCGGGGAAAGTCTTGGCGGAAGTCATGGGTGATCCATTCGGAGTGGTTCGCGCGGCTGCCCGGGAAAGTAGCGGAGGAGATCCGCCGCGGCGGCCGGCTGTATTAGCACTGGAAGGGTTCCCGCAGCGCCCTGCCGCCGGAACCGTGTTCCATTGTCGCACCACCGGGTGGGCGAGGTGCGACTGTTGCGCATTCGACAGCGCATTTGAACACGTTCAGTTTCCGTGCCACACTTCTTGAACACGTTCAAAAAATGAAAGACGGCTATCCCATGTCAAGCAAGAGCGAGCAGACCCGGCAGTTGGTGGCGGACGTGGCCCTGCGCATGTTCCGCGAGAACGGCTTCGAGAAGACCACCATGCGCGCCATCGCCACCGAGGCCGGAGTGTCCGTGGGGAACGCCTATTACTACTTCGCATCCAAGGACGAACTGGTCCAGGAGCTCTACGTCCAGGTCCAGGCCGAGCACGCGGCGAAGGCTGCCGAAGCCGTCGAGGGCATCAAGGACCTCAGCGGCAGGCTCAAGGCGACGCTGCACGCCGGACTCGACGCAATGGAGCCGTACCACCGCTTCGGCGCCGAATTCATTGCCACGGCCATCCGGCCGACGTCGCCCGTTAACCCGTTCTCCGGCGAGTCCACGGCCGCCCGCGACGCCTCGCTGGCCATCTTCCGGAACATCGTGGACGGCGCAAGCCCGGCGGTTCCGAGGAAATTCCGCGCGGACCTTCCGGAACTGCTGTGGCTCGGCTACATGGGTGTGGCGCTCTTCTGGGTCTACGACACGTCGGCGGACCGGCGCCGCACCCGGAAGCTGGTCGACGGCGTGGCGCCGCTGATTGCACGCGGGCTTTCCCTCGCGAGGATCCCGGGCGTCAGCAAGGTCCTGGACGATGTCCTCAGCCTGAGCCGCATCGTCCGGGACTAGCCGGGCACCAACAACGGCGGCAACCAGAGCCAGCAACGATCATTGGGGGAATCATGAACAACAGAAAGACCGTGGTCCTGGCCGGCGCATCCGGCTTCATCGGCGGCTATTTCCGGACGCGCTTCGAGCAGGACGGCTGGCGGGTGCGGACCGTCGGCCGCACCTGCGCTGACACAGTCCGCTGGGGCGACGACGACGGACTCACCCGGGCACTTGACGGTGCCGAACTGCTGGTGAACCTCGCCGGACGTTCGGTGGACTGCCGCTACAGCCAACGGAACAAGGCGCGAATCCTGGACTCCCGGGTGTCCACGACGGCGGAACTTGGCCGCGCGGTGGCCCGCTGTTCCGCTCCCCCGGCGACCTGGCTCAACGCCAGCACCGGCACCATCTACCGCCACGCGGAAGACTCGCCCCAGTCGGAGCACGACGGCGAGCTGGGCCACGGGTTCTCCGTTGAGGTCGCCCGGGCCTGGGAGTCCGCCCTGGCCGCCGCCGAAACGCCCCTCACGCGCAGGGTCCCGCTCCGGATCTCCATCGTGCTCGGTCCGGGAGGCGGGGTGATGCGGCCTTTCGCGGCTCTCGCCAGGGTCGGCCTCGGCGGGCACATGGGCGGCGGCAGCCAGAAGTTCAGCTGGGTCCATGTGGAAGACCTCTACCGCAGCGCGCTGTTTGTACACCAGCGGACCGACCTCACTGGGCCGGTGAATGTGGCTTCGCCCGACGTCGTGGACAACCGGGAGCTGATGCGCCTGGTACGCCGGGCCCATGGCGTCCCGTTCGGCCTGCCCACGCCCGGCTGGCTGCTAGAGCTCGGCGCCGTGATGATCCGCACCGAGACCGAGCTGGTCCTCAAAAGCCGCTGGGTCCAGCCGCGGAAACTGCTGGACGCCGGCTTCATCTTCCGGCACGCCGAGCTGGGCAGGGCACTGCAGGACATCACCGGGCGCCGGGCATGAGCCGGCCGCGGCGTGTGGTGCTTGGCGCCGGCGCGGTGTGGCTCGGCATCCTCGTGACGCATGTGACGTTCTGCCTGGTTCTCGGCGCACGTGTGCATCTGCTCAATTCCGGTGCGGTGTCCGGCGTCTGGTTCGCGGTAATGGCCCTGTTCGTCGGTGCAATCCCTGCGGTAGTCGTCGGCTGGGGCCTGGCCCTGCCCCTGGGCCTGCTAATGCGGCCGGTCGCAAGGCAGTGGCTGCATGTCGCTGCCTTCGGCATCCTGGGCCTTGCCCTGGGCATGCCTTTTGGAGGGTTCAACTCTCCGCCGGACTTGTTCGCAGCGGCTGCGATGGGAACGTCGGCTGCGGTGGGCCGCCTTGCTGTTTGGAAGCTTGCCCGGCAGTCCGACGACAGCGGGTCGCCGGCACACGCACCCGACGTCCCGTAGCCAGCCGTTCAGTCATATTGGTCATACGCACAATGCGGTGTTTTTAGGCGCGGTGGCAGTATGGGTGGATGACTTCTGTTGCTGTTGACACGTATCCCGCCGTCGCCCTGACCATTGCCGGTTCCGAGGCGACGGGCGGTGCCGGTGCACAGGCTGACCTGAAGACTTTCCAGGAACTGGGTGTCTTTGGCATCGCCAACCTGACCTGCATCGTTTCCTTCAACCCGAACGACAACTGGAACCACCGTTTTGTACCGGTGGACCAGCAGGTTATCGCGGACCAGCTGGAGGCGACGACGGCGGCGTACGGCGCCGCGTCCGGCGCACCTTCCGTGCTGGACACCGTAAAGATCGGCATGCTGGGCAGCCCCGCCACGATTTCGACCGTGGCGTCCGCGCTGGCTGCCGGCGGGTTTGCCAACGTGGTGTTGGACCCGGTGCTGATCTGCAAGGGCCAGGAACCGGGCCACGCGCTGGACACGGACGAGGCACTGAAGGCACAGATCCTGCCGCTGGCCACCTTTGTCACGCCCAACCATTTCGAAGCCGAGTCGCTGTCCGGCCTGGAAATCACCGACGTCGAATCCCTCAAAGCGGCAGCCATCCGCATCCATGAGCTGAGCGGAGCCGCAGTGCTGGCCAAGGGCGGCGTGCGCCTGGCCGGGCCCGACGCCGTCGACGTCTTTTACGACGGCGACATCCTGGAAATCCTCTCCGCCCCCAAGGTGGGCGAAGTAGCCGTATCCGGTGCCGGCTGTTCCCTTGCCGCCGCAGTGACCGCCGAGCTGGCCAAGGGCGCCACCCCGCTTGAGGCTGCCCGCACGGCGAAGGCTTTTGTGACGGCCGGGATCCACAACCGCGTGGCCTCGGGCGCCCCGTTCGACGCCCTCTGGCAGGGCGGCCCGCGCTAACCCCCGCCCGCGCTCACGACGCTCTCTCACTTCTGGCGCGAAAATCCAGGACGCTCTCTCACTTTCCTCAAGAAAGTGAGAGAGCGTCCTGTTGTAAGCGGCAGGATCTGAGAGAGCTTCCGGCTAGGAACGGGGGTCGGCCACCGTCCCCATGAAGAGCGGCAGCCCGGTGTCGACGTGCACAATCTCATAGTGGAACGGCCGGTCGAACGTGATGGTCCGTTCAGGCTGCGGCGGCGCACTGGTGACAGCTCCGTTGATCTGCGTGACAGCCGCGGCAACCGTGCCCTTTTCCGCGACCGTGATGTTGGCAGCCTGGGCGGCCTGGGTGATCATCATCCTGGGCTGAATGTTGTTGAAATCCTCCGTGGTGGTGAGGGTCTTCCGTAGCCCGAGTGATTCGAAGACCTTCACCAGGTCGAAACTGCATTTGTGGTCCCAGCGCGGCAGCTGGATCTGCACGGTCTCCAGCGGTGCGCTGTCCAGCGTGTCCGCGATGTCCGTGAGCTCCTCAGCACCGAATGCGATGTCCGCGCCTGCGTCCGGAAGGACCAGCCGCATGAGGAAACCGTCGGCGTAAGGCAGGTCCACGCCCTGCCAGCCAGCCCCTTGCGCGTATTTCATCTCCAGCTCGTTGTGCATTGCCAGGGCGTCGATCTTCTCGCCGGCGGCCGTCGTGAAGGGCAGGTCCGAGGTGTCGTTCGGATCAAACGGCACGCTCCAGGCGGACGCGAAGTACAGGGAGTTGAGCAGGCTGAACGTATTGTCGCGATCGTACTTTGCGGGGGCCTCCTTGATCCGGCCACCCGTGTTCCTGTTCACCCAGGCATCGATGGCCGGCTTCGTTGCACCTTCGTTGCTGAAATCCACGGGATAGACGCCGGTTCCATAGTGCCGGGCCAGTGTGTCCAGGAAGGGCTTCCCTGTGGGGACCCCCTTGTCCACAAACAGGCCGTTGGCGGCGTGCATCACGGGCTTCCGCGGCGGGTTGTCCTCATCCACGGAGCCGGGGTCGCCGTCGAACTTCCCGAGTGAGCTGAGCAGCGCGTTCATGGCTTCGTCGCGATGTTCCGCGGGAAGCATCAGGACGCTGTCCATCTCAGCGGCCGTCTCGCCGGATGCCCCGGCGCGGAGCATGGCGAGGGCAATCAGCAGGCTCCCGGGCGAGGACACCACGTTGCCTTTGGAGCCGTCGCCGCCGTCGGCCAGCAGGGCTTCGCCGAGCCCGAAAGCGGAGGCCCGGAAGGAGCGCAGTTCAGCGGCATATGCTGCGCCGTCCACCGAAACCCGTTCCACGCCGTCGGCCTTCAGGAGCTCCGGAGAGGACGCCGAACATGCGGTGAGCGCCACCAGGGCACCTGCCGTCGCCAGCCGGGCCACGCGGTACGTTTTCATGTTTCCCCCTTGGACTGCCCCTTGGACGGGCCGTGCAGGCCCCTTGGCACGCCGGCTTCTGCCGAGCTCGTCCTGCCTCTTTCAGTCAACCAGCCTGCCCGCCGCAGAACGATGCCCGCAGGGTTACGGTTTGCCGTCGTTTTGGTCTCGCACGGCGACGCTCTCCCACTTGTCGCAACGTTTTCAGCAACGCTCTCTCACTGCGGGCACCGGCGTACCCTCGTGAGATGACGAAGGAGCGGTGAATGGCACAGCATTTCGACAACGTTGACGAGTACATTGCGTCGTTTCCGGCCGAGGTACAGGGCGCACTTCAGGAAATCCGGCGCAGGTGCCATGAGGCCGTCCCGGAGTCCGGCGAGACGAGGCCTTCGAAGCGGCGATCGCGCCGTACCGGGCAGCCAAGGGAACACTTCCTTCTGGGCAAGCCGGTCCCGTAACCTACCGCTTACGGAACCTGGCGCCGCAAACCTACCGCCGCGGGATGTTGCGCAGGTTGCTCCGGGCCATGCTCACGGCCTCGCCGGCGCCGCGGTTCAGGACCACCTTCGACATGGCGGTCGCGAAGCCAAGGACCTGCGAGCCGGTGATTTTCGGCGGGATCGACAGCGCCTTCGGATCCGTGATGAGCTCCACCAGAGACGGTCCGGGGTGGGCGAAGGCCTCCCGGTAGGCGTCCTCGATCCGGGCAGGATCGGTCACCCGGACAGCGTGGAAGCCAAGCGCGCGGGCGACGGCGGCGTAATCGGCGTCGGGCACGTCAACGCCGAAATCGGGAAGCCCGTCCACAAGCATCTCAAGTTTGACCATGCCCAGCGTGGAGTTGTTGAAGACCACCACGTTCACCGGCAGCCGGTGTGCCGCAACGGTGACGAGTTCGCCCAACAGCATGGACAGGCCGCCGTCCCCGGACACCGAGATGACCTGCCGGCCGGGGTACGCCAGCTGTGCGCCGATGGCGTGCGGCAGGGCGTTGGCCATGGAGCCGTGCAGGAAAGACCCAATCAGCCGCCGCGTGCCCAGCGGGTTGATGTAGCGGGCCGTCCAGACGTTGCACATGCCCGTGTCCGCGGTGAAGATCGCGTCCTCCGCAGCTATCTGGTCCAGCAGCGAGGCCGCGTATTCCGGGTGGATGGGCTGCTTCTTCTCCACCTTGCGGGTGTAGGCGCCCACGGCCTTGTTCATCAGCCGGTCGTGCTTCTTGAGCATCTGGTCCAGGAACCGGCGGCTCTTCTTCCGCGCTAGCAAGGGCATGAGCGCCGAGAGCGTGGGCAGCACGTCGCCATGGACGGCGATGTCGACGTCGGTCCGCCTCCCCAGCTTGTGGGCGGCGCTGTCCACCTGGGCCGTCCGGGTGCCGGGAAGGAACTGGTCGTACGGAAAGTCGGTGCCGAGCAGGATCAGCAGGTCTGCGTCCTCGATGCCCTCCGCCGCGGCGCCGTAACCGAGCAGGCCCGTCATGCCGATGTCGTACGGGTTGTCGTACTGCATGAAGTCCTTACCCCGCAGCGAGTGGCCGATCGGGGCGCCGATGAGTTCCGCGAGGGCCACCACTTCATCGTGGGCGCCCTGCGTTCCCGCGCCGGCAAAGATGGCGACCTTCTCCGCCGCGTTGATGGCATCCGCAAGCTCCCGGACGCTCGCGGCATCCGGAGTGAGCGTGGCGCGCCGGAACGTCGCGGGCAACGGCGTTTCGCCGGTGGCCTCCAGGCCGGCGATATCGCCGGGCAGGGTCACGACGGCGACTCCCCCGAGCCCGACGGCGTGCTGGATGGCGCTGTGCATCACGCGCGGTGCCTGCTCTGCCGTGCTGACGAGTTCCGAGTACACCGAGCATTCATTGAAGAGCCGGTCCGGATGGGTTTCCTGGAAGTAGCCGCTGCCGATCTGCTTGCTCGGAATGTGCGAGGCGATGGCCAGCACCGGCGCGCCCGAGCGGTTGGCATCGTACAGGCCGTTGATCAGGTGCAGGTTGCCGGGTCCGCACGATCCGGCACAAACGGCGAGCTTTCCGGTCAGCTGTGCTTCCGCTGCAGCGGCGAAGGCGGCTGCTTCCTCGTGCCGGACGTGGATCCAGTCGATGCCGCCTTGCTCGGAGCCGCCCGTCTTGCGGACGGCGTCGACAATCGGGTTGAGGCTGTCGCCCACGATGCCGTAGATTCGCTGCACACCGGCAGCCTGGAGTTGTTCAATGAGCTGGCTGGCGAGTTCCTTGGCCATGAGTGCACACTCCCGCGATCAGGTTTGATGAGCTGACAGGGCCAATATAGTCGGCCCGCCTTGGGGCGCCTCCCAGGTTTTGGACGAGGACGACGACGGCGGCCCGCCCGCCCCGGGCCTCTCCCGGCCGAACGCTCTCTCACTAAATGCAAGAAATCCCGGCACGCTCTCTCACTTTCCCGAAGAAAGTGAGAGAGCGTCCCGGGATTTGCCACAGGATCTGAGAGAGCGTCCTGGGGCGGTGAGGGGGCGACGGCGGGTGGGCACCCGCCGTCGTACTTTCACCGATGCCGCGCTTTCGCTGCCGCATGGGCTTTCACCGCCGAACTCCAAGCGGATCAGACGTTGAGGAGGTCCTTGTCCTTGCTGTCATCCGCGCGGTTCTGGGACCAGGCGTGGCCCTGTTCGCGGTCCAGGTGCGTGGCCTTCTTGTTCCTGAGCGCGAAGATGTACACCACGAGCGAGATGGCGATGGCCACGGTGACGTAGGTGAAGAACAGGTCCACCCGCTCGGCCTTCTGGAACGCGGCGCCGATCAGCGGGACGGTTCCGCCGAAGAGCGAGTTGGCGATCGCGTAGCCCAGCCCGACGCCGAGCGCGCGGATGGACGCGGGGAACAGCTCCGCCTTCACCAGGGCGTTGATCGAGGTGTAGCCGCCGACGATCAGCAGGCCGCCCATCATGAGCAGGAACGCGGTGAACGGGTCCTTGGTGCCGGCCAGGGTGGAGAGCAGCGGCCAGGTGAACAGGACACCGGTGATGCCGAACCACAGCAGCAGCGGCTTGCGGCCCACCTTGTCCGAGATGATGCCGTAGACGGGCTGCAGCAGCATGAAGATGAACAATGCCCAGAAGTTGATGACCGAGGTGTCGGTCTTGGCGATACCGGACGTATCGTTCATGAACTTCAGGATGAAGTTGGTGTAGGTGTAGAACGCCACCGTGCCGCCGAGGGTGACGCCGATGCAGATGAGCAGCGGCTTCCAGTACTGCGTGAACAGCAGCTTCATGGTGCCAGGCTGTGCCACACCCGCAACAGCCGGGATCTTGGCAGCTTCGACTTGCTCCGCCGAGACGGTTTCCTCCATCGAGCGCCGCAGCCACAGGACCACCAGGGCAGCTACGCCGCCGATGGCGAACGGGATACGCCAGCCCCACTCGGTCAGGTCGCCCTTGGGCATGACGTTCTGCAGGATGACGAGGACCAGCAGGGCCATCATCTGGCCGCCGATCAGGGTGACGTACTGGAAGCTGGAGAAGAAACCGCGGCGCTTGGACGTGGCGGCCTCGGACATGTACGTGGCGCTGGTGCCGTATTCGCCGCCCACGGAGAAGCCCTGGACCAGGCGGATGAGGATCAGCAGCACGAGTGCCCAGACGCCGACCTGCTGCGTTGTGGGCAGCAGCGCGATCGCGAAGGAGCCCGCGGACATCAGCGTGACGCTGAGCGTCAGCGCGGCCTTGCGGCCCTTGCGGTCCGCGTAACGGCCGAAGAACCAGGCGCCAATGGGGCGCATCAGGAACGACGTCGAGAACACCGCCATCGCTTCCAGGCCGGCCTGCAGCTCGTCCTTGGAGTTGAAGAAGTGGGACTGGAAGTAGGCGGCAAAGACTGTGTAGACGTAGAGGTCATACCACTCCACCAGGTTGCCGGCCGAGCCTTTGAGGATGTTGCTCACGGCGCGGCGGGTCTGGGCTGACTCACTCTGGATTTCGGCTTGCTGGGTGCTCATCGCTGAACCTCGCTTGACTGTGCTCCCGGGAACCGTTCCGGGCCTACTTCTGTGCTGTCCATGGCAACATTGCTCATGGTTCCTCCTCGACATTGACGGTCCTCCGAAAGCCGAGGACCCATCCAAGCTATTGGTGATCCAACCCACAACCAACGTGGAGGGGGAATTCCTAACACTTCCTTAGGTTTCGCTGGTACAAGGGATAATCTCCACAGCGGGCAGATCGAAGATGCCCCGTCAACGAACAGGACCAGGCAATGGATGTGCTCATCGTCGAGGACGACGACGCGATGGCGTCCGCCCTCGACGCGGCGGTGGTTTCCGCCGGACACACGGCCTCCCGGGTTGCCCGCGGTGCTGACGCGCTCCTTGAGCACCGCCGGTTCGAGGTCATCCTCCTGGACCTGGGACTTCCGGACATGGACGGCCTCGACGTGCTCCGGAAGCTCCGCCAGGTCACCGCGGTCCCCATCCTGATCCTCACCGCCCGCGACGACGAGCGCAGCGTGGTCCTTGGCCTGCGGTCGGGAGCCGATGACTACCTCGTCAAGCCGGTGAAACTGGTTGAACTGCTGGCCCGCATCGAAGCCGTGACAAGGCGTGCAGGCCGCGCAAAGGACAGCAGGCAGCGGAGCATCGTGCTGGGGGAACTTGAGGTGGACCTCGAACGCCGCGTCGCCGCGGTCGGTCCCAGGGTCCTGCCTCTGACCGCCACTGAATTCGACCTGCTCGCACTCCTGGCCGGCCATGCAGGATCAGTGGTCACCCGGGAGCAGATCCTGGATGCACTGTGGGGGGACGCCTTCCTGGCGTCCTCGCGTTCCCTCGACGTGCATCTGACGGGTCTCCGGGCAAAGCTCCAGCTCCCTGGTTTCATCATCAACGTGCGCGGAGTGGGCTATCGGGTTGAGGCGGATCCCGCGTGAAGCTGCGTGTCCTCGGAATCCTGAGTGTGCTGTCCGTCCTCATCGTCATCTTCGCCTCCACCGCCCTCCTGACTTCGGCCAGCCGGGAGCTCACCCAGGAGCTCCAGATCAACCGGGCGGCTGCGCTCAACAGGCTCGCGCAGGTGGCGTTCGACGCCGCGAACGACGGTGAATCCATCCAACTGCAGGCAGAGATGGACAGGTACTCGGAACTGTACGGTGAGGGGGTGCTGATCCGCCTCCAGCGGGGCACTCTGCGCTCAGGCGGCCTGAGCGAGGACAGGGCGGACGTCCGCGATGCTGTTGCCCGGGCAAAGCTGAACCTTAGCGACACCACCCTCAGTCCGATTCAGCCGTTTGGAGCCGGTTCCGAGCTGATCTCACGCTCCTTCGGCAGCGCAAGCCAGGTTCTTGGCGAGGCGGTCCTGGAGGTCAATCTGGATGCGGCCCGGCAGAAACTCCGGGAACGGTGGCTCCTCGTCGGAGTGGCGGCGGCCGCCCTCGCCGCAGTGCTCCTCCTCGGCGCGGCCCGGGTGACACGATGGGTGCTGCGCCCGGTGCACCGCCTGAATTCGGCGGTGACGGAGCTCGAGGCAACAGGCCGGGCCGGGCAGCTCCCGGAGGACGGGCCACCGGAGCTTCGGGAACTGAGCCGTTCCTTTACCAGGATGGCCCGGACGGTCAGCGACAGCATCGATTCCCAGCGCCAGTTGATTGCCGACACCTCCCACCAGCTGCGCAATCCCGTGGGCGCCCTGCGCTTGAGGATCGACCTGCTGCAGCTTGAACTGCAGACAGCCCGGGAACACAACGCGGCGGCCGGAGTCCTGGCGGAACTCGAGCGTGTGGAAGAGATCCTTGACGGGGTGTTGAAGCTGGCGACGGCCGAGCACAGGGCCTTCGAAGACTCGGCCGGAGGCCCGCAAGGGACCCCTCCGCGCGGGTTCCGTACCGTCATTGATCCGTACCCTGTCCTGCAGGAAGAAACCGAACGGGCAGGACCTGCGGCGCGGCGCAGCAGCTCATCGATCCTGCTGGAGGATCCGCCGGACCCGGCGGTGCATATCGCCTGCAATGCCGCAGAACTGGCACAGATGGTGGGGGAACTGATCAACAACGCCATCAAATACGCCGCCGGCGCCCGGATATCCGTGGCCGTCCGCGTACGGCCGGACGCGGTTGCCGTAGAGGTCTCCGACGCCGGCCCAGGGCTTTCCGCTGAGGAACGGGCTGCTGCCACCAGCCGGTTTTGGCGCTCCCCGCAGCACCGGGCGATCCGCGGCAACGGACTGGGCATGACCATTGTGGACAAACTGGCGGGAGCCAACGGGGGCCGCCTGCTGCTGAGCGAAACCTCGCCGCACGGCCTGACCGCGCGCATCGAGTTTCCGCGCGCCATGGCTCTGCCGGGGCCGGAGGCCTTTTCATGACCGGCGTGACTGACCTGGCCGGAAGCCTTCCGCCACGGAGGGCGGCCCTCAAGGCCGGACTGGCCGCCGGCCTGGCCGGACTGCTCATCCCGGCCCTCAACGCCTGCACTGCAGATGATAAGCCAGGCACCGTGACCGTGGCCGGGGGTGAGCCGGGAGGCTTCTATCTTGAATTTGCAGCGCTGCTGGCGGACTCCATCCAGCGCCATGGCGTGGCCGGCAGTGCTTCAGCCCTGACAACCGGTGGCAGCCTCGACAACCTGGAACAGCTTCTGAGCGGTCGGGCCACGTTCGCCGTCGCGCTGGCGGATGCCGCAGCCCGGAAAATGCCGGCGGGCAGCCCGTCGAACGTGGGAATCGCGGCCATCGGAAGAGTGTACGAAAACTACGTCCACTGCGTGGTCCGGAAGGACGGCGGCATCAGTAAACTCACGGAACTGGCCGGCAGGACCGTGGCTGTGGGCGAGCCCGGTTCAGGAACGTCACTCACTACCCCGCGCCTGCTTGAGGCCGCCGGGCTGGCTTCCGTGGCTGTGGGAGCTACTCCCGCCGCCAGGGTCGAAAAGACGGTCACGGTAATGAACCTCGGTCTCAATGCGGGGCTTGCGGCGCTGCAGAACGGGTCAGTGGATGCGCTGTTCTGGTCCGGCGGCGTGCCCACGGCCGCCATTTCCGCCACCCACCATGAGGTCGGACTCGGACTCCTGGACCTCTCCCCGCTGCTGCCGGCGCTTCGGACCAAGTACGGCGCTTTCTACGACCGGGTGCTGATCCCGGAAGGCGCCTACGAGGGCATCCCTGCTGTCTGGGCCGTGGGCGTGGCGAATCTGCTCCTGTGCCGCAGTGACCTGAATGAGCGGACGGTGAAGA